>CAMYNJ010000104.1 GCA_947259795.1 uncultured Alphaproteobacteria bacterium | reverse complement strand
ACGCGCCCGAGTTCAAGCGCGGCAGGCCAGTTCATGGGAGCTTGCTCAGAGCGCCGGTTCGCGGCTGACCGCATCCCGCTCTTTCAGCCAGTCCAGGCATTCCTCGATCAGGCCCGTGTCCATCTCGTTGACCTCATGGCCGGTGCCGATGCCGGTCAACAGGGTGATGGTCAGCTGCCCGCCCAGATGCTCGCGAAATTCCTCCAGCCCGGCCAGGACCGAGAGCTTGCCGTCGGCGTCGCGGTCGTCCAGCGCGGGATGCCACAGACGAAAGCCCAGCCGTTCCAGCAGCCGGCAGACCCGCTCGTCATTGCCTTCGGCGAGCAGGCCCTTGCGCACCGAATAGCGGGTGTCGAGAGCGATGCCGATGGCCACCGCCTCGCCATGGCGCACCGCGTGGCCGGTCAGCGATTCCAGCTTGTGCGCCGACCAGTGCCCGAAATCCAGCGGCCGCGCGCTGCCCATCTCGAACGGGTCGCCGCCGAAGGCGATCTGCTGCATATGCAACTCGGCGCAGCGGCGGATCAGATGGGCGACCGCCGTGCGCTCGAACGCGGCCAGCCGGTCCGCGTTGGATTCCAGCGCCGCGAAAAACGCGCCGTCGCGGATCAGCGCGACCTTGACCGCCTCGGCCATGCCGGCACGGCGGTCGCGCTCGTCCAGCGTCTCCAGAAAATCGGAATCGTTGATCACCGAGAAGGGCGGCGCGAACACGCCCAGCAAATTCTTCGACCCGTGGGCGTTGACGCCGGTCTTCACGCCGACGCCCGAATCGTTCTGGGCCAGCACGGTCGTCGGGATGCGCACCATGCGCAGGCCCCGGTGGGTCGTTGCCGCCACATAGCCGATCATGTCCAGGAAGGCGCCGCCGCCGATGCCGACGACGAAGGAATGGCGATCCATGCCCAACTCCAGCATGCGGTGCTGCAGGCGCGCGACGAGGCCCGGGTCGTTCTTGATGTCTTCGCCGCCGGTGATGACCTCCGGCGCGGCGACAAGCTGCAGGACCTGCGGCCAGGCGTCCGCATAGTCGGAAATTTGCCCGCACAGGCCCGGCATCGCCGACGCTACGCCCTCGTCCACGAAGACGACATGGCGGTGCCGCTTGGCCGGCTCCAGCCGCGTCAGCTCCAGCATGAAGGTGCGGTTGTCCGGCCGAAAGACGCCTTCGGTAAAACAGACCCGGTAGTGAAACGGCACGGTGAATTCCTGGATATGGACGCCTGAATCCTCGCCGACCCTCATATCCATGTCGCCTGCCCCCAATAAATCAGCCATTTGGCTCGTTTCCTCCCGCCTACGGCGATCCATTTATAAGCGTCCGGACCGTTTCGTCGCGGCTTGTCCTGCTGCCCAGGGCATCCAAGCTTGGGCCATGAGCCCGGCCCGCGTCAACCCTTGGAATCGCGCCTGCGCAGTCATAACCGTTCCCGGCAAACTCTCGGCCAACAATAATATGCCGCCCGGGGGCCGCATCAAGCGCGCCGGCGCCGATTCCATGGCAGCCGGAAATGCACTAGAGCCTTTTCCGACCCTATGGAGCCGCTCTGTTGCCCTCCGGCGGCCAGACCGTCAGGCATCCCGCGCGGCGCGATGCTGGCGCATCGGGCAAGCGGGATAACGCAGCGGATGGCCGCCGGAGGGCAACCCGAAGGGACGCGGCGCTTTCGGTCCGGGGCTGCGTCGCGGCCCTTGACCGTAGTCCCGCTACGCTCTGCGGACCGCTCCTGTCCCCGGACCGAAATCGCCACGTCAGAGCGGTTCCATAGGGTCGGAAAAGGCTCTAGTCTTGGCGCCGTCGCGTGCCGCGCGCCGGTGCGTTCAAGGAAAACGAGCCTTGGTATCAGGGAGAGGATCATGGACGGCGATAACGGTCTCATATGCGCCTATGTGCTGGACGGTGAGGGTGGCGGCGCCCCGCTCGACTGGGAGGGCATGGCGAACTGGAAGCCCGGCCAGGGCGCCCTGTGGGTTCACCTCGATCATGCGGCCGACGACGCCCGCCAGTGGATTCGCGAAACCAGCGGCCTGGACCAGGCGGTGGGGAGCATCCTGCTGGCGAAGGAGACGCGCCCGCGCAGCCTGGACCTGACGCTGGGCTTTCTGGTGCTGCTGCGCGGCGTCAATCTGAACCCCGGGCAGTCGCCGGAAGACATGGTTTCGGTAAGAATCTGGGTCGAGCCGAACCGGATTATCACCCTGCGGCACCGGAAGCTGATGGCGATTGAGGATTTGGAAGCCCTGATCCAGGCGGGCGAGGGGCCCAGGGACGCGCCCGGGCTGTTCGCGATGCTGGCCAGCCTGCTGGCGGACCGCATGGAGCCGGCCCTGCTGGATCTGGAACGGGAAATTTCGCGGATAGAGAACGACCTGGCCGGCGATCGGCGGTGGTCGCTGCATCATCCCGGCGACCGGCCGCGGCTGGGAGAGCTGCAACGCGACGCCATCGCGATCCGGCGCTATCTCGCCCCGCAGCACAAGGCGCTCGCCGCCTTCGACGAAAGCGGCTTTTCCTACGTCAACGACGTGCAGCGGATGAGCCTTCGCGAAACCGAGGACCGGATCACCCGCTACGAAGAGGACCTCACCGAGCAGATCGAGCGCGCCGCCGTGCTGCACGACCAGATCACCAACGATCTGGGCGAACGCATGAACCGCACCATGTACATGCTGTCCCTGATCGCCGCGATCTTCTTGCCGCTCGGCTTCATTACCGAGCTGTTCGGCACAAACCTGCTGGGCGCACCGGGCACCGGCCACCCGTCCGGCTTCGCCATCCTGATCGCCGCCGAGGCCGCCCTCGTCGTGATCGTCGTGCTGATTTTCCGCTGGCTGAGATGGCTGTAGGGGGCGGGCCTGCCAACATCTTACTCAGACACCAACGCCCATAGAGAAAAGCGGAGGAACCCGTTGAGGGGCGTTCTCTCTTAAGACAGACACAAGTCTGCTGATTGCCTACAATACCCCACGTCATGGAAATGCTGTCCTCGATCGCTGGTTTGTTGATCGCTCTCGGCGGGCCGCCCCTGGTTGCGTTTTATGGAACGCATGGCGCTTCCAGGCCAGGATCCCTCACAACCAACCTCTTATGCCAAGCCGCCCTGTTAGGGCTGCTTATGGCGATCATGCTGATTGTCCTGGTTTGGGAAGGCGCGCCCTTGTCTTCGCTCGGCCTGCGTCCTGTCGGTCTCTCCACCTTCGCCTGGGCGGCTGGTATCGCTGCGCTTTTCATCTTCCTGTTGGGCCCGGTCATCCTGCGGATTCCGGAATGGTTGGGCCGGCCGGGATTCGACAGGCCCCTTGCCGACCTGCAAAAACTGCCCGTGTGGTATCTGCTGCTTGCCGTCTTAGTCGGCGGGTCGGTTGAAGAACTGCTCTACCGCGGCTTTGCGATCGAGCGCCTGGCGCATATCATTGGCAGCGACTGGCTCGCCGCCGTCGTTGTCACCGCGATGTTCGGCCTGGGGCATGTTCCGTTGTGGGGCTGGACGCCTGCCCTGACGACCATGATCCCGGGCGCAGTTTTGACGATCTTCTATCTGTGGCATCGCGACATCACCGCAAACATCCTGGCGCATGTGGCTACCGACTTCGTGGGTATTGTTCTTCCCATGCTTCTTGCCAAGAAGCGGGGTACGGAATCGCAATAGATGATCTTGAGTTGGAGTTCGAGGATGCAATCCTAAATTATCTGTTTTCCATCTTAATTTATGTAAAATAATTCTGGCCCCGATTTCCCGATCGTGCTAGACCCTTTCGGGCGGGTACCGGGCCGCTCCGGCCGCCCAGCGATACCGCAAGGCTTTATTTTCTTCGGGTGCCGTCCGGCGCCGGGAAAACAAGCGTACGGCCACCGGTGTCCCGCCCTGTTTCGACAAATCGGGGGTACGCAGCGATGTACAGGACAATCTCCGCCGTTGCCATTTTCGTGTTTCTGCTTCTTCCCGCCGACGCCTATGCCGTGGAGTGCCTGGATTGTCACGCCGCGTTGAGCGCCGATATCGTCGCCGACTGGCGCCAGAGCAAACACAGCGAGGCCGACATTGGCTGCGCCGACTGCCACGGTTCGGACCACGTCACGAAGACCGACATCGACAAGGTGGAATTTCCCACGCCCGACACCTGCGGCGAATGCCACGCGGAAAGGGCGGCCCAGTACAAGCGCGGCAAACACGCCTTCGCCTGGGCGGCCCTCAAGGCCATGCCCACCACCCACGCCATGCCCATGGTTCTGGCCGACGGCATGAAGGGCTGCGGCGGCTGCCACAAGATCGGCCTCAAGGGCGCGGAGGAAATCGCCCGGCTCCGGGAGCAGGGTGAAGTCTACGGGGCGGCGGCGTGCGATTCATGCCACACCCGCCACACTTTTTCCGTCGTCGAGGCTCGCCAGCCGCAGGCCTGCCAGACCTGCCATATGGGCTTCGACCATCCGCAGTGGGAAATGTATTCGGGCTCCAAGCACGGCGTTCGCCACGGCCTGAAGCAGATGGGCGTGCTGCCGGAGACGACGCTGGCCCCCACCTGCCAGGACTGCCACATGCAGGACGGCGACCATGAAGTCCGCACGCCATGGGGATTCCTGGCCGTTCGCCTGCCGTTGCCCGCGGATCCCCAATGGGCCGCCGACCAGGCGACCATCCTGACGGCGCTCGGCGTTCTCGACCCCGACGGCAACCCCACGGCGCGGCTCGACGTGGTCAAGGCCGCACAGGTCGCGCGCCTGACCCAGGAGGATTTCGACAAGGAACGCGACAAGCTGGTCGCCGCCTGCACAAGATGCCATTCCACCAACTTCGCCCGGGCGCAGATGGCCAAGGGCGACGACATGATCCGCCAGGCGGACCGCATGCTGGCCAGGGCCATCCGGGTCGTGGCCGGCCTCTACAAGGATGGCGTGCTGGCCAAGCCCAAGGGATACGCCTATGCCTACCCCGACCTGCTGACCTTCCACGACGCCCCGACGACGATCGAGCAGCGGCTGTTCGAGATGCATCTGAAGCACCGCATGCGGGCCTTCCAGGGAACTTTCCACAACAATCCCGACTACGCGCTGTGGTACGGCTGGAGCGAACTGGTCCGCGATGTCACGGAAATAGAAGCCATGGCCGAGGAACTGCGCGCCGCCAGGTAATAGCAAGGCGCGTCGCGGCGCCTTCCGGGGATGTTTTGCGGCTCGATGCCTACTGCACGGTCCGTGAGAAATCGACCGACAACTCTTCGCCATCCAGGGCCAGGCGGCTGGCGACCGGCGGGGTCTCGGCGATGACATGGCCGCGGCGGACGACGAACAGCCGGGCCGGTTTCAGGCGCAGGGCCTCGACCGGGTCGGCGGCCTGCAGGACGACGAAGTCGGCATGGCAGCCGGGCTCCAGCCCGTAATCCTCCAAACCCATGACCGTGGCGCCGTTGGCGGTGACCGCGTCGAAGGCTTGGCGCATCTCGGCGATGCCGGTCATCTGCGCCACATGCAGCCCCATGCTCGCGACCTCCAGCATGTCGTGCGAGCCCAGGCTGTACCAGGGGTCCATGATGCAGTCATGGCCGAAGGCGACATTGACGCCGGCCGCCATCAGCTCCTTGACCCGGGTCATGCCGCGCCGCTTCGGGTAGCTGTCGTGGCGGCCCTGCAGGGTGATGTTGATCAGCGGGTTCGGCACCGCATGCAGCCCGGCCTCGGCGATCAGCGGGATCAGCTTGCTGGCATAGTAATTGTCCATGGAATGCATGGAGGTGAGGTGCGAGCCGGTGACCCGCCCTTCCAGCCCCAGCCGCTTCGCCTCGGCCGCCAGCGTCTCGACATGGCGCGACAGCGGGTCGTCGCTCTCGTCGCAATGCATATCGACGCGCAGGCCGCGTTCGGCGGCGAGCTCGCACAGCACCCGCACCGACGCCGCGCCGTCGCCCATGGTCCGTTCGAAATGCGGGATGCCGCCGACCAGGTCGACGCCCATGTCGAGCGCCCGTTTCAGGTTGTCGACGGCCGTCGGGCTGCGCAAATAGCCGTCCTGGGGGAAGGCGACGAGTTGCAGGTCGATCCAGGGTTTGATCTCTTCGCGCACTTCCAGCAGCGCCGATACCGCCAGCAGGCGGTCGTCGCAGACATCCACATGGCTGCGGATCGCCAGCGTGCCCCGGGCGATCGACCAGCGGCAGAGCTCCAGCGCCCGCGCCTTGATCGACTCCACGGTGAGATGGGGTTTCAGCTCGCCCCACAGTGCGATGCCCTCCAGCAGGGTGCCGCTCTCGTTCAGCCGCGGCTGGCCGAGCGACAGGGTGGAATCCATGTGGAAGTGGCTGTCGACGAAGGGCGGCGCGACGAGGCGCCCGGCCGCATCGATTTCCCGCGCGGCCTCGGCGTCGACGGCGGGCATGACCGCGACGATCCGGCCATCCTGGACGGCGATGTCCAGCCCCTTGCGGCCGTCGGGCAGGCTGGCGTTACGGACGATCAGGTCGAGCATTACCTTTCCTCCTTGCGGAAGGGCATCAACAGCGCCGCCGGGGCGCGCGCGTTGCGCGATACCAGGGCCATGCCGACGATGGTAAGCACGAACGGCATCATCAGGAAGACCTGATAGGGCACATCGATATAGCTGTTGGCCTGCAGGCGGAGTTGCAGCGCGTCGATGAGGGCGAACAGCAGGGCCCCGCCGGCGGCGCGCCAGGGACTCCATTGCCCGAACACCACCAGCGCGATGCAGACCCAGCCGCGCCCCGAGATCACGCCGAAGGTAAAGGCGTTGAACTGGGCCATCGACAGGAAGGCGCCGGCGACGCCCATCAGCGCGCCCGACAGCATCAGCGCCTGATAGCGCGTCGCCGCGACATTCACCCCGGCGCCGTCTGCCGCATGGGGATTCTCGCCCACGGTGCGCAAATTCAGACCCCAGGGGGTCCGGAACAGGATGAAGGCGGCCAGCGGCACCAGGATGAAGGCGGCATAGACCAGCGCATGATGATTGAACAGGATCGGGCCGATCACAGGAATTTCCGACAGGAGCGGGATGGCGACCGGCTTGAAGGCCACGATATTGGGTGGCATCGATGGCTGGCCGAAGATAAGCCGGTAGAGGAAGAAGGCCAGCCCGGAATTCAGCAGCGTCACCCCGATGCCCGAGACATGCTGGCTCAGCCCCAAGGTGACCGTCAGCAACCCCATCAGCATTCCCGACAGGACTCCGGCCGCCATGGCCGCCGCAATGCCGAACCACAGGCTGCCGCTGAAATACGCGGCCGAGAAACCGACCATGGCCGACAACAGCATGATCCCCTCGATCCCGAGATTCAGGACCCCGGCGCGTTCGGCGAACAGCTCGCCGATGGTGGCGAAGATCAGCGGCGTGGCGATGCGGATCATCGCGGCGAAGAAGCCGATCTGGAAGATCTGGGCAAGGATTTCATCCATGGCGCGCGATCCGGACCCGGTAGCTGGTGAACAGCAGGGCGACGAGCATCGTCAGCAACGCCGCCCCCTGGATGACCTCGGCCAGGAAGACCGGCACGCCGGTCGCGCGCGACATCGATTCCGCACCGGTGACGATCACCGCGAAGAACAGGGCGGCCGGCACCACGCCGATGGGATTGAGGCGCGCCAGCATGGCGATGACGATGCCGGTATAGCCATAGCCGGGCGATATGCCCGACATGACCTGGAAATGCAGCCCGGCGACCTCGCCGACGCCGGCAAGCCCGGCGAGCGCGCCGGACAGCAGCGCCGTCATCATGATCACCGCACCCGTGCCGATCCCGGCATAGCGCGAGGCGACCGGATTCTCGCCGACGGCGCGGATGGCAAAGCCCAGACTGGTCCGCCGCATGATCCACCAGACCGCCGGCGCCGCCAGCAGCGCCAGCAGCACGCCGAGATGCAGCCTGGTGCGTTCCAGCAGGATCGGGAATTCCGCATCCATGCGGATGTCGGGCGAATCCGGATAACCGCTCAGCGGGTCCTTCCACGGCCCGTCCAGCAGCGCCGTCATCGCATAGAAGATCACGAAGTTCAGCAGCAGGCTGGTGACCACGTCGTCGACCTTGTAGCGGGTCTTCAAGATCGCCGGAACGCAGGCCCACAGGCCGCCGGCCAGGCCCCCGGCCATGATCATCAGCGGCGCCATGCTCCAGGCCGGCAGGCCCTCGCGCCCGCCGATGAAGGCCGCGGCCATGGCGCCCGCCAGCAGCTGGCCCTCCGCGCCGATGTTCCAGAATTTGGCCCGGAAGGCGACGGCGACCGCCAGCCCGGTGAAGATCAGCGGCGCCGCCTTGACGAAGGTCTCGACGATATGGGACCGCGAATCCAGCGCGCTGAGGAACAGCTTCGAATAGGCGGTCCAGACATTGGCCCCGGCCATCGCCACCAGCCCGCTGCACAGCACCAGCGTCGCCAGCACGGCGAGCACCGGCAGCGCCAGGTTGAGCCAGGCCGGCGTGCTGTCCCGGCGCTCCAGCCGCATGCGGATCATGCCGCGTCCGCCATGCCGGCCATCATCAGGCCGACCCTGCGCACATCGGCCTCGGCGATCGGCAGGATGCCCATGATCCGGCCCTCATACATCACCGCGATGCGGTCGGAGAGGGTGAAGATTTCCTCAAGATCCTCGCTGATCAACAGGACGGCGCGGTCGCGGGCGCGCAGATCGAGGAACTGCTCATGGACGAAGCGCGTCGCGCCGACATCCAGCCCGCGGGTCGGCTGGGCCGCCAGCAGCACCAGCGGATCCCAGGCCAGTTCGCGGGCCAGCAGCGCCTTTTGCAGGTTGCCGCCCGACAGGGTGCCGGCCCTGATCTCCGGGCCGTCCGCCTTGATGCCGAAGCGCTCGATCTGCGCCTCGACGAAGGCGCGGATGGCGTGGCGGTCGAGGATGCCATGGCGGCTGAACGGCGCCGCGCCGATCCGGGGCAGCACCATGCTGTCGCTCAGCGGCAGGCTGGTGATCAGGCCGGTGCCCATGCGGTCTTCGGGGATGCGGCCGACGCCCAGCGCCTGCATGACAGTGGCCGAAGGCTGCGGCACGGCGGCGCCGTCGATCGCCAGACTGCCGGCGGACAGCGGCAGCATGCCGGCGACGACCTCGGCCAGTTCGCGCTGGCCGTTGCCAGAAACCCCGGCAATGCCGAGGATCTCGCCGGCCCGGATTTCCAGCGAGATGTCGGCCAGATTGGTGCGCCCGGCGGCGTCGGTGGCCGCGTCGCGCAGTTGCAGCAGGGGCCGGCCCGGTTGCTTTTCGGGTTTTAGCGGCGGCGTCAGCTCATGCCCGCACATCAGTTCGGCGAGATGGGCCTGGCTGACCTCCGGTGCGTTCTCCAGATTGGCGACAACCTCGCCGAGGCGCATCACCATGACATGGCTGGTGATGGCGCGGACCTCGTGCAGCTTGTGACTGATGAAGATCACCCCCATGCCCTCGGCCGCCATGGCGCGCAGCGCATCGAACAGCCCGTCGGCCTCCTGCGGGGTCAGGGCGGCGGTGGGCTCGTCGAGGATCAGGATGCGGGCGCCGGAAAACAGCGCCTTGATGATTTCCAGGCGCTGCTGCTCGCCGATGGTCAGCTCGCCGACCAGCCGGTCCGGGTCCAGCACAAGCTGGAAATGCCGGCCGATTTCCTCCAGTCGCTTAGCCGCCGCCGCCTTGTCCAGCAGCCCGCGCCGGCCCTTGCGGCCGACCAGCAGGTTTTCCAGGACCGTATGGCGCGGCACCAGATGGAAATGCTGGTGCACCATGCCGACGCCATGGGCGATCGCGGCGGCGGAATTGTGGATCTCCACCGGCCGCCCATCGATCTCGATGCGTCCCTCGTCCGGGCTGTAGGTCCCGAACAGGATGTTCATCAAGGTGGTCTTGCCGGCGCCGTTCTCGCCCAGCAGCCCCAGGATATCGCCCGGCAGCAGGGTCAGATCGACGTCGCGGTTGGCCTGCACCGCGCCGAACCGTTTGCCGATTCCGCGCATGGCGAGCAGGGGCGTTGGCGCGCTCATGATGTTGTTCCAGGGATGCCGGCCCGGCGCGCGACAGGCGCTCCGGGCCGGAATCGGGTTTCTATTCGGACTGCGGGATGCTCTCGTCGACGTTCACCCGGTAGGTACCGTCGAGGATTTCCTTGGTGCGGTCCGCGACCATCTTCTTGACCTCGGCCGGCAGTTTCTTCTCCCAGGCGTGGTAAGGCGCCAGATAGGAGCCGCCCTTGCCCATATAGGAGAAACCGCCGAGGTCCTGCGCCGTGAAGACGCCGGACTTGACCATGGCAATGGCATATTTGACCGTCGGCCACATGTCCCAGACCGGCCCGGTAATCACCGTATCCGGGCCCAGTTCGGCCTGGTCGGACATGTTGGAAATCGCCAGAACACCTTTTTCCGCCGCGGCCTCGACCACGCCGAAGCGCTCTGCATAGATCACGTCGACACCGGCCTCGATCTGCGCCAGGGCCGCTTCCTTGGCCTTCGGCGGATCGAAGAAGGAGCCGATGAACGAGAACTTGCATTTCACCTTCTCGTTGGCCTCCTTGGCGCCGGCGCAGAACGCGTTGCTCAGCCGGTTGACCTCGGGGATCGGCATTGCCGCAACCACGCCGACGGTGTTGGACTTTGTCATCTTGCCGGCGATCATGCCCGACAGATAGGCCGGTTCGTGGATCCAGTTGTCGAAGACGCCGAAATTTGGCTCGGCCGGGCCGATACCCGATCCGAACACGAAGGCGACATTCGGGTAGTCCTTGGCGACGCGGCGCGCGATCCTCTCGGCGCCGAAGGAATCGCCCATGATCAGGCCATAACCGCCATCCGCATAGTCGCGCATGACCCGCGCAAAATCGGCTGATTTCACGCTTTCCGACCAGACATATTCGATGCCCAGCTCGGCTTTCGCCTTCAGCAGGGCGACATGGATCTGGTTGACCCAGGGTTCCTCGATCGGGGTTTCGAACACCGCCGCGACCTTGAGCTTTTCGGCGGCCGCGGCCTGTTCCGCGGGCGCGCCGAAGAGAATGGCGGCGGTCAGCGCGAGCAGGGCAGCGGCGCGCTGCATGAGTGATGTGAACGCTGCCGGCCGGCAGGGTCCATCTGTTGTGGTTTTGAACATTGTTACGAAGCCTCCTTCTAAGCCAGTTCTGTTTTAAACGATATTCCTGGTTGTCGCCCCCCGGATATCCGGTTATTTGCGCTTCACCCCCGTCGGTTCCTTGCGCCGCCGCGCCTCCTGCATGGCGCCGTAGTAAGGCGCGAAGGGCGGGCGGTCCACATAGTTTCCGGCGCCTTTTTCGACATTCAGTTCGCCATCCTTCCAGACCAGCTTGCCGGCGGACACCGTATGGCTGGGAATCCCCTTCACCGTCATGCCCTCGAAGATGTTGAAGTCGATATTCTGGTGATGGGTCTTGGCCGAGATCGTGCGGCTGCCTTCCGGGTCCCAGACCACAAGGTCGGCGTCGGCACCGATGCTTACCGAACCCTTGCGCGGATAGATATTGAAGATTTGCGCCGCCGCGGTCGAGGTGACGCGGACGAACTCGCTGGGCGTCAAGCGACCCGTGCCGACCCCGTGATGCCACAGCACCGCCATGCGATCCTCGACCCCGCCGGTGCCGTTGGGGATCAGGCGGAAATCGTCCTTGCCTGCGGCCTTCTGCGGCGCGCAGAAACAGCAATGGTCGGTTGCCGTGGTATGCAGATTGCCCGACTGCAAACCCCGCCACAGCGCCCGCTGATGTTCCTTGGCGCGGAAAGGCGGGCTCATCACATGGGCGGCGGCGAATTCGAAATCGGTATTCCGATAGACGCTGTCATCGACCAGCAGATGGCCGGCCAGAACCTCGCCGAACACACGCTGCCCCTCGCTTCGGGCGCGGGTGATGGCCTCCAGCGACTGGCGGCAGGAATTGTGCACGACATAAAGCGGCACGTCGAGCACCTCGGCGATGCGGATCGCGCGGTTGGCCGCCTCGCCCTCGACTTGCGGCGGGCGCGACAAGGGGTGGCCTTCCGGCCCGTTTATGCCCTTGTCGATCAGTTCCTGCTGCAGCGTGAAGACAAGCTCGCCGTTTTCCGCGTGCACCGTGCAGATCGCGCCCAGTTCGCGCGCCCGCTGGAAACTGTTCACCAGAATCTCGTCGTCCGCCATGATGGCGCCCTTGTAGGCCATGAAATGCTTGAAGCTGTTGACGCCATGCTTTTTCACAAGGGTTTCCATATCGCGATGGACGGACTCGTCCCACCAGGTCACCGCGACATGGAAGGAATAGTCCGCGCAGGCTTTCTCGGCCCATTCGCGCCACTGCTTGTAGGCCTCCATCAGGGGCTGCTGCGGATTGGGGATCACGAAATCGATGATCATCGTCGTCCCGCCGGCCAACCCCGCCGCCGTGCCGGTGAAGAAATCCTCGCTGGCCACGGTGCCCATGAAGGGCAACTGCATATGGGTATGCGGGTCGATTCCACCCGGCATGACGTACTGCCCGCCGGCATCGACGACCTCCGCCCCGGCCGGCACGTCGAGATTTTCGCCCACGGCGGCAATCCTGCCGTCCGCGCAATAGACTTCGGCGCGGAACGCCTGTTCGGCCGTAACCACCGTGCCGCCTTTAATATGCAACGACATATCGTCCTCCTCCATTCAATCACACCTAAACCAGCACCGAGCGACCTCGTCCTTCGAGACGGGCCTTTGGCCCTCCTCAGGATGAGGGCACATATATTGGAGCCTCATCCTGAAGAGGTTGCGAAGCAACCGTCTCGAAGGACGAGGTCGCGCCGCCGTCTCCCAACCAATGACGGCCTCCCGGAAGGGCCGAACCCTTCCGGGAAGCCTCGTCCCTACATCGCCTTGGCTTTATCCGTTACAGCGTGGGTCCAGGCCCCCTTGGGCGCCTTGGTGATAACCGGATCGGAACCGCCCGAAAGCAGGGTCTGAACCGTTCGCTCGTAGTCCTTCGCATCCAGCGTGCCGTCGGAGCCGGCGGTCAGCTTGTTGATCTCGCCCATCATGCGAACCTGGTGCTTTTCGGTCTGGGCGCCGGTCGCGTCGTTTTCGAGCACGATCAGGGCCGCGTTCTTCTGGTTATCGCGCGCCCAGGCCCAGCCCTTCATGCTGGCCTTGACGAAGCGGGCCATGCGGTCGACGAAGGCCGCGTCGGCCAGGCGATCCTCCAGGACGTAAAGCCCGTCCTCCAGCGTCGCCACGCCTTCGTCCTCATATTTGAAGACGACCAGATCGTCCGGCTTCAGCCCGGCGTCGATGACCTGCCAATATTCGTTGTAGGTCATGGTCGACACGCAGTCGGCCTGCTTCTGCAGCAGCGGGTCGACATTGAAGCCCTGCTTGAGGACGTTCACGCCCTTGTCGCCGCCCTTGGTCGGGATGCCCAGCTTCGACATCCAACTGAGGAACGGATACTCGTTGCCGAAGAACCAGACGCCGAGGGTCTTGCCCCGAAAGTCCTGCGGCTTGGCGATGCCGGTTTCCTTGCGGCAGGTCAGCATCATGCCCGAGCGCTTGAAGGGCTGGGCGATATTGACCAAGGCCACGCCCTTTTCCCGCGACGCCAGCGCCGACGGCATCCAGTCGATGACCACATCGGCGCCGCCGCCGGCGATAATCTGCGGTGGCGAGATATCCGGGCCGCCCGGATTGATCGTCACGTCGAGCCCGACCTCGTCGTAGAAGCCCCTTTCCTTGGCCACGTAATAGCCGGCGAACTGCGCCTGCGTGACCCACTTCAATTGCAGCGTAACCTTTTCCGCCGCCTGGGCCGCGGTCGCGCCCAGGGCGAACGCCGCCGCCGTAAGTATCAAACCCGTCTTTTTCATTTTCGTCTCCTTTGTTGAAGTCCCCCGGATATTCAATAATGTCATCGCCTCTCCCGGAAGGAGGGATGCCAGAAGGTGAAGGCGCGTTCGCCCATCGCGACCACGCCGTAGAATACGGAACCGGCCAGGGCGGCGACAACGATTTCGGCCCAGACCATGTCCACGTTCATTCGCCCGACCTCGGTGGAAATGCGAAACCCCATGCCGACGATCGGCGTGCCGAAAAACTCGGCGACGATCGCACCGATCAGGGCGAGGGTCGAATTGATCTTCAGAGCGTTGAAGATGAACGGCAGCGCCGCCGGCAGCCGCAGCTTGAACAGCGTCTGCCAGTAGCCCGCCGCATAGGACCGCAGCAGCTCGCGCTCCAGCGCGCCGGCCGCCGCCAGCCCGGTGACCGTGTTCACCAGCATCGGGAAGAAGGTCATGATGACGACGACCGCGGCCTTCGACTGCCAGTCGAACCCGAACCACATCACCATGATCGGGGCGACGCCGACTATGGGCAGGGCGCTGACCAGATTGCCCAGCGGCAACAGCCCGCGCCGCAGGAAGGGCACGCGGTCGACCAGGATCGAGATCAGGAAACCGCTGCCGCAGCCAATGATATAGCCGGCCAGTACGGCTTTCAGGAAAGTCTGCCGGAAATCGTCCCAGAGAATATCGAGCGATCCCAGGAACCGCTCGCCGATCATGCCCGGCGCCGGCAGCAGCACCTGCGGCACGCCGAAGCCGACGGTGGCGATTTCCCACAGATAGATCATCCACAGCCCGAAGGCGGCCGGGGCCAGCAGATTGACGAATTTCTGATGTCTGGGGTCGACGCTTCGGAACACCGCAACACCGTCGATGCCGCGCCAGGCCGCGGCCCACAGGGCCAGGTTGAACAGCCAGAACCCCGAACCGGCCCTGTCTCCGCCGTCCATGGAATGAACGAGGTCGAGCGACACCGCCGCGCCGAAAACGACCAGCAGGACCAGCACGGCGCTGTGCCAGAGCGCCGTCACGCCGTTCCAGGCAAAAAACCCGGCCAGCGCGATAACCAGAACGGCCGCGACCAGGACACCCGGGTCCTCTATCCATCCGCCCCCGGCGACCGGCGGGAAAAGCAGCGCCGCCAGAGACAGCGCGACCGCCGCCACGCACCATCTGTCGAGTCCGGCGATCATGGCCGGGCTCCCATGCGGCGCAGCAATTGCCGCTCGACCACGCCGACCAGCGCGACCATCGTCGCCGCCAGCAGCGCCGCGGTTACCAGTGCCGACCAGATCTGGATGGTCTGGCCGTAGTAGGAGCCCGCGAGCAGCCGCGCGCCCAGGCCGGCCTGCGCGCCGGTCGGCAGTTCGCCGACGATGGCGCCGACCAGGCTGATGGCGATCGCCACCTTCAGGCTGGCGAACAGGAAGGGCAGGGACGAGGGCCAGCGCAGCAGCCAGAAGGTCTGCCAGCGGCTTGCGCTGTAGGTTCGCATCAGATCCATCTGCAGCGGGTCGGGCGAGCGCAGCCCCTTGACCATGCCGATGGTGACCGGGAAAAAGCACAGATAGGTGGAAATGATGGCCTTGGGCAGCAGGCCCTTGAGCCCGATGGCGCCCAGCACCACGACGACCATCGGCGCGATGGCCAGGATCGGGATGGTCTGCGACGAGATCACCCAGGGCATCAGGCTCTTCTCGAGCGTCTTCACATGGACGATCCCGACCGCCAGCAGAATGCCCAGCGCCGTGCCGATAGCGAACCCCAGCAGGGTCGAGGACAGGGTGACCCAGGAATGAAAGACCAGGCTGAATTTCGAGGTGATCGGCTTGTCGATGATGGTCTTCTTCATCTCGATCAGGATCTGGTGCGGCGCCGGCAGCAGCGGCCGTTCCTGCGACAGGGTCGCGCGCACCAGGTCGCCCGCGCTCCACACCGTTTCCTCTCGCTCGTACCGGTCGATCTGCATCTCGGCATTCATGTAGATCGCGCCGAGATACCAGATCGCGACGATAACCAGGGATACGGCCGCGACCGGCCCGGCCTTGCCCGCCGCCAGCCGTGAGGCGATGGTCACTCGCGGTCCCGCGATGGCCGTCGCGTCAGCCATCGTAACTATGCCCGGCCCGCAGCCCCTCGCGCACGCGATGCGCCACTTCCAGGAAAGCCGGGGTTTCCCGGACGTCGAGCGTACGGTCGCGCGGGAAGTCGGTCTCGATGACGTCGATGATCCGTCCCGGCCGCGGCGACATGACGACGATCCTGGTGGACAGGAAGACCGCCTCGGGGATCGAGTGGGTGACGAAGACCACGGTCTTGCGGGTCTTGTCCCACAGTTGCAGGAGCTGTTCGTTGAGATGGTCGCGGACGATCTCGTCGAGCGCGCCGAAGGGTTCGTCCATGAGCAGAAGCTCCGGGTCGAAACAGAGCGCGCGGGCGATGGAGGCGCGCTGCTGCATGCCGCCCGACAATTGCCAGGGAAACTTCTTCCCGAACCCCGCCAGATCGACCAGTTCGAGATATTTGCCTGCGCAGTCCGCGCGCTCCTGGCGGGACATGCCCATGATCTCCAGCGGCAGGGTCACATTGCGTTCGATGTTCCGCCATGGATAGAGGGCGGGCGCCTGGAAGACATAGCCGTAGCTTCGGTCGAGCCGCGCCTGGTGGGGCGAGACGCCGTTGACCTCGATGCGCCCCGCGGTCGCCTGCTCCAGGTCGGCGATGGCCCGCAGCAACGTCGTCTTGCCGCAGCCGGAAGGCCCGATCAGCGATACGAAATCGCCATGCTCGACCCGCAAGTCGATTTCGGACAGGGCATGGACGGGACCATCCGCCGTCTCGAAAGTCAGCGAAAGCTTGTCGGTCTCGACGACCGTTCGCCGCCCGCCTTCCGCTGCTGACGGTGTCCTGCTCCGGGCTGGCGACGGTGTCATGTCCATTCCTTGACTAGGCCTTAATCGGCAGTGCCGGCTTTCTCGACAATCGCCCGCAGCAGCACATTGCCGCCGCCGGTGATCCATTCCGGCTTGGCGTCCTCGATCTCGTTATGGCTGATGCCGTCGATGCAGGGCACGAACACCATGGCCGTCGGCGCCACCTTGGCCATGTAGCAGGCGTCGTGGCCCGCGCCCGAGACGATCTCCCGCGCGCTGTAACCGAACGCTTCGGCGCCTTCGCGCACCGCCGCGACGCAGGTCTCGTCGAAATGAATCGGCTTGTAATAGAAAATCTGCTCGATTTCGCATTCCAGGCCGATCTCGCCGGTGATCTTTTCGACGCCGGCCTGGAACGCGGCATCCATCTTCGTCAGGATGTCGTCATCCGGATGACGGAAATCGACTGTCATGAACACTCTGCCCGGAATGACGTTGCGCGAGTTGGGGTGCACCTCCAGCATGCCGACGGTCGCGCAGGCAACCGGCGCGTTGTCCAGCCCGGTACGGTTGACCAGCTCGACGATCCGCGCCGCGCCGAGAAGCGCGTCCTTGCGCCGGGCCATCGGCGTCGGCCCGGCATGGGATTCGACGCCGGTCAGGGTCAGTTCGTACCAGCGCTGGCCCTGCGCGTCGGTGACGATGCCGATGGTCTTGTCCTCGGCCTCCAGGATCGGGCCCTGTTCGATATGGGTTTCGAAAAAGGCGTGGACCTCGCGGCCGCCGACTTCCTCGGGCCCGGCATAGCCGATACGCTGCAGTTCCTCGCCCATGGTTTTGCCGTCGGAATCCGACCGGCTGAGGCCGTATTCCAGATCGAAGACGCCGGCGAACACGCCGGACGCCACCATGGCCGGCGCGAAGCGCGAGCCTTCCTCGTTGGTCCAGACGGCGACCTCGACCGGCCGCTCGGTCTCGACGCCCAGATCGTTCAGGCTGCGCACCACCTCCAGGCCGGCGAGCACGCCGAAGACGCCGTCGAAGCGCCCGCCCGTCGGCTGGGTATCGAGATGGCTGCCGGTCATCACCGGCGCCAGGTCGTTGTTCTTGCCGGGGCGCCGGGCGAAGATATTGCCCATCTTGTCGATCTTGATCGAACAGCCGGCCTCCCGGCACCAACGCACGAACAGGTCGCGGCTCTCCCGGTCCAGGTCGGTCAGCGCCAGTCGGCAGCAGCCGCCCTTCTCGGTCGCGCCGATCTTGGCCATTTCCATCAGGCTGTCCCACAGCCTGCCGCCGTCGATCTGAAGGTTGTGTTCGCTCGCCATTGCTCTTCTCCCGTTATCCGGTCAGCGGCCGATATCGGTCAGCGGGCCGTAGGTTTCCGGCCGCCGGTCCCGGAAGAACTGCCAGTTGTTGCGAATGGTCTTCACCATGTCGAAATCCATCTCATGGACCAGAAGCTCGTCCTGGTCGCGGCTGGCGATCGCCTCGATCTCGCCGCGCGGATTGACGAAATAGCTCTGCCCGTAGAACTCGCCGATATTCCACGGCGCCTCGGTCCCGACCCGGTTGACGGCGCCGATGAAGACGCCGTTGGCGGCCGCCGAGGCCGGCTGTTCCAGGCGCCACAGATATTCCGAAACGCCGGCGACGGTCGCCGAGGGATTGACGATATATTCCGCGCCGCGCAGCGCCAGCGCCCGCCAGCCTTCGGGGAAATGCCGGTCGTAGCAGATATAGACACCCAGCCTGCAATAGGCGGTGTCGAATACCGGCCAGTCCGACGATCCGGGCTTGAAGAAGAATTTCTCCCAGAACCCGGCGACATGCGGGATATGGGACTTGCGGTACTTGCCCAGATAGGTGCCGTCGGCGTCGATCACCGCGGCGGCGTTGTAATAGACGCCGGTGAGGTCCTCCTCATAGATCGGGACGACGATCACCATCTTGTGCCTGCTGGCATAGTCCTGCATCAGCCGCGTGGTGTGGCCGTCCGGGATTTTCTCGGCCGCGGCGTACCATTTGGCGTCCTGGCTGGGGCAGAAATAGGGTTGCGTGAAGACCTCCTGGAAGCACAGGACCTGGACGCCCTGCTTGCCCGCCTCATCGATCAGCGGGATGTGGGCCTCGATCATCCTGTCGCGAATTTGCTCCGGCGACATCGATGTATCGCCCTTCAGCCTCATTTGAATGAGACCGCCCTTTAATGTTCCCATTGTTTCACTGCCGTCTACCTGTTCAATTTATCTTTTTTGCCGCTCGTCGCGGTAACATTCGCGCGGCGGATGGTTTTTCTTTACCAGAGGGTCAAGTTATGGTCGGATACGCAACTCGAATAATCCTGACCGATTGGTCAGGTAAATAATTGCACGGGTTTGACCAGCCGGTCAATGTTTTTTGGGGCAAGGAATGAGCGCACGAGGCGCATCGATCAGGAACGGCCACAAGGCTGCCATCCGCGAAGAAAACGAGAAGGCCATCCTCGAGGCCGCGGAAGAGGTGTTCGCGGAATACGGCTTCAGCGGCGCCAGCACAAGCCGGATTGCCGAGCGCGCCGGCATCCCCAAGGCCAACCTGCATTACTATTTCTCAACCAAGGAAGATCTCTACCGGCGGGTCATCGACAATATCTTCAATATCTGGCTGGAAGCGGCCAATTCCCTGGACGAGAGCGACGATCCCGGGCAAGCGCTGACCCGCTATATCCACACCAAGATGGACCTCTCCCGCAGCCGGCCGCTGGGCTCGAAGGTCTGGGCCAACGAAATCATCCAGCGGGCGCCGATCATCCAGGACTACCTGGAAACCACGTTGCGCGAATGGACCGCATCGCGGGCGGGCATGATCCAGCGCTGGATCGACGAGGGCAAGATCCTGCCCATCGAACCCCGGTACCTGCTTTACATGATCTGGGCCACGACCCAGCATTACGCGGATTTCGGGCATCAGATCACGACGCTGAACGACGGCAAGGAATTGTCGGACGAACAGTGGGAAGAGGCCAAGCGGACCGTGACCGAGATCATATTGCGCGGTATCGGCATCGCGTCGTGAAATTAACGGTGTAAGCATGACCCCCTCCAACACAGCGCGCGCCAGGCAAACCCGGAAGCGAACCCGCATCCAGGTCGAGAATGAGGAAAAGATTCTCGATGGCGCGCTGGAGATGTTTTCCCGCTATGGCTACCGGGGCGCGACGGTCGATCAGATCGCAAAAGCCAGCGGCATGTCGAAGCCGAACCTGCTCTATTACTTCCGGCGCAAGCACGACATCTATGTCGCCGTTCTGCGCCGCACGCTGGAAATGTGGCTGCAGCCGCTGGAAGAAATCAGCGCGTCCGGCGATCCGGCCGAGGAACTCACCCGCTATATCGCCAAGAAACTGGAATTCTCGCGGACCAACCCACAGGAATCGCGCCTTTTCGCCAGCGAAATCATACATGGTGCGCCGCAGCTGCGCCCGGTTCTGGAGCGCCAGGTCCGCGACCTGGTCGAGAGCAAGGCGGCGGTGCTCGGGACATGGGCTGGGCAAGGCAAAATCATCGACGTCGACCCCAGCCACCTGATCTTCATGATCTGGGCGACCACACAGCATTATGCGGACTTCGAATCCCAGATCGAAGCCGTCATGCCGGACCGCGGCCGCGACGAGATCATCGACGAGGCCTATGGACCGCTGACCTCGATATTGCTGCGCGGCATCCTGCCCCGCTGACGGTCGAAAAAAAACGGGGCGGCAAGGCCGCCCCGTCGAGGTTACCCCGATCCGGGGGGAGGAAACTTATACCAACGAGCATCGGTATTACTCCGCGGCCGAAGCCGCCTGCGGATTGTTGGGATGCGTCGTCCAGTTGGCGTAGCTGTTGTCGATCGGCTTGCCGGTCCGCGCGTCGGTTCCGGATGTCTGCTGCACCATCTCTATGCAGCCTTCCACCGGGCAGACGCTGGCGCACAGGTTGCAGCCGACGCATTCCTCGTCCTTTACGTCGAAATACCGCACGCCGTTTTTCACCTCGGTAATGGCCTGGTGCGAGGTGTCCTCGCAGACGATATGGCAGCGCCCGCATTTGATGCAGAGTTCCTGGTCGATCCGCGCCTTCACCACGTAATTCAGGTTCAGATACTGCCAGTCGGTGACGTTGGGCACCGCCGCCCCGACGAAATCGCCGATACCGCTGTAACCTTTTTCGTCCATAAAGGCCGAAAGCCCCTCGATCATGTCCTCGACGATCTTGAAACCGTATGTCATGGCCGCGGTGCAGACCTGGACGTTGGATGCGCCGAGCGCCATGAAATCCACCGCGTCGCGCCAGGTGGTGATGCCGCCGATCGCGGATATGGGCAGGCCCGCTGTTTCCGGGTCGCGGGCGATCTCCGCCACCATGTTGAGCGCGATCGGCTTGACCGCCGGGCCGCAATAGCCGCCATGGGTGCCCTTCCCGTCGGTCGGCGGATTGGGCGCCATGGTGTCTAGATCAACCCCCATGATGGAGTTGATGGTGTTGATCAACGATACCGCGTCCGCGCCCCCGGCCTTCGCCGCGCGCGCCGGCTGGCGAATATCCGAAATGTTCGGGGTCAGCTTCACGATCACCGGCATGCGCGTATGCTGCTTGCACCAGCGTGCGACCATCTCGACATATTCCGGCACCTGGCCGACCGCCGAACCCATGCCGCGCTCGGACATGCCGTGCGGGCAGCCGAAATTCAGCTCGATCCCGTCGGCCCCGGTCTCCTCGACCAGCGGCAGGATCGCCTTCCAGGATTTCTCCTCGCAGGGGACCATCAGCGAGACCACGATCGCCCGGTCGGGCCAGGCCTTCTTGACCGCCTTGATCTCGCGAAGATTGACGTCCAGCGGGCGGTCGGTGATCAGTTCGATATTGTTGAACCCGATCAACTGCCGGTCGGGTCCGTGGATCGCGCCGTAACGGGGGCCATTGACATTGACGATATGCGGGTCCTCGCCGAGCGTCTTCCAGACCACGCCACCCCAGCCCGCCTTGAAAGCGCGGGTGACATTGACCTCGCGGTCGGTGGGCGGGGCCGAGGCCAGCCAGAAGGGGTTCGGCGATTTGATCCCCAGAAATTCGCTGCGCAGATCAGCCATGGCTCTTTCTCCTCTTCGAAAAATTCCCGGGCACGCTCATGCGGTCAGGCTGCGGTGGATCGATTCCGCGGCCAGCTTGCCGTCCTCGACCGAGGCGACGGTCAGATCCTCGCCACCGGCCACGCAATCGCCGCCGGCCCATATCTTCGCGACACTGGTGCGGCGTTCCTCGTCAACCGCGATCCGGCTGCCCTTCAGGGCGACGCCCGACTCCCCGACGCAGGCGGGCAGGAATTTCTGGCCGATGGCCTTGAAGACCTGGTCGGCCGGCAGGACGAAGCTTTCGCCCGTGCCGCCGGTCCCACCGCCATTGCCGGCGCTCTGATATTCAAACTCGACGCCGGCGACCTTGCCGCCCTCGCCCAGGATGCGGACCGGCGCGGACCACAGGCGGATTTGCACGCCGCTGGTCTGGGCCAGCTCCTGCTCGTAGCCGCTGGCCTTCAACTGCTCAGCCCCGCGGCGATAGACCATGGCGACCTCTTCCGCGCCCAACCGTTTGGTCTGGACCGCAATATCCACCGCCGTCATGCCACCGCCGATCACGACGATCCGGCGGCCCACCGGCAGCCTCGATTTGTCCGGGGTCTGGCGCAGTTCGGCGATATAGTCGATCGCGTCGACCACCCCGTCCAGGTCTTCGCCTTCAATACCCAGCGCATTGACGCCGCCCATGCCAAGGCCCAGGAACACCGCGTCGTGGCCCTTCGCCAGATCGTCGAGGCTCACATTCTCGCCCAGCCGCGCGCCGGAACGCACCTCGATGCCGCCAATACCCAGGATGTACTCAATCTCCCGCTGGGCGAAGTCGTCCGGCGTCTTGTAGGCGGCCAAGCCATATTCGTTGAGCCCACCGAGCTTGTCTTTCGCCTCGAAGAGTGTGACGTCATGGCCGTACATCGACAGCCGATGCGCGCAGGCGAGCCCCGCCGGGCCGGCACCGACCACCGCGACTTGTCTGCCCGTTGCCGCCGCGCGGGCAAACTTCTGTTCGCCGCTTTCTATCAAGGCATCGGTGGCGTATCGCTGCAGCAGACCGATCCGGACCGGCTTCTCCTCGGCCTCGTTGCGCACGCAGACCTCCTCGCACAGCGTTTCAGTCGGGCAGACCCGGGCGCACATGCCGCCGACGATGTTCTGCTTGAAGATGGTAAGCGCCGCCCCTTTGGGGTTCGCGGTCGCGATCTGGCGGATGAACAAGGGCACGTCGATCTTCGTCGGGCAGGCGTTCATGCAGGGCGCGTCATGGCAGAAATAGCAGCGCTGCGCCTCGACCAGTGCCTCGTGCGCGCTGAGCGGCGGATGGATATCGGCGAAGTTGTCCTGGTATTCTCTGGCCGTCAGTCGGCCTGCCACCACGCCTGAAACCCGATGCTTGTCCATATCCTCGACGACCTCCCTGTCCGGATCGCGTGTATGTTCATTATTCACATCCTAAATTTTTTACCATATGATAAATTTTTTTGTCAACAAGTTGAGGCTGGAGAGAACGGATGAGTATCACGTTCGGCAGGAGCACGGCGCTGGATCTGACCGGCCTGACCGGGCGCTACCGCAGCGGCGACCTGACCCCCGCTGCGCTGGTCGCGGGCCTGATCGAACGGATCGGGGCGCGCGGCGACGATCACGTCTGGATACATCGCCGGCCCGACGCCGACCTCATGGCCCGCGCGAAGGAGTTGGAGAAGGTTGGCCCCGAGGGCCTGCCCCTGTATGGCGTCCCTTTCGCCATCAAGGACAATATGGATGTCGCCGGCCTGCCGACCACGGCCGGCTGCCCGGCCTATGCCTATGTCCCTGACGAAACGGCGCCGGTGGTCGCCCGCCTGCTCGATGCCGGGGCGATCCTGGTCGGCAAGACCAACCTGGACCAGTTCGCCACCGGCCTGGTCGGGGTGCGCACGCCCTACGGCGTCCCCGGCAATTCCTTTGATCCCTCATATATTCCGGGCGGGTCCAGCGCCGGGTCGGCCGTGGCGGTGGCGGCGGGGCTGGTTTCCTTTTCGCTGGGCACCGACACCGCAGGGTCGGGCCGCGTTCCGGCCGCCTTCAACAATGTCGTCGGGCTGAAACCGACGCGCGGCCTGTTGAGCTGCCGCGGTGTGGTGCCGGCCTGCCGCTCGCTGGATTGCGTATCCATCTTCGCACTGACCGGCGCGGACGCGGCGGCGGTGCTGGGCGTCGCCGGCGCCTACGATCCCGGCGATGCGTTTTCGCGCGCCGCGCCCGCGGGATATTCCCTCACGCCCATTGGCGTCCCCACCGGTTTCCAGTTCGGCGTGCCGAAGCCGGAACAGCTGGAATTCTTCGGCAATCGCGATGCCGCCGCGCTCTTCGATAAGGCGGTCGAGCGGCTGGCGCGGTTGGGCGGCCGCAAGACGGTCATCGATTTCAAACCCTTCCAGGACACCGCCCGGCTGCTTTATGACGGACCCTGGGTCGACGAGCGCAGGGCCGCCGTCGGCGATTTCATCGCCGCCAACGAGGCCGCGACCCATCCGGTGACGCGCAAGATTATCCTGGAAGGCAAGAGCTATACCGCGGTGGACGCCTACCGGGCCTACTACCGGCTGAAGGAGCTGAAACGGCAGACCGAACCGGTCTGGGACGATATCGACGTCCTGGTCACGCCGACCGCGGGGACCATATACAGCATCGCGGAAGTGGAGGCCGACCCGATCCGGCTGAACGCCAATCTCGGCGCCTACACGAACTATATGAACCTGCTGGACCTGGCGGCCGTCGCCGTGCCGGCAGGCTTGCTGTCGAACGGGCTGCCGTTCGGCGTAACATTCGCCGCCCCGGCCTATGGCGAACCGCAACTGCTGGCGATCGGGGATGCGGCGCACCGGGCGGCGGGCCTGCCGATGGGCGCCACCGGCCTGCCCTTGCCGTGATGAAGGCCGGATCTGGCCTTCTGGCTCTACTTCCCTCGCGCTTTCAGGGCTGCGTCGAGCCGCGGATAGACACGCCTGGCGTTCAATTCGAAGACCTTGCGCTTGTCCTCGGCGGAAATATCCAGGCTGTCGACATAGCGCTTGGTGTGGTCGAAATGAAAGCCGGTCTCCGGGTCGATACCCTTCACCGCGCCGAACATTTCCGACGCGAACAGGATATTGTCGGTATCGATAACCTTGAACAGTAGCTCGATGCCCGGCTGGTGATAGACGCAGGTGTCGAAATAGACGTTCTTCATCACATGCTCGCTCAGCAAAGGCTTGTTCAGCATATCGGCCAGCCCGCGGTAACGGCCCCAGTGATAGGGCACCGCCCCGCCACCATGGGGGATGATCAGCCGCAGGTCCGGGAAGTCCTTGAACAGATCGCCCTGGATGAACTGCATGAAGGCGGTGGTGTCAGCGTTGATGTAATGGGCGCCGGTATGGTGGAAGTTCGGGTTGCAGGAGCCCGACACATGGATCATGGCGGGCACGTCCAGCTCCACCAGCTTCTTGTAGAACGGATACCATTCCGGGTCGGTCAGCGGTTTTGTCTGCCACAGACCGCCCGAGGGATCGGGGTTGAGGTTGCAGCCGACGAAACCCAGTTCGTTGACACAGCGCTCCAGTTCCTCGATGCAATTTGCAACCGGCACGCCGGGCGATTGCGGTAGCTGACAGACGCCGACGAAATTGTCGGGGAACAGCCGCACCACGCGGTGGATCATGTCGTTGCAGATCCGCGCCCAGTCCTTCGACATGGCCTCGTCACCGATATGATGGCCCATGCCCACGGCCCTGGGCGAGAAGATCGTCATGTCGGCGCCGCGCTCGCGCATCGCGCCGAGCTGGTTGATCTCGATGCTTTCGCGAATCTCGTCGTCGCTGATCTCCAGCGGGCCGGGCGCGGGTTTGCCCGAATCCTCGAAATGGGCGATCTGGGCGTCGCGGAAGGCCTGAAGCTGCGCCGGCGCGGTCGTGTAGTGGCCGTGGCAATCGATGATCATGGCCTCAGTCCTCCCCCTGCCAGTCGATATATTTCAAGCCCTTTTCGGCCAGCGGCCCGCGCATGTTGTTGACGTCGAGGCCCAGTTCGCCCCCCACATAGCGCTTGCGGGACGCCGCCTCCTTCTCTTCGCGGGCCTTCGAGGCCGCCAGCACGTCGGCCGCCTCCTTTCGCGCCACGACCACCACGCCGTCGTCGTCGGCGACGATCACATCGCCAGGATTGACGGCCTGCCCGGCGCAGACCACCGGGATGTTTACGCTGCCCAGCGTCTCCTTGACCGTGCCCTGGGCGAAGATGCATTTCGACCAGACCGGGAAGCCCATCTCGGTGATGTCGCGAACGTCGCGGCAGCCGCAGTCCAGGATGATCCCGGCGACCCCACGCGCCTTCAACGAGGTCGCGATCAGATCACCGAAATAGCCGGCATCGGAATATGAGGTCGGGGCGACCACCATGACGTCGCCGGGCTGGCACTGCTCGACCGCCACATGGATCATCCAGTTGTCGCAGGGCGGCAGGCTGACGGTCACCGCCGGGCCGGCGATATGCGCGCCACGCCATACCGGGCTGATTTCCGGGGCCAGCAGCCCCTTGCGCCCCTGCGCCTCGTGAATCGTGGCGACGCCGTATTTGGCGAGACCCTCGACCACGGCCTTGTCGGCGCGCGGAATGTTCTGGACGACGACTCCCATCAGTTTCCTCCTGTCATGACTCGTTTCATTTCGTTGTTGTCGGCGGCGCAGGAATCGAAGCCCGCCTGCAGCGCAGCCTCATCCAGATTGCGGCCGATGAAGACGAGCTGGCTTCGCCGCCGCTCGCCGGCACCCCATGGCCGCTGAAAATCCCCTTCCAGCATCATATGCACCGCCTGGAACACGAGCCGGCGGTTATCACCCGCGACATCGATGATGCCCTTGGCGCGCAAGATATCCTGCCCCTGTTCGGTCAGTATTTCCTCCAGCCATTCGCCGATCCGCGCGGCGACCATCGGCTTTTCCGAGGTCAGGGAGACGCTGACGATATCGCTGTCATGTTGGTGGCCGTGATCATGGCCGCAATGTTCGTCATGGACATGGTCCGGCGTGTCGCAGGCGGGTTCCGGCGCGGTGATGCGGTCCAGGTCGAAGCCGCCCTGCCCCAGAACTTTTTCCAGCGCCACATCGGCGCGCTCTGCGCGGTGGATCGCCGCATAGGGGTTCAGGCCACGCAGCCGTGCCTCGGTCTCCCGCAAGCTATCCTCGTCCGCAAGGTCGGTTTTGTTGAGGATGATCACATCGGCGAAGGCGATCTGTTCCGCCGCCTCGCGGCTGTCGGCCAGGCGCGGGGCGATATGGCGGGCATCGACCAGGGTGGTCACCGAGTCTAGAACGGCCTTTGCCTGCAGGCTCCGGTCCATAAAGAAGGTCTGCGCCACCGGGCCGGGATCGGCCAGCCCTGTGGTCTCGATGATGATGGCGTCGAAATCATCCTGCTTGGCCAGCAACCCGTGCAGGGTGCGGACCAGATCGCCCCGCACCGTGCAGCAGATGCAGCCATTGTTCATCTCGAACAGCTCTTCGCTGCTGTTGAGCACCAGGTCGCCGTCGATACCGATTTCGCCGAACTCGTTGACGATGACGGCATAGCGGCGGCCGTGATCCTCCGACAGGATGCGGTTGAGGAGCGTCGTCTTGCCGGCGCCAAGATAGCCGGTCA
The DNA here is from genome assembly GCA_947259795.1 of uncultured Alphaproteobacteria bacterium. Taxonomy (GTDB): domain Bacteria; phylum Pseudomonadota; class Alphaproteobacteria; order UBA8366; family JADFVY01; genus JADFVY01. Next base: position 58,702 of record CAMYNJ010000104.1, on the reverse strand, counting down.
ACACGGTAACGGGAATGCGCTCCGCATCCGACAATGCATTACTCCCAGGGCAGAAGGGATACGTGAATAACGCCTTCCTCGCCCAGGCCGCCGACCGACTTGATCGCAAGGTCGGTATCCTTCAGCCCGAATCGGTGGGTAGTGATCAGATCCAGCGGGAACCGGTCGGAGGCGAGCTGTTGCAGGGCCAGTTCGCAGGACCGGTAGCCATGGCCGCGCGCGCTCTTGATGGTGATGTATTTCACGGTGACCTTGCCGACGGGGAAATTCGGGAATTCCGCCATCTCGCCCTGAATCAGCAGCGTCCCGGCCTTGCGCTTTAGCGCCTCGACGCCCAGCAGGATCGGAATGGTCCCGGCGCCCGCCGTGCAGTCCAGCGCCACATCGACGCCCCGGCCGGCGGTGATTTCCATGATGCGCGCCAGCGGGTCTTCCTCGTCCACCACGATGGTGTAATCGGCGCCCAGTTTCTTCGCCACCGCCAGCCGCGCCTTGTCCTTGGACGTGCCGGTGACGATGATCAGCGACGCGCCGGCCTGCTTGCAGGCCACCGTCTGCGACAGCCCCTGCTGTCCCGGCCCCTGCACCAGCACCGTCGAGTTATACCCCACGTCGCAGTCGAACAATGCCCATTCGATGCCGTTCGCCATCGGGGTGACGACCCCGGCCAGCTCGGCGGAAACCCCATCCGGTACCTTGTGGATGATCGCGTTCCAGGGAAGATACATATACTGCGCGAAGCCGCCCCACAGATGAGGCGCGCGATCGGCCGAGGTATAGCCATAGCGGATGGCGTCGGGGTTGAAGCGCCAGTCTGTCGCCTCGCAATGGCGATATTCGCCCATATGGCACCATTCGCATTTCATGCAGGGCAGGTAATGCTCGACGAAGATCCGGTCGCCTTCCTTGACGCCCTTGCGCTCCATGAAGTTGCGGCCCGCCTTGGCAATGATGCCGATATTTTCATGCCCCATGATGACCGGGTCGGGCGATTGCGGCTTGGCGTAGAGCTTGACGTCGGTGCCGCAGATACCGGCGACCTCGATCTTCATCAAGGCGCCGTCGTCGGGCACATCGGGCATCGGGTATTCGCGAAATTCCGTCTTGTGGGCGCCGGTGCGCACGGCTGCGAGCACTTGTTCAGCCAATGGTGAGGTCCTCCGTTCTCTGTCCGCCGTCTCTCGACGCAAGAGCGATAGCAACCCTCCGGCCCTCATGCAAGAACGACGTTCCGCCTGGGAGAACGGAGCGGGCGAAAATGGGGGACGGGGTGCAGCCTTTCAGAATAAGGACTGTTTGCGCCGCCGCTTTAATTCCCGGTGATGCTGCGCTCCATCAACTCCCGCAATTCGTCGGTGACGGTGGGTTCGATTCCGAACCACATCTTCCACGCCGGGATCCCCTGGTGCAGCAGCATGCCGAGGCCGTTGACGGTGGAATTGCCGCGTTCACGCGCGGCGGCGAGGAAAGGCGTCTCCAGCGGCGTGTAGATGATGTCGGTGGCGAGCGCGGCCTTCGGCAACCGGTCGAGCCGCAGGTCCAGATCCGGCTGACCCTCCATCCCCAGGCTGGTCGTGTTGACGACCGTGGCCGTGCCGTCGAGTGCATCGTGGCGCTCGTCCCATGACAGCGCGCGGATCGGGCCGCGGAATTCGTCGGCGATGGCCTCGGCCCGCTCGACGGTGCGGTTGATCAGCCGGATTTCCGGCGCGCCCTCACGCATGAGGCCGTAGCAGATCGCGCGGGCGCCGCCGCCGGCGCCGATGACCGCCGCCGGCCCCTTGTCGGCGCGCCAGTCCGGCTGCTGCTGCTTCAGATTGCCGATGAAACCCAGCCAGTCGTTGTTGGTGCCGAACAGCGAACCGTCGGGCCGCACCACCACGCAGCTGATCGCGCCGATGCGCCGCGCGACCTCGTCCACCTCGTCCACGATGGCCATCGCGTCCTGCTTGTGCGGGATCGTGAGGTTGCAGCCAGCAAAGCCGAGCGGATGCAGCGCGCGCAGCGCCGGGCCTAGCGTGCCAGGTTCGATCGCCAGCGGAACGTAGGTCCCGGTCAGCCCCTGCTGTTCGAACCAGTAATTATGCATCTGCGGCGAGCGCGAATGCATTACCGGCCAGCCCATGACACCGGCCAGCAGGAATTTTTCCGGATGTGACATCGCGACTATCCCTGGTTACGCCGGAAGGCCCGCGCCGAGCTTGGCCCGGAAGTGATCCCAGGCTCGCTTGAACAGATTAGGGTTCCACAGCTTCTCGCGGCACAGCCGCATTTCCTCGTCGGTGAACGCATAGGGCTTGCCGATCTGCATCGCCATATACTGACGGTAGGCATTCTCTTCCAGGTAGTTGATCAGCACGAAGGCTTCCACGATGTCCTTGCCGACGCTGACCGCGCCATGCGCCTTCATCAGCGCCGCCGGCTGGTCGCCCAGCGTGTCCGACAGCCGCTTCGCCATCACCGGATTGTTGATCGAATTCGGCGAATCGAGCACCGGCAGCGGGTAGACCAGCGAGCCCTGGGCGAACACCGGCTGATAGCCAACCCCGGCGATGGTGAGGAAGGTCGACCATTTGGGGTGCGCATGCACCACCGCCTGCACGTCGGGGCGCGCCTTGTAGATGCCGGCGTGAAGGTGGAATTCCAGTGGCGGCTTGCCGTTCCCTTTGACCAGATTACCGTCGAAGTCGATGGTGCAAATGTCGTCGGTCGTGAGCAGGCTGCGCTGGCAGGAGCCGATATTGATGAGCATGCGGTCCTCGCCGGTGCGGATGCTGGCATGCCCGTTGTAGTCGATGATATCCGACCGCTCCAGCATCCGGATGCAGTCCACGAGTTGCTGCTTTGCCTGTTCGGTCTCGCTCATTTCATGCTCCCTTGTATGATCGTCACCAGCCGGCCTCGGCCCGCACTTCGCTGCGCCAGAGCTCCCATGCGCGCTTGCAGGCGCCCTGGTTCAGCACGTCCGCCAGCCGGCCTTCCTCTTCGGTCAGCGCGGCTACCGGGCCGCCCGCGGCCAGCGCCGTCGTCCAGTGCTGGATACGGGCATTGACCTCTGTGTAGACCCCGCGAAATACGGCGATTTGCAGCGTTGGGCCGCAGGCGACGGAACCATGCGCGCGCATCAATCCAATATCCTTGTCGCCCAGCGATTTGGCCAGTGCCTCGCCCCGGGCGCTATCGCCGACGACCATATCCGTCGCGCCGAATTTCTCGCTGATATCGAACACAGGCGCGCCGGCCGCGAGAAAGGCCGCGTTGTGGAACATCGCCTTCACATCCACGCCGACCAGACCGAACGGGATAACCGACGGAGAGTGGCTGTGCACGATCGAGTTGATGTCCGGCCGGGCCTTGTAGATTTCGCCATGAATGAAACGCTCGAGAAACACCCCGCGCCCGCCGGCGTTGCAGGGGTTACTGTCCAGGTCGTATTCGACGATGTCGTCGGGAGTCACCAGCGCCGGCGCCTTCGCGCAGGACATCAGGTAGCGGTCGGGCGCCTGCGGATGACGCAAGGATACATGTCCGGCGGCATCGACGACGCCGCGCGCGGCAAGCACCCGGCTCGACGCCGCCAGATCAGCGATCAGATCGGCGGCAACGGGTCCGCCGGAAGTCGGTGTTTCGCTCATTTCTTTTTGCTCGCCTGCAATGTCAGATGATGACCTTGGTCATGATGCCCTTGGGGAAGATCTCCTCCGGCGCGAACTGGCGATGCGCGATGCCCTGCTGATAGGTATAGAGCGCCATCTGCTCCCATGTCGGACGGTTTTCCTCGATGCCGTAGGGGAAGGGGTCGTCGCCGAACATATCGCGCATCCGGCGGGCATAGGTTGGAAGCCAAGCCAGTGGGTAGCGCGAGATCGCTGGATCGAACAGGCGCTCGAGGCTGCGGCGTTTCGATTCCTCGAAGGCGTTCAAGAGATTGCGTGCGACCCAGGGATGCTCGTCGAGGATTCGTTTCTTCATCGCGATGATATGCATGATCGGCCAGACGCCGGTCTGCTCGTAAGACTGCTCCTCCATCTCCAGATAGTCCGGATAGAGGCGGACCACATCGGGGTGACCCTCCAGGAAACAGGTCGGCGGGCGGGCGATGATGGCGCAGTCGATCTCGCCCGCGGCCAGCAATTCGCTCAGCGACTTGTCGCGGACACGGGTCAGCTTCACGCCCTCCGGCAGGTTCAACTCCACCTTCTCCTCGCGCCCCGGCGCATTCGCCCCGGCCTGGAACCAATGCACGTCGTTCAGCTTCACGCCCATCTCGTTGTGCATCCAGCCGCGCATATAGACGGCCGCCGAATGCGCCCATTCCGGCGAGCCGATCCGCTTGCCTTTCAGGTCCCCGACGGTTTTGATGCCGCTGTTGCGGTTGACGTAGAACGAGCTGAAGCGGAACAGGCGGGAGCAGATCACCGGCAGACCGATGATGTCGCTGTCCTCGCGCGTCACTTGCGTCGCGAATTTCGCGAAGGAAAGTTCCGCCAGGTCGAATTCGCGGTTCGCCGTGAAGCGCGCGAAGCATTCGTGATGGGTGAAGACGAACCAGTTGTGGTCGATGCCCTCGGCCTTGACGTCCCCGAGCCGGAAGTCGCGGAAATGATCGTAATCGTTGGTCGCGATGGACAGTGCCAGCTTCGACATGTTCCCCCCTTCAAGTTATCGTTCTTATAACGTGCTTTTAACCCGCCGACCGGATGATACCGAAATTTCCCGGCAAGTCATCATGCTAGCAGCCGCGTGCGCTGATTTGGCGACGCAATATGGCGAGTAGCGACTGTTCCCGGCCCACGGCCCGCTTTGGGAGTTTCCGGGACAATACCGACTTAAGAAATTGCACTCGATAAACCGTTGGCACTCCCGCAGGACACCAATTCCCCTGCACCATTTTCCATAACATCACCCCTGAAACCCGCAAAAAATCCCGGCGCATGGGCTCGAACCTCTCGTTTGCGATTCCGCCCGCCTCTCCAATATCCTATAACCGCTTGCATGCTGGGCAGTTTTCGCAGGAACCCGGAGCATTTGGCGGCGCTGGCGCGCGTGCGCGAATGGACGCGCGCGCGGTTCGGGCTGTCGGGCGAGGCCGTGATCATGGTCGCCGAGATCCAGTGCCAGGTGCCCGGCTGTCCACCGGTCGAAACCGTTGTCGCCTTTTGGACCGGCGACGAGGGCACGCGCTACCGCTTCAAGCTCTTCACGCCGGTGGCGGCGGTCGCGGCCGACGACCTGCCGGTCTCCTGGCTGTTGCCCTCGCTGGTCGATTACGGTGAGCTGGGCTGCGACTGCTGTTAGATTGCTCGACAGCGCGGCGCGGCATCGCGTAATTTGCGCGCCGGTCATAACAACAATATTGGAGAGGGACGCCCGATGACGAGGCCGAGATTCAAGGCGGTGAGCCGCAGCCAGGGCAACAACCAGGCCGTCAAGAACGGAACCGTGAAGCCCCGCAGCTTCGATTTCGATTTCGAGGAAGTGCCGGTGCTGGTCAAGGCCTTCCGGCGCATGGTGCGCGGGCTGGAATTCGACATCAGCGAGATGGCGCTGACCACTTATATCTGCGCCCGCGAACATGGGGTGAAGTTCACCGCGCTGCCGATCTTCCTGGTGCGCGGCTTCCACCACGCCGCCATCTTCCGCAATATCAAGGCCGGGATTGCCGATCCGAAGCAACTGGAAGGCAAAAAGGTCGGCGTCAACCGCGGCTATACGGTGACCACCGGGGTCTGGGCGCGCGGCATCCTGCAGGACGAATATGGCGTGGACCTCAGCAAGATCACCTGGGTGCTGTCGGGCGACGAGCATGTGGCCGACTACTGCCCGCCGGCCAATGTGGTGCCGGTTGAGGAAGGCCGGACGCTGGAAGAAATGCTGGAAAGCGGCGAACTGGCCGGCGCGGTCGGCGCGCTGGACCACCCGGCGCTGGAGCCGATGATCCCGGACGCCATCGAGGCTGGGCTTGCGGCATTGAAGGCGCGCGGCGTCTATCCCATCAACCATCTGGTGGTGGTGCGCGATGACGTGCTGGAGGCCAATCCGGGCCTGGCCGCGGACGTCTTCGAGGCCTTCGCCGAATCGAAGCGGCTCTATGTGGAAAAGTTGAAGGCCGGCGCTATCGCGGAGCCCACGGCGATCGACAAGCTGCATGAACGAGTCATGGAGGTCATGGACGACCCGCTTCCCTACGGCGTGGAATCCAACCGCCAGACGCTGGAACAGCTGATCGGCCATGCCCTGACACAGGGGATAATTACCCGCCCGGTGGAGGTGGATTCACTCTTCGCGCCGGGCACGCTGGGGCTGGTGGGGTAGGGGCAGCCGGCCCCGCATCAAATCCCGTCCAGGAAATCCAGGATCCTTGCCGGCGCTGTCTCCTCCGTCTGGCTGTCCACCGGCATATCCCAGTACTCGGCCCCCGGTATGCATTCCTCCAGATAGCGCGCGGCAGAGGTTGCGTGGGCGGCGTCCCGGCCGGGGATAATCAGGGTCGGAGTGTTCAGGCGCAGCATATCCTCGGGCTCGGCGCCCGGGGCGGTGTCGCGGTCCAGCAGAGTGCGCACCATGCTGCCGACGATCAACTTGTAATGCTCCACGTCCTGGCCGGCGTAGGCCTGCGCGAAATTCGGGTCGTTGCGGATGATCGACGACCACGGCCCGCCGCGCGGGTCCTGGCCGAAGCCCTTGTCGTGGCTGTTGACCAAGGCAACCACCGCCGCCAGTCCCTGTTCCTCGACATAGGCCAGATGGCGGGCGAAGCGCAGATGGCCGTTAATGCGGTATCTGGCGCCGCCGACGGGCCAGTAATGGATCATGCTGAGCACCCGTTCCGGCGCGTCGACGGCGAAGGCCGCGACCGGGCAGCAGCCCATGCAACCGCCCATCAGGTGGGCCCGGTCGATGCCCAGATGGTCCAGCAGCCCCTTGCCCTGGGTGACGAAATGACTCCAGGTGACGCGTTCCACGCGCCCGCCGGACCGGCCGGTTTCGCGCCGGTCGAAGACAATGCATTTGTATTTTGCCGGCAGGTGATCGAGCAGTTTTATGCGGGCATAGACGCCCAGCGTCGACCACTTCTCGATCGTCGCGTCGAAGCCGCCGGGCGAGAACATCAGAATCGGCGGCCCGTCGCCGATGACTTCGTAATTTGTGGCAATACCGTCAATGTCGATTAAGGGCATGGGATATCGCCTTATTTTTTCGCCGGCGGGGCGCCCTTGATCTGGCGGGCAGCGCGCACATCCCCGGCATAGGCCGTGATGGCGTCCAGCGTGATACGCGCGACATTGGCGTAGTTCTCGACATCGGAGTCCAAGGCTTTGGCGCCGTAGCCGATGGCGGCATGGGCCATGCGTACGCGCCCGTCCAGCCAGGGCCCGCCGCCAAATCCGCCGATTACCGGGATTGACACGGACGCCACGACCTCCGGCCCGACCACCGGCCCGGAATTGGTGAAGTCGAGCAGCGAGGCGCCGGCGTCCTCCAGCATTTTGGCTTCGGCCACCAGCTTGTCCTTGAGGCCCGCGGGCGCCTGCGCACCGGGCTGGTTCATCGCGCCGTATTCCATGCCGAATTGCAGGGCGGTTTGCGGCGTCAGGCCGAACTGGGCGAAGACCGGGATGCCGGCCCGCGCGATGGCGGTGACGGCCTCGGGGAAGTCGGCCGCGCCGTCCAGCTTGACCATATCGACGCCGGCCTCCTTGACCATGCGGATGGCGGCGCTGACCGCGCTATCGACGCCTTCCTGCAGCGGGCCGAAGGGGAAATCGACGCTGACCAGCGCGCGGCTAACCCCCCGGCGCACCGCCTGGGTGACCACGACCATCTGGTCCATGGTCACTTCCAGCGGGTTCGGCTGCCCCCACAGATTGATGCCGACCGTATCGCCCACCGAGACGATTTCGACCCCGGCGCGATCGACGATCTGCGCGATCTGGTAATCCCAGGCGACGACCCCAACGATTTTCCCGCCGTCGCGCTTCATCTGGTGAAGTGCCGGTATGGTGACTTTGTCGGTCATGTCGTCTCCCTTGTCCCTATTGCCCGGTTCAGATCACGAAGCGTTCCAGCGTTTCCGGTGCGAACAGTTCTGCCGGTTCCAGAACGCGGGGCGATAGGCCCGATTCATGGTGATAGCGCAGGAAGGTGGCCAGGCATTCCCGGTTCTTCTCGAAGCCATAAGGCCAGAAATCCTCGCCCATCATCGCCACCGCCTCTTCCACATGGGCGTTGAACCAGGGCAGCATGCCCTTCAGTGCGGCGGTTTCCTGCAGATCTTCGTAAGTCTTCTGCTGGGACTCATGGAAGGCCTTGAACAGCGCCTGCGCGATCCAGCGGTTTTCCTCGTACAGCTCGCGGCGGATCGCCACCGTATGCATGATCGGGAACAGGCCGGTGTCGCGGTAATATTGCTGTTCGACCTCGACATAATCGGGAAACAGGCGCCCCACCTTGCCGCCGCCGGCATTAAAAGTCGACGGCTTGCGTGCGGTATGCAGCGCGTCGATCTCGCCGTCGAGCAGCATTTGCGCCAGCGTCTGGGTCGGGCCGATGCGCTCGATCCTGATGTTATCGGGGAGGTCCAGCGACTGCTTTTCCACGCGGTTCGGCGATTCCTCGCCGCCGGTCACATAGGTCACCGAATCGACGGGCACGCCGTAATGTTCCGACAGGATGCCACGAATCCAGACCGGCGCGGTCATCTGGTATTCCGGTGTGCCGATGCGCTTGCCGATCAGGTCCTTGGGCTCGCGGATACCGGCGGCGGCGTTGGTATAGATACAGGAATGGCGGAAGAAGCGCGACGGGAACACCGGGATCGCGATGAACGGGCTGTCCGGCTTGAACAGCGAGACCGCGTAGGAGGACAGCGACATTTCCGCGACATCGAACTCGCGGAACCGTACCATGCGGAAGAAAGTCTCCTCCACCGACATATTCAGATAATTCAGGTCGATCCCGTCCGGCTGGACGGACCCGTCCATCAGGGCCCGGGTGCGGTCGTAATTCCAGCAGCCGAATGACAGTCTGAGTTTACTCAATCTTCCCTCCCGGTAACGCTCGGGCGTTCAAAAGAACTGATCGAAATGGACCTGCCCGAAGGGCACTTTCAGATCGAACAGCATTTTCTGCACCGCCTGCGACATGGCTGGCGGGCCGCCAAAATAAATTTCATGCCCCGCGAGGCTCTCGCCCAGTTCCTTGCGCGCCAGATCATGCACGAAGCCGACGGGCCCGGGCCAGTCGCCGTGGCCTTCCTCGGAAATGGCGGCGCAATAATGGATGTGCTCGCCCCAGCCCGGTAGTTCGCCCAGCAACGCCTCGCCGCAGATATCCCGTGGCGCACGCCCGCCGTAGAAGAAGTGGATCTGCCGGCCGGCGAGCGATTCGCTGGCGGCGGCGGCCCGCACGATGGAGATCATCGGCGACAGGCCGGACCCGCCGGCGATGCAGACGATGTCGCGCGGCGCGTCCTCGCGCAGCCAGGCCATGCCGAAGGGGCCGTCGATACCGACCTCGTCGCCTTCATTCAGCCCGTCGAACAGCTTTGCCGTTCCCGCGCCGCCGGGCACGCGCTTGATCTGAAACCGCCACGCGCCGCCGTCGGACGGCAGGTTGCACATCGAATAGGCCCGCCTGCCCTCGACACCCGGCAAATCCAGCAACGCATATTGACCGGGCAGGAAAGAAACCGCCTCGTCCGGCATGAAGGCGAATTCGCTGATATCGTGGGTGATGGGGCGGGTTTCCGTCAGGCGGGCGCGGGTCCGTAACGGCCGGTGTTTGCTGACGCAGCTTTCATCTTGCCGCAGCTTGATCCGGCAATCGGTCAGGGCGCGGGCCTGGCAGCCCAGATACCGGTTGCGCTTCAGGTCGCGATCGCCCCAGGCCGGCGGGCTGTCCCATTCATGTTCGACCTTGCCTTCCAGCAGCTCGAACCGGCAATTGCCGCAGGCGCCCACATTGCATTCATATGGAAATCCCAGCCCGCTGCGCAGCGCGGCGCGCAGCACAACGTCGTCCGGCGCGGATTCGAACTCGATCTCCGTTCCCTCGATACGGATTGTTGGCATTGTCTTCGTAACCCTCTCGCCGGCTTCAGGCGTATCGCTTGGCGCCCGCCCGATAGCCGAGCCGCATTGATATGGATTCCGCCGCTTCCCGAACCTGGGGGGCGAAGTTCTTGATGGCGTGGGTGGACAGCCGCTGACTGGGTCCCGCGACACCTACGGCCGCGACCACATTTCCCTCGGCATCGCGGATCGGTGCGGCCACGCAGCGCATGCCGATTTCGCTCTCTTCGTCCTCCAGCGCATAACCGTCGCTGCGAACCTTCTCCAGCCGTGCCTTGATTTTTGCGGGGTCCGTCATGGTGTTGTCGGTGCGCGGCAACAACGAAACGGACAAGGCCTTGTCGATAAAGGATTCGGACTGCCACGCCAGGATCGTCAGGCCCTCGGCCGAACAATTCAATGGCTTGGATGCGCCGAGATGCGGCCGCACGCGCACCGCCTGGGAACTTTCCATGTCATAGACATAGACGACCTCGGTACCCTGCAGCACGGCCAGATGGATGTTTTCCTTCGACGAATCGCGCAGCTTCGACAGGAAGGGCTTCGCCTCGTTGGGGATATCCATGCGCCGGCGCACCAGGGTGCCCAGCGAAAACAGCGCCAGGCCCAACCGGTAACGGTCGGTTTCCGGATTCTGTTCCAGCAACCCCTCGGCGACCAGCGTCGTCGCGACGCGATGCACCGTGCTCTTGGATACGCCGAGCTTCTTGGACAGCGCGCTGATGCCGATCTCGCGGTCGCTTTCCGTAAAGGCTTTCAACAGCCGGATGGCCGTGGTGACAGAAGACAGCCGGGACTTGGGCTCGTCGCCACCGGCCGCGCCGGTTACCGTGTGGTCTGACCGTGTCATGACATTCCCTGCAATCTGCTTGTCGTTCCTCATTGCGGAACGCTGTTCTGAATGTATTGGTCACTGCCCCTGCCGTCAAGCCGGACCATCATCCCGGCCCTCGCCCGGCCGCGCCCAGCGGGACTTCGCGCCCATGCATGGGATCGACCAGTACGTCCACCAGGAAGGGGCGGCCGGCGGCAATCGCCGCCACGCCTTCGCGCAGGGCCGGTTCCAGGTCTTCTATGCGTGTGATGGGACCGCGTGCCTCCACGCCCTGTGCCTCGGCCATCTTGGCGATGTCGGGGACGGGGTCGGCGATGGCCTGGCCGACGGCGCGATTGTCGGGGTTGCGGCCACGTTCCAGCGCGACGGTTTCCTGGTGCATTTCATCGTTGAAGTAGGAACGGTTGTTGGCGACGATGATCATCGCCGGAATTCCATAGCGCGCCGCCGTCCACAGGGCATTGATGCTCATCAGGCAATCGCCGTCGCCGGTGACGCCGATGGTCAGCCGCCCACTGTCTTTCAGGGCCAACGCCGCGCCGATGGTAATGCCTGGGCCCGAACCAACGCCCCCGCCCCCATCCTTGCCCAAATAGGACAACGGATCGCGGTGAGGCATCGTGGCGGCGGGCCAGCCCCTGGGCAGACAGGGGAATGTTACGGGCCTGTCGCCCACCGCTACCTTCAGCGCCGCCGCCAGATCGCGCTGGGTGATAGCACCGGATGGCTGCGCGGTGCATTCTTTCTGCCGCGCTCTATCAGGGAAGCGTGGCGTCAAGTTCTCGGGCAGTGCCGCCAGCAAATCGGCTACCGCGGCGTCCGGATCACAGATCATATGGACATCCATTGGCGACAGGGCTGCATGTTCCTTGCCCCAACCGTTATGCAGATGCAGGTCCTGACCAGCGTGGATGATCGTCGTCTCCGGCGTCTCGCCGCCGAACGCCTGGCGCAGCAGGCCGCCAGGATCGATCCAGCCGATGCTGAGAATCAGATCGGCCTCTTGCAGTGCCTGGCGGCCCGTCTTATGCAGCTTGTTGAAGGGCGCGCCGACATGCAGCGGATGATCGCTGGGCACCATCGACCCGGTCTTGAGGTCGGACATCATGCCCGCCCCCAGACGTACGGCCAGTTTCACGCGGATGTCCCAGGCCATCCGGTCGCGCCGCCCCCGCCCGAACAGGATAATGGGGCGCTTGGCTCCGGCCAACAACGCGGCCGCCCGGGTCAGCGCTTCGGCGTCCGGACGCGGCGGTGGTGGCGGCGCGTAGCGCGCCGTATCGGGAAATTCGAACACGCCCTCGATCTTCTCTTCCTGGATCGTCGCGTCCAGGCAGATATAGACCGGCCCCTTCGGTCCGGTTTCCATCTGCTGGCGGGCGCGCAGGAAAGTTTCCGGCAGCGCCGCGATCGAGGCCGGCTGATCGTCCCACTTTATGAAATTGCGGACCAGCGCGCCCTGGTCCTGCGCGGTATGGACCCAGTCGATCCAGGGGCGGCGCGCGGCCGCGTCCACCGGCCCGGTCGCGCCGAGAATCAGCATCGGCTGGCGGTCGCACCAGGCGTTGAAGATCGCCATGCTGGCGTGCATCAATCCGACATTGCTGTGCACCGCCACCGCCAGCGGCTTGCCGGTCGCCTTGGCGTAACCATGCGCGATGGCGACCGCATGTTCCTCATGCAGGCACATCAATATGCCGGGGCGCTCGTTCCCCAGATGATTGACCAGGCTGTCATGCAGCCCGCGATAGCTGGCCCCCGGGTTCAGCGCGATCCAGGGGATATCCATCCGCCGCAGCATCTGGGCCGCCACATCGCTGCCCCAGGCGACATTTGCGTCGACCGGCCCCGCCGGCCGGTCTGCATGGGAAGGATTGGCATGGTCCGGGGAATCGTTCATTTTGATGGTCTCCTCCTGTCGCCGAACCCGAGTTCCTTTATGCGGAACGCCGTTCTCGACTCTAGGAGGGGCTGCGACTAATTGTCAAACACAAGCGAAGAAAAAAGGGGGATCGCCCGATGCGGCGCAGGGAGGACGAGAGATTTCTGACCGGCAGGGGCCGCTATACAGGCGACCTGCGCCCGGAAGGCTTGGTGCATGCCTGCTTCGCCCGCACGCAGATGCCGGCCGGGCGGATCACCGCGATCGATATCGAATCGGCGCGCACGGCACCCGGTGTGCTGGCGGTCCTGACCGCCGCCGACTTGGACGCCAACAATATCCCGGACCTGCCGCTGGACGCCGAGCCGCCGCGCGACGATGGCGGCAAACCGGCCCATACACCGCGTCCGCTTCTGATTCGCGATATCTTCCGGTTTCAGGGTGAACCCTATGCGATGGTTGTGGCGGAAACAGCGCAACAGGCGGCGGACGCCGCCGAACTGATCACAGCCGAGATCGAAGATTTGCCTTTTGCGGTGAATATCGCCGATGCGCTGGGCGCGGATGCGCCGCGCCTGTGGGAGGAAGCGGACGACAATATCGCCTTCGCGCGCCGCGTCGGCGGCTGGGACAGGATCGACAGTGAACTGAAAGCTGCCACGCATGTGGCCAGCCTTGATTTCACCATTTCTCGCGTCACTGCGGCGCCGATGGAACCCAGGGTATCGCTGGGCGAATGTGGCGACGGACGCTATACGCTGCACACCGCTACGCAGAGCCCTTTCGCGGTGCGCGGCAGGCTGGCGAAGGATGTATTCGGCGTCGACCCTTCGATGGTTCGCGTGCTGGCGCATGACGTGGGTGGGTCCTTCGGCATGAAAGGCGGCATGTTCAGCGAGGACGCGCTGGTACTGTGGGCAGCGCGGCGCTGCGGGCGGCCGGTGCTGTGGGAATCGGGCAGCGACGACCATGCGCGCGATGTCGAAGGCCGGGTGGAACTGGGCCTGGACGCCGATGGCGGGTTCACCTGCCTGCGGGTGCGGGCGCGCAGCAATGCCGGTGCCTATTTCTCGCGCCGCGCCATGGGGATATTCGGCAATATGGGCGGCGTGGCCGGCACCTACCGGACACCGGTTATCGCGGCGGAAGTCACGGGAGTTTTCACCAATACCGTGCCCATCACGCCCTATCGCGGGGCCGGCCGGCCGGAAGCGACCTTCATCATCGAGCGCATCATCGACCGCGCGGCAGGCGAGTTGGGCATCGATCCGTTCGAACTGCGCCGACGCAACCTGATCCCGGCGGACGCCATGCCCTGGCAGACGGGATTGACCTTCAAATACGATTGTGGGGATTTCGCCGAGACCATGTCGCGGGCGCGGAAACTGGCGGATCTTGGTGGTTTCGAGGCGAGACGGAATAAGGCCGCGGCGCGTGGCCGCCTGCGTGGCATCGGTATCGCCAACCCCATCGAGGTCGCCGGCGGCCCGGCCAGCCAACCACGCAAGGACGATGCCTGGATCGGCGTTGCGCCGGACGGGACGGTGGAGCTCAGGCCCGGCTGCATGTCCGTGGGCCAGGGGCATGAGACGGGGCTTGTGGAGTTGACCGCCCAGCTTCTGGGCATCGATGCGGATTCCATAACCTTTCGCCAGGGCGACACCGACATCCTGCCGTCGGGCCGGGGCAGCGGCGGGTCCAGCGGGCTGGTTGTCGGCGGCTCGGCTATACAGCGAGCCGCCGAGGCTCTGATTGAGAAGGGGCGCGCCATTGCCGCCGAGGCCCTGGAAGCGGCTGCCGCCGATGTCGTGTTCGAGGACGGACGCTACCATGTGGCGGGTACGGACCTGGCGATGACGCTGGCGAAGGTCGCCGCCCACGCGACCGGGGATGGCGGGAGGTTCGAGGCAGGCGCCGAATTTCTGCCGCCCGCCGTCACCTATCCCAACGGCTGCCATATCTGCGAGGTCGAGGTCGATCCGGAGACCGGGGTGGTTGAACTGATCCGCTATGTCGGTGTCGAGGATGTGGGAACCGTCGTCAATCCGGTACTTGTGGAAGGCCAGATGCATGGTGGCATTGCGCAGGGCGTCGGCCAGGCGTTGGGCGAGGCGATCGTCTACGATCGCGAATCGGGACAGATACTCACCGGTTCCTTTCTGGATTACACCATGCCGGTGGCTGGGGTGATGCCGGAAATCCTGCTGGACAATGTCGTAGTGCCGACGGCGGTTAATCCGTTGGGCGCGAAGGGCGTCGGCGAGGCGGGCACGGTGGGCTCGCTGGCGGCCACCATGAACGCGGTCTGCAATGCGTTGTCCCCGCTGGGCGTGACCCATCTCGACATGCCGGCAAGCCCCCAGCGAGTCTGGCAGGCGATTCGCGATGCGGGAAGTTAGGGTGGTGGCGCTCTATAGGCCGGGCCCGGTGGATCAAGAATGAGCGGCACGTTGCTCGGCACCGGGCTGGCGCTGCTTTCGGCTTCCTGTTTCGCCTGTGGGCAGGTCTTCGTATCGAAAAGCGCCGTCAGGGCAGGCGACGACCGAGGCGTGATCCTGTCGGTTCTCTTCACGGTCGCCATTTCCTGCCTGGTCTGGCTGCTGCTGGAAGCAGGACGCTCGACGAGCGTGGACAGCCCGGTTACGCTCTTCAGCCTTGCGATGTTTGCGCTGTCGGGCGTCTTCTCCGTGGCGCTGGGGCGCAAGTTCCTCTATGTGTCGATTCAACAGCTCGGTGTCACCCGCGCTTCGGCCGTCAAGCGCCTGAACCCCTTCTTTTCGGTCCTGCTGGCCTTCGTCTTCCTGCATGAGGCGATCAGCGGATTCGACGGCATCGGCATGGTTCTGGTGGCGCTGGCATTCGGCATCCTGATCCGTCAGTCCTTCATGAAACATCAGGCCGACGCCGACAGCGCCGAACCCCCGCCCTACCAATACATCTGGGGGGTAGCGTCAGCGCTGTCCTACGCGACTTCGTATATTTTCCGCAAACAGGGGCTCGATGCGGTCGCCGCGCCGGCTTTCGGCACCATGATCAGCGCCCTGACCGCCCTGGCCTTCTTCATCCTGATCGCCCTTTTCATTCCGCGCCGGCGGCACGATTTTCGCGCCGTCTTCACCGGCGTCGACCGCTGGATGGTGGGGGCCGGAATATTGATTTCCTTCGGCCAGATATTGTTCTTCGCCGCGCTGGCAGTGGAACGGATTTCGACAGTCGTTATGGTCTCGTCGCTGGAAGTGTTTGTCGCCGCCTTCCTGTCAATCGTCGTCTTCCGCACCGAGAAGCGGCCGGATGCCGTGGTTTTGCTGGCGGCGCTGTTCGCGACACTGGGCGTCGTGGCGGTGGCGGCGGGCTGAGAATTCAGGACGTGCCTCGCCATTGAAAATCTCCTCACGATTGTTCCGCTATACGGACCGTCGTCCCGTTGACGAAACCGGTTTTGCGTCATACTGTCAGCCTGGGCAGGAAACGGGAGGCTGGAGACGATGCCGCATGACCTGGAAGGCACGGTCCATTGGCATGAACCGACGGCGGGCGAACGCGCCGGGTTCGGCAAGTTTGGCCAACCGCAGATGGATTACGACCGTTTCATGGAAGCCGAAGGCATCCCGGTCTATCGCGATATAGGCATCAGCAAGGTGCAGAATTTGCCGCTTCACGACTGGCCCCGCATGGGCGGACGCGGCCACTACATCCAGCTGTACGGCACCGAGGGTAAATGGGGCTCTTACGTCGTGGAGGTGCCGGGCGCCGGCGCGCTGAACGTCGAAAAACACATCTATGAGGAAATCTTCCTGGTCGTCGAAGGCCGCGGCTCTACCGAAGTCTGGCTTGAAGAAGGCGGCAGGAAACATGTTTTCGAGTGGCAGCAGGGATCGCTGTTTTCGATTCCCGTCAATGCCTACCACCGCATCGTCAATGCGACCTCCAGCCCGGCCCTGCTACTGGCCGGCACGACGGCGCCGAACCTGATGAACCTGGTCGGCAACACCAATTTCATCTTTGACTGCCCCTACAATTTCACCGACCGCTATTCCTCGTCGGAGGACTTCTACAAGCCGGTCGAGGATCTGGAGCCTGATCCGATCCGCGGCCTGGCCATGCGGCGCACCAATTTGGTGCCCGACGTGATGAATTGCGAACTGCCGCTGGATAACCGCCGCTCGCCGGGCTACCGCCGGGTGGAACCCTTCATGACCGGCAACAAGTTCTATCTGTGGATCGGCCAGCACGAGACGGGACGCTATTCCAAGGCGCATGCGCATACCTCGGCCGCCATCCTGATCTGTGTAAAGGGCAAGGGTTATACTTATACCTGGCCGGAAGAATGTGGCGTCACCCCGTGGCAGGACGGCCACGGCGACAAGGTGCAGCGCGTCGACTATGAACCCGTCGGCATGGTCAGCGCGGCGCCGGGCGGCGCGCGCTGGTATCACCAACATTTCAACACGTCGGGCGAGCCGTTCCGGCTGACCGCCTGGTTCGGGCCCAACCATCCCAGCCTGGTCACCGGCCTGCGGCCCGGCGAAAAGCAGATCGACTATACCGCGATGGACGTCACGGAGGGCGGCACCTCGATTCCCTATTGGATGGAGGACCCGTATCTGCGCGAGGAGTTCGAAGGCTGCATCGCGCTGAACCAGGGCAAAAGCCGCATGGACCCGTCGCTGTACGAAAAACCCGACGGCGAATGACCGCGGCCAAGCCCATAAGCGTGACCGACGAGGCGAGCGAAGGCGGGCGGATCTTCTTCAGTAACGCCAGCCGGAGCCTCATCGAGGAAGACGAGATCGAGTTGACCAGCGTCGGCGTCGATATCGGCTCTTCGACCTCGCATCTGTTGTTCTCGAAAATCCTGCTGGAGCGCCTGGACACCCGCTATGTGGTGGCGGAACGCAGCATCCTGCATCAGTCCGATATCCTGTTGACCCCCTATCGCGGCGGCGAGGATATCGACGCCGAGGCGCTGGGCGACTTCATCGACCGGCAATATAAAGCCGCTGGATTGAGTCCCAACGATATCGACACAGGGGCCCTGATCCTGACCGGGGTCGCCGTGCGGCGGGCCAATGCTCGGGCGATTGGCGACCTGTTCTCGGCGCAGACGGGCAAATTCGTCGCGGTCAGCGCCGGCGACGGGCTGGAAACACTGATGGCTGCCCACGGGTCCGGCGCGCTAGCCCTGTCGGCGGACGGCGGGGGGTCGGTCATGAATATCGACATCGGCGGCGGCACCACGAAGATCGCGTTGTGCAGCGGCGGCGAGGCCGAATCCTTGACGGCGGTGGAGGCCGGCGCACGCCTCCTGGTGTTCGACGGCAACAGCCGGATCGAGCGGATCGAACCTTTCGGCCGGCGCTATCTGGACGAGTTGGGGCTGCCGTTGAATATCGGCGATCTCTGCGAGCCGGAGGCCAGGCGCGCCATTGCCGGGCGCATGGCCGGCCGTATTATGGAAGCTGCCGGCGGCGCCGAACTGGGCGACTGGCTGCGCCTGCCGCCGTTGAACGCCGCCGAGCCTGCCTCCGTAACTTTTTCCGGCGGCGTGTCGGAATACATTTACGGGCGGGAAGCCGACGGGTTTCGCGATCTCGGCCCCGACCTGGCCGACGCCGTGCGAGCGCTCGTCGAAGGCAAGGGCGTCCGGATCGCCATGGCCGATCAGGGCATCCGCGCCACCGTGGTCGGCGCGTCGCAATACACGGTCCAGGTCAGTGGCAGCACGATCTTCCTGGATCCGCCGGACGTTTTACCCGTGCGGAACGTCCCGGTTATCGCGCCGGACCTCGATCTTTCCGGCGACGAGATCGACGAGACCGTCGTCGCCGCCAAGGTCGGTACGGCATTGACCCGCATGGATCTGGCCCATGGCGAGGAAGCCGTGGCCGTTACTATCCCCTGGCAGGGCTCCGCCATGTTCCACCGGCTAAGAGGGTTGAGCCGCGGCGTGATCGCCGGCATGCGCCCGATACTGGACCGTGGCCACCCGCTGATCCTGGTGGTGGACGGCGATATCGGCGGGCTGGTCGGCATCCATTGCCGCCAGGAGGAAGGCCTGGAAAACCCGTTGATCTCCATCGACGGGATCGAGCTGAGCGAGTTCGATTTCATCGACATCGGCGAAGTGCTGCGTGCGACGGGCGCCGTCCCCGTGGTCATCAAATCGCTGCTGTTCCCCGGAGAATAGAAAAGATGGGATGGGCGGGAGCGCAATGAGCAGCGATGACAACAGGGCCCCGAAGGCTGTGCGGTCGATCTGGCCGGCTGTCGTGCTGGCCGGTTTTTCGGCCCTGATGATTTTCTGGTCGCACAGCTATGGCGAAACCGCGCGTTTGGTGCCGGTGCTGGTCGGCTGGGGCATGCTGGCGCTCTGCATCGTCGATATTCTCAGCCGACTGAACTTGCCGTTCTCGCAAATGCTGAAGGATTTCTGGGGCGCTGATTTTCGCAATCGCGAGATGAAGCATAATCCGGCCTGGAAGGCCGATATCGCCCAGGTCCTCTGGGTCACCGGCTGCGTCGCCGGCATGCTGACGATTGGCATATTGCCGAGCGTGCCCGTTTTCGTAATGGGGTATATGGCGTTTCATGGCGGCCGGCGCTGGCTGGAATGCGTCGCCGCCGGCGCCATCGTTTTCGGTTTCGTATTCGTAGTCTTTGAAGTTCTGCTCGACTACGAGCTCTATCGCGGCGTGCTGTTCGACGAACGCGGCTTTTCCAACTGGTAGGTGGAAACGATATGTCAGCCCGGCAGATAGAATCGATCTTGTGGCAATCCGCCGCGATCGGCGCCGCGATGCGGGGAACGGCTTTCCGGGCCGCCTCGCCACGGGCCGTTCGCCAGGACCCCTGCGCGCGCCGCAACCGGCGGCATCCATCGCCGGGCGGTCGCGGTCGGTCAGGAATCTGTGCCGGATTTTATCGGTCACGGTCGCTCCCGGCCTTCGGTAACTCGTGGTACAGTGTGCGCTCTCCCCGCTTTGGGGGGCAAATATAACAACTCGGTGGGGCCGGTCCGAAACTAGCCGGGCCGAAACCAGATAGGGACAAGGAGACCAACCAATGAAGTGCAAATGGATAGGAAGCAGCCTGCTGGCTGTCATGGTCGCGTTCGCGGCAAATCCCGCCGCCGCGGAATGGCCGAACGACAAGCCGATCAAATTCATCATCCCCTACAGCCCGGGCGGCGGGTTCGACACCATCGTGCGCGCGTTCGTGCCGGCGCTGGAAAAGGCACTGGGGGCTGAAGTGGTGCCGGAAAACATTCCCGGCGCCGGCGGCACCAAGGGAGCGGCGACCGTGGCGCGGGCTGCGCCCGACGGCTACACCATCGGCATTTACAACATGCCCGGGTTCACCGTTTCCACACTGACCGGCAAGGACCTTGGCTTCGAGCTGGACAAAGTAACCTGGCTGGCGAATCTGGCGACGGAGAGTTACGGTATCGCGGTCAAGGGTGACTCGCCGATCAAGACATTCAAGGATCTATGCAGCCAGGGCCGGCCGGCCAAGCTATCGGACACGGGCGCATCCTCAACTTCGTCGATCGTGGCGAAGATTTCCTTCCAGTTGATCGACTGTCCGCTGGTTAACGTGACCGGCTACAAGGGCTCCAAGGGCGCGATGATCGCGGTCATGCGTGGCGAGGTCGACGGCACCCTGAAACCCGTCAGCTCGCTTGGTAAGTACGCTGATTCCGGCGATCTGCGCATTATCGCCACCTATACCGACAAGGCGATGGTCGACGGCGCCGCGGCAACCGGTGAAATCGGCTACGGCGAGTTGTCGAAATTCAACCTGCGCCGCCTGATCGCAGCACCTCCGGGCCTGCCGGACGATATCCGCAAGCGCCTGTCCGACGCGCTGTTGGAGGCGGCGAACTCGGCCGAGATCAAGGAATGGGCCGCCAAGGCCGGGGTGACGCTGGATCCGGTCGATTCCGACGGGGCCGCCAAAATGGTTTCTGAGATCGACGGCTTCTACGGGCAATACAAGGACTTTGTTGCCGCCAAGTAACGTCTTGTAACCTGGCGCGGCGCGCCCCCGTTCGATGACGGCGCGCCGCGTTCGCCTTTTTCAAGTTCGGGCGCGGGTGTAATGGGTTTCGATCTTCTTTTCGGCGCCGTTGCCGAAGTAATGAGCAGCGGCAGTCTGATCTATGTTTTTATCGGCGTAACGCTGGGACTATGTTTCGGCGTCATACCGGGGCTGGGCGGCACCACGGCGCTGGCGCTGCTGATTCCGGTGACCTATTCGATGGAGCCGCTGGACGCCATGTATCTGGCCGGCGGCGTGATGGGCGCCACGTCGTTCGGCGGGTCGATCACCGCCATCCTGATCAACACGCCAGGCACCGCGCCAAACGCGGCCACGACTTTCGACGGCTACCCGCTGGCTCAGCAGGGCAAGGCGGGGCTGGCAATCGGGGCCTCGGCCACCGCCTCGGCGATGGGCGGGCTGATCGGGCTGTTCACGCTTTTGCTGTTTATTCCGCTGGCCAAGGAGATCGTTCTGCTGTTCGGGCCGGCGGAGTTTCTTCTGCTCACCCTCCTCGGCCTCACCGCCATTGCAATATCGGCGCGCGGCAAGCTGTTGCGCGGCTTGATCGCCGGAGGATTGGGCCTGTTTCTGGCGTTCGTCGGCACCGACATGATCACCGGCGAGGAACGCTACACCATGGATTTCAATTATCTGTGGGATGGCATCCCGTTGGTCCCCACCTTGACCGGCATGTTTGCGATCAGCCAGATGATCGAACTGGCGCTGAAGGGCGGATCAGTGGCCAGCGGTGGCGATGATGGCATAACCCGCCGCATTACCGACCTGTGGAGCGGGGTCGCCGCCGTGTTCCGGCATTGGACGGTACTGCTCCGAGGCTCCGTCATCGGCACCATCATCGGGGCGATTCCCGGGCTGGGCGGCACCGTCGCCTCCTTCATCGCCTATACTTCCACGGTACAGGCTTCGCGCGAACCGGAAAGCTTCGGCAAGGGCAATATCGTCGGGGTGATCGCGCCGGAATCGGCCAACAACGCCAAGGATGGCGGATCGCTGGTGCCCACGGTCGCCTTCGGCATTCCCGGCAGCGCCGAGACCGCCCTGTTCCTGGGAATTTTGGTGCTGCACGGCATCGATCCCGGCCCGACGATCCTGCTGGACAACGAGCGCGAAATCTACGGCCTGATCGTGGCGCTGACCCTGTCGGCGGTCGGCGCCTCGATCATCGGGCTGCTGCTGGCGCGCTGGCTGGTGCTGATTACCTTCGTGAATGTCCATATCCTGGTGCCCGTGGTCATCGCGGTTTCGCTGACCGGCGTCTATGTGCTGGAAGGCAAGCCGGGCGACGTGATCCTGACGCTGATCATGGGAATTCTGGGATATATCATGATCCGCTTCGACTACCCGCGCCTGACGCTGGTCATCGCCCTGGTGCTGGGTGACACGGCCGAACGCTCTTTCCACATGACGCAGATGATTTCCGACAATCAAATGTGGAGCTTCATGCTTGGCCGACCGGCATCGGTCATCCTGATTGTCGCGACCCTGTTGACCTTCTTCCTGCCGTTCGCACGCAAGCTGATATCCCGGCGCGCCCGGCAAGGAGCCTGACATGAGCGAACTGGAACGCTGGGAAACGCGATTCTCTGCCCCCGGCTATCTGTTCGGCAACCGGCCTAACACCTTCCTGGCGCGCCAGGCCGACAGGCTGCGGCCCGGCATGAAAGCCCTGTCCGTGGCCGACGGGGACGGGCGTAACGGCGTCTGGCTGGCCGAGCACGGGCTGGATGTTCATTCGGTGGATTTTTCGCCCACCGCGCTGGCCAAGGCCGAGGCGCTGGCCAAAGAACGCGGCGTAACGATCCGCACCGAGCAGGCCGATCTGCTGCAGGGCTGGGACTGGCCCGTCGACGCCTATGACGTGCTGGTGGGCATCTTCATGCAGTTCGCCCCGCCGGCGGAACGCGCCGCGATCTTCAACGGCATGAAGCAGGCATTGAAGCAAGGCGGCCTGCTGCTGATCGAGGGTTACGGCCCGAAGCAACTGGAATACGGTACCGGTGGACCGAAGAAGCTGGACCAGCTCTATACCAGGGACCTGCTGATGGAATTCTTCGGCGAGTTCTCCGAACTTTCCATCGAGGAATATGACGAGGAGGTCGACGAAGGCGCAGGCCATGTCGGCATGTCGGCCCTCATAGACCTCGTCGCGCGGAAGTAGCCTCCCCCGCCCTTACCCCTTCTTCTCGCTGTCGCCGTGATGATGATGTTGGTGGTCGCCATCGCCATGATGGTGATGATGGTGTCCGTCACCGTGATCGTGGCGGTGATGGCGCTCATCCTCGTGATGATGGATGCGTTCGTGCCGGTGGGCGCCGCGCGGGTCGTCGCTGAACACCAGTGACTTGATGGTCACCGGCACGGTCATCGACGGCAGCCGAATGCGCCCCAGGTCGATATAATCGAAGTCGCGCAAGAGCACTCCGTCGATCACCAGGATATCATTTTCGATCCCCACCTCGTCGCGCAGGATATTGCCCAGCGTCAGCGCGATATCGCCGTCCAGCATGACGTAAAGCTGCAGGCCCCGCGCCAGCCGTTCCGCCACCCCTTCGGCGATGCCGTCGGCGAAAGCCCTTATGCGGCCGTATTCCGGGTGGCCCGTCCATTCGAACGCCAGCGCCACTTCCGTATCCGAATCATCCAGGTCGAAAGCGGTGAAATGGCCGCGAATGGCGTTCGCCACCGCATCCGTCGAAACCTCTTCGGCAAATTCGAGATCGGGCTTGAGCACCTGGACATTCCGCCGGGGCAGCAGCTTGCCCGGGTTTGAGATATAGCTGGTGTTGCCACTGAGCTGGATGCTGTATTCCGACGCGCCCAGGGCGGTGGCGCGGATGCATTCGCCGGCCGGCATCATCGGGCCGGGCAACAGGCCGGCAGCGGCCCGCTTCCTCAACGCCGCGCCGAGCAGGGGACCGAGATCGCCGAAGGATTGCGATTCGCGCTGGTAGATATATTCGGCGACTCCGCCGGAGAACATTACTCCTTCGATTGGTCCAAACTCCTCGATAGGATCTGTCAGGTAGAGCCGCAGGACTTCCTCGGGCGGCGGGTCTTGCGTTACTGCGGCGACCAGCAGGTCCGTCATGCCCTCGACAACGCCGGCGAGATCGCCGGGAGCCACGACATCGCCGACCGACCAGTCGAAACCGGCGCGCCTGGCGTGATGCCGGCCGGCCGGGTCCAGCCGGGTGATGCGGCCCTCTTCGTCGGTGACGATCAGGCGTCCGCCGATATGGATCGCCGCCGTGGCCAGCACGCGCCCGTCCTCGACAAGGCCCAATTTTGTCGTGCCGCCGCCGATATCGATATTTAGGATACGCTTGCCCTCTTCATGGCTGGCCAGCGCGGCACCGGACCCGTAGGCCGCCAGCATGGCCTCCATATGGTTGCCGGCGGTGGCGCAGACGAACTCGCCGCCCTGTTCGGCCAGAATACCCGCGATGCCTTCCGCATTTTCCCGGCGCAGCGCCTCGCCGGTCAGGATGACCACGCCCGAATCGATGTCGTCGGGATGCATGCCTGCCATCCGGTAGGCCTCGTCGATGACCTCCCCCAGCGCGCGGTCGTCGATGCGCACATCGCTTGAATAAGGCGTCAGGCTTACCGGCGACTGGAAAAAGGTCTCGCGCTCAACGACGATGTAGCGGCTGGTCAGATCCTCGCCATGGCGGCGCAGATGGATGCGCGAGAAGACCACCTGAGTACCCGCCGACCCGATGTCGATTCCGACGCTTTTCAGCGTCACATTGTCCTGCACCCAGATCGGATTGTCCTCGATCGATCCCGACGTTTCGAAATCGTCATGGTCGTGGTCGGCGTCAGGCCCGTGCTCGTGATAACCGAAATCGCCATAGAAATGGTCTTCCAGCTTATGGCCGGGCGATTTCTTCATGTCGTCGGAATCGGGCATGGGGTCTCCAGAAAAATATTGATGTTCCGCTATACGGACCGGCGGTCCATTGACGAGAGTTTAGTGTGGCAATACTCTGCGTCAACTGTTGATCGGGCCGCGGGTGCCCGGCGGATGGGTAAAGAATGGAGAAACCATATGGCTAAAGACGCGATCGTTTCAGACAAGATGGCCAGCAAATTCGCGACCGAAAAGGAAACGCCCTATACGCGCTGGGTGGCGAGCGAAGGCCTGGACATCATCAGCGCCCATTACGTCCCCGACCTCAATACGGTCGAATTGAAGCCCTGGGCGAGGCGCGGCGGCAGCGCGGTGTTCATCAATCACGATGCTTCGCGCACCTCAAACGATTGCTATGTCTGCGAAATCCCTAAGGGCGGCAAACTGGCGCCGCAAAGGCAGATTTTCGAGGAAATGATCATGGTCCTCTCGGGCCGCGGCTCCACCGCGGTCTGGAACGACGCCGGCGCAAAAATCACGTTCGAATGGGGACCCGGCGCGATCTTCGCCATTCCGCTGAATGCCTGGCACCAGCATTTCAACGGGTCCGGACAGGAGCCGGTGCGCTATGTCGCGGTCACCAACTGCCCGCCTGTGATGAATTTGTACGAAGACACCGACTTCATTTTCAACTCGTCCTTCGATTTCAAGAACCGGTTCAACGGCGAAGCCGACTATTTCGCCAACAAGGGCGAACAGAAGGGCCTGTTACTGGAAACCAATTTCGTCGCCGACGCGGTAAACCTGCCGCTGATCGATGCCAAGGAACGCGGGGCCGGCGGCGGCCATATCCGTTTCGCCATGGCCAAGGGTTCAATGAACAGCCACATCTCGCAGTTCCCCGTGGGCACCTACAAGAAATGCCACCGGCACGGCCCCGGCGCCCATGTCATCATTCTCGGTGGCGAGGGCTACAGCCTGATGTGGCCGGAGGGCGAGGAACCGAAGCGATACGAATGGAAGGTCGGCAGCATGATCGTGCCGCCGAACATGTGGTTCCACCAGCATTTCAACACCGGCACAACGCCGGCGCGCTATCTGGCCTTCAAGCACGAGACTGTGTCGGTCCGCAACGCACAGGGCGTACCCAAGGCCTGGATCAGCATGCGAATCGGCGGCGACCAGATCGACTATGCCGACGAAAAGCCGCTGATCCGTACCATGTTTGCCGACTCGCTTGCCAAACACGGGCTGGAGCCGAGGATGGAAGCGGCCTATGAGGCGGAATTGCCCGACCTGCCGCCCAGATCGGCGGCGTGACCGCGCGGCGAGGCGTCCGGCTGTCAGGTTCCGATATAAACCCGGCCGTTCTCTACCGTGACCTTATAGGTTTTCAGGGGAATCATGCAGGGCGGGGCCGCGACCTCGCCGGTGCGGATGTCGAAGGCGCCGTTGTGGAAGTCGCATTCCACAATATGGCCGTCGAGATAGCCTTCCGACAGTGAACCCGGCCCGTGTGTGCAGAGATCGTCGGTAACGAAGAACTCGCCCTCGACATTGTAGACCGCCAGCGACAGGTCCCCGGTTTCGACCTTGATGGCCGTTCCGGGCTCCACGTCTCCGGTTGCGCACAGATCCATTCGCGCGTCATCAGCCGCCATTCCCCTCGCCTCCATGTTGACGTAATCCAGCATACGATGTAGCCTGAACTCAATAAGGGAACAGCGTTCCGCATGCAAGAACAGTCTTCAACAATCCCGAATTTCGCACCGCGCCTGATATGGCGAAGCGTGACAAGGCAGTTGGCAGAGGCAGACCGCAAAACGAGATCAAGAGCCGCACAGGGAGGACCGCAATGCTGCGCAAGGAAATAAACGATCTTCTGACCCAGACGGATGCCGGCACGCCCATGGGCGAGATGTACCGGCAGTACTGGATCCCGGCGCTTCTGGCCGAGGAACTGCCCGAGAACGACTGCCCGCCGGTGCGGGTCAAGCTGCTTGGTGAACGTCTGATTGCCTTCCGCGACACCGATGGGAAGTACGGGCTGATCGACGAATTCTGCCCCCATCGCGGCGCCTCTCTATGGTTTGGGCGCAACGAGGAACACGGGCTGCGCTGCCCCTATCACGGCTGGAAATTCGATGTGACCGGCCAATGTATCGAGGTGCCCTCCGAGCCCACGGAAAGCGGGTTTTGCGAGAAAATCAAACTGGCCGGCTATCCGCTGGTTAAGATCGGCGACGTCCTGTGGACCTATATGGGCGCCGCAGAACAGCAGCCGCCCCTGCCGGAATGGGAATTCGCGACGGTGCCGGCGGAACAGTCCTTTACCTCCAAGCGCCTGCAGGAATGCAACTGGCTGCAGGCCATGGAAGGCGGTATCGACTCCAGTCACGTCTCCTGGCTGCATAGCGGCGACCTGCAGCGCGACCCGCTGTTCAAGGGCGCCGCCGGCAACAAGTATAACCAGCAGGACAAGATGCCGGTCTTCGAGGTCACCGAGAGCGACGGCGGGCTTTATATCGGCGCCCGCCGCAACGCCGAAGATGGAAAATACTACTGGCGCATAACGCCCTGGGTCATGCCCAGCTTCACCATGGTGCCGCCGCGCGGCGACCATCCCATGCACGGTCATTTCTGGATCCCGATCGACGACCATAATTGCTGGGCCTGGAGCTACGACTATCATCCGGTCCGCGCGCTGACGGGCGAGGAACGCCAGGCCATGCAGGACGGCAAGGGAGTGCATGTGAAATATGTGCCCGGCACATATCGGCCCGCTGCCAACAAGGACAACGACTACCTGATGGACCGTGAGGCCCAGCGCCGTGGCGAAACCTTTTCCGGGATCACGGGAATCGGCATGCAGGACGCATCCATACAGGAAAGCATGGGGCCGATCGTCGACCGCACCAAGGAAAATCTGGTCTCTACCGACAACGGCATCATCATGGCGCGCAACCGTCTGCGTAAGGCGGCGATGGAGCTCAAGGATAAGGGCGTCCGGCCGCCGGGTGTCGATCCGGTTCACCAGAAGGTGCGCTCGGCGGCGGTGATCCTGCCGCCGGACAAGGCCTACAAGGACGCGTGTAAGGAAGATCTTATGGCCCGCCCCGGCGTTCGCCAGTCTTCGGTCTGAGCGCCACGGGCAAAAAGAGCTAGAGAGGGTCGAGTCGGGATGAGTTCACCAAGTGATTGCGCCAGGGCGGCGACGGCCGAAGAGGCGCGTTACAGGGTAGACTATCCGAACTCGAAACCGCGCACCTCGAAGATCGTCGCAATGGACGACAGGGCCGCGGCAATAACAAGGGACCTGGAAACCGCGTCATGGAACGGCGCACGTTTCCTGTCCCTGATTGGCAGGACGAAGGGCGTGCAGGGACTGGATTCGATCCCCCTGGACCTGGACTTGCGGGATCGGTCGGGCGCTGTGGCGCGCCTCAGCAAGGAACTTCCGGGCGCCGACGTCGTGGTGATGATCGCCAGCGCGGGCGAGTCCCCTGCCGATGCTGGCATCGTCGGCAGGTCCTGTGCGGCCCGGGGCATCATGACCACGGGCATCATCGTCGAGGCGGGCGCCTCCGCGGAAGAAGTCGAGTTGACGCTGGAGACGCTCAGGCCAAACGCAAGAATGTTGGTGGTGGCATCGGACGCGGACTATGTCGCGGAGATGCTGACCGCGCTAAGGGCCTGAAGAACATTTACGGGCGGCGGGGTTGCCGTCCTGCGGGAAGCGAGGACCATGCAGACCGGCGAGCCCTGATTATTTTCCAGGCAAGGAATTCGAAGCCTGCCGGAACAATCTGTTCAGGCGCGGGCTGTTCGAGAAATGCTGGAACTATTACCGGGCAAAATTCGGCCTGATAGACGGACAAAAGGCGGGAAAAAGAGAGATGTGTGGTGATTTAGAAGAAGATACGGCGTTCGACGATTTGATTTTCCGGCGATTCGCCGGGTTTGCCTTGAGCTATGGGGTCGTCCCACCGCAGGAAATCCAGCCAGTCCCCCACGATCTGACCGAACCGGAGGGTCGCGGCACCTATATGTCCGCCCTGTTTCGCGACACGATGGTACGGGCAATGAAGGATACGGCGTCCGCGGCAGAGGGAACGAGGGCCGATGCCATCGCGGGCCAGGCTGTCGTATTCGCACGGCTGGCCGGCATGCTCGCTGCCCAGCTTCCACCCGAATCCGATATTTTTCGCGCCGCCATGGAGGCCTTCATGGACGGGCATGGAGAACCGGCGCGCCGCGAGGCGAAGCGTCATCATCACGACCACGACCATGACCAAGGGCGTGACCATGACCATTGACGGGCCTGGCGAGGCAGAAGAAAAAGAGGAGCCTTGGCTGCGCGCCGTGCTGCGCCGTAGTTTCGGCCGCAGTTTCTGGGGATTCGTGATCTTCGCCATCGTCTCGGCGACGGCTTGCTATGTGGTCATCGGGCCGGAGGCCTTCGATGAGGCGGTCGAGAACGATCTTGGCATGGTGCTGAAGACCATCCCCCGCATTGTCGCGGCGATGCTGGTGGCCGGTATGATCTGGGTAATGCTGCCGCGCGACAGGCTGACGAATATGATCGGCAGTGAGAGCGGCATCAAGGGCCTGGTCATTGCCGCGGCCGCCGGCATAGTGACGCCGGGCGGGCCGTCGGCCGCATTCTCGCTGCTGGCGGTGCTGGGCGGGGCAGGGGCCGACCGTGGCGCCCTGGTCGCCTATATCGCCAGCTGGTCGATGTTGGGTTTCCAGCGCATCATCGTGTGGGACGTGCCGATGATGGGCGCGGAATTTTCGCTGACCCGCCTGCTGGTCAGCCTGCCGCTGCCGATCCTCGCCGGGCTGATCGCCCGCATGCTGCCAATGGATCTGGTGCTGGTGGACCTCGTCGCCGGCAAGGGGAGCAAGCATTGAGCGTCGGCATCGTCGTCCTCTACGGCATGGCCGGTGTCCTGATGGCGCTGGCGCTGGCCCGCCGCGACGATACTTTCCGCCAGGGGCTGCGGCGTGCCCTGGAGCAGTTTCTGATTTTGGCCCCGCGCATGTTCTGTGCATTGATCGCGGCCGGCTTTATCGCCAAGCTGATCCCCAGCGAATTCATCGCCCGCTATCTGGGCAGCGATGCCGGGATGACCGCTGTGGTGATCGCCTCGGCCACCGGCATTGCGGTGCCGGCGGGACCGGCGATCGCCTTCTCGATCGCCGCCGTGTTCGCCCAAGCCGGCGCCTCGACCCCCGCCCTCATCGCCTTCGTCACCTCATGGAGCATTTTCGCGGCCCATCGGATTTTTATTTATGAAATTCCGCTACTTGGCCTGTCGTTTCTGCGAATGCGGCTGGCCGCCGTCGGTGCGATGCCGCTTCTCGCCGGGTTGTTTGGCATTGCGCTGGGATGGTTCTTCACCTTGCCGCTGGGGACGGGGCCTTAGGCAGGGCAACAGCAATAAAGAAAGAAGACAGGGAGAAGAGAATGAAAACCGCGATCATCGGCGTCGGCGCCATGGGCATAGACATCGCCGGGCATGTAATGCGCGGCGGGCATGAGGTGACCGGCTTCGACGTCAGCGCCGAACAGATGAAACTGGCCGCCAAGGCCGGCATCCCCACCGTCGGCAGCGTCGCCGAAGCGATCGCGGGGGCCGAACTGGCGCTCGTCGTGGTCGCCACCGATGCGCAGTCGGAGGCGGTCATCCACGAAATCCTGGCGAGCGGCAACAGCGACCTGACGATCGCCATCCTGGCGACCAACCATATGGATGTGATGCGCGCGCTGGGCGCCGAGTGCGTTGCCAAGGGGATTCGCTTCGTCGACGCGCCGGTGGTGTTCGGGCGGCTGGGCGCGAAGGAAGGCAACCTGGTCAGCCTCTGCGGCGGCGCGGCGGAGGATATAGCGCGGATCGAGCCGGTCCTGAAATGCTACAGCCGTGCGGTCCATCATGTGGGGCCCGTAGGCGCCGGGCAATTGGCCAAGACCTGCAACAACATGATGCATTGGGCGGCCTGCGTGGCCAATTACGAGACCCTGCTGCTGGCCAAGCGCTATGGTGTGGATGCCCAGCGCATGCGCGAGATCCTGCTCGACTGCCCGGCCCATAATACGACCCTGAAACGCTGGGACACGACACGCTTTACCTGGCACGAAAAGGACATGGATATCGCGCTGGAACTGGCCCAGGCGGGCGGCCTGTCGCTGCCCCTGTACGGGCAGGTGGACCAACTGGTCAAACAGCTGGGGCCGGACAGGGTGAAGGAACTGCTTTACGGGCCGCAGGCCGAATATCTGGGCATGCCGGTGGCGCCGCTGCCGCCCGAAAAAGGCGGACTGGGCTGAACGAAAAGAACATAAGGGAGAGAGAAAATGGCCAACGTCTACGGCAAGGACAAACCGCAATACCAGTCGGACGTTATCGTCGACCTGCTGCATGAATATGAACTTCCGTTCGTGGCGCTGAACCCGGGCGCCAGCTTTCGCGGGTTGCACGATTCGTTGATCAATTACGGCGGCAACAAGCCGGAAATGCTGCTTTGCCAGCATGAGGAGACGGCGGTCCAGATCGCCCATGGCTATGCGCGGGCCACCGGCAAGCCGATGGCGGTGATCCTGCACAACCTGGTCGGGCTGCTGCATGCGCAGATGGCGGTCTATTATGCCTATATCGACCGCGCGCCGATCTTCATCATGGGTGCCACGGGACCGATGGACGAGGGCAAGCGCCGCCCGCATATCGACTGGAGCCACACCGCTCTGGTCCAGGGCGAGGCGGTGCGCAACTATACCAAATGGGATTACCAGCCGACCTCCATCGAGGGCGTGCCGGAAAGCTTCATGCGCGCCTACTCGACCATGGTGACCGAACCCCAAGGACCGATCTACATGTGCTACGATGCCTGGCTACAGGAAGCGCCGCTGACCACCGCGGTGGAAATGCCGCCGGCGAACATGGTCAAGGCGCCGGCGCGCATGGCCGCCGACCCGGCGGTGCTGGCGCAGATCGTCGATAAGCTGCTGGCGGCGAAAAATCCCCTGATCCTGGTTGATTTCATCGGCCGGCAGCCGGACGGGTTCGACAATCTGGTGAAGCTGGCGGAGACCGTGGGTGTGCCGGTCTGGGACATCAACAACGCGCTCTGCTTCCCCAACCGCCATCCGCTCTGCCTGTCGATGGACAAGGAGGCCATGCGCAAGGCCGACGTGATCCTGGGGCTGGACGTTAGGGACTGGGAGAAATCCACCGCCAGCCTGGACAGCATGAGCCGTGTGGTTACCCCACTGGTGCCCGAGACTTGCGAATGGCTGGAGGTCGGCTTTGCCGAAATCGGCATGTCGTCCTGGTCGATGGATTACGGTCGCTATCAACCGAAGGTGCTCAGCGCGCTGGGCGACCCGGCGCTGGCGATGCCGGAAATGACCCGCATGGCGGCCGAACGGTTGGCCGCCGACGACGCGCTGGCAAAACAGGTCGAGGCCCGCAAGCAGGCCGTCGCCGCCCGCCATGACGAGCTGTTCGCCGGCTGGAAGGCGGATGCGCAGAAAGACCGCGATTCTTCGCCCGTTGCGCTGCCGCGTCTGGCCGAGGAAGTCTGGGAAGTCGTCAAGGACGAGGACTGGGTGGTTTCCACCGGTACGCTGCGCCAGTGGACACGCAAGCTGTGGGACTTCGACAAACCCTACCGCCATGCCGGTAAGTCGTTGGGCACGTCGACCCAGATCGGCATGTCGCTTGGGGTCGCGCTGGCCTACAAGGGGACGGACAAGGTCGTGGTGGCACTGCAGCCCGACGGTGACCTGATGTACGATCTCGGCGCGCTATGGACGGCGGCCAAGCACCGCATCCCGATTCTGATCGTGATGTTCAACAACCGCGCTTACTTCAACGACTGGGAACACCAGATTCGTGTGGCCCGGCAGCGCGGCACCGACCTGGACAAGGCCCATATCGGCATGGACATCTTCGATCCGGCGCCCGATTTCGCCTCGGCCGCGCGCGCCATGGGCTGCCATGGCGAAGGCCCGATCACCGACCCGGCGGAAATCGGCCCGGCCGTGCGCCGCGCGCTGGAAGAGGTCAAAAAGGGCCGCCCGGCACTAGTGGATGTGATTACGCAGCATCGTTGAACAGCCCGATGAGGAGCAGCCCATGACCATCAAGCGTATCCACAGCGGCAAGCGCATAAGCCGCGTCGTGATCCATAACGGGATCGCTTATCTCGCCGGCATCCTGGCGCTGCAGAAACGCGGCGCCCCCGTCGCCGAACAGACTCGGGACATCCTGGCCATGATCGACCGGCTGCTGGCCGAGGCGGGGACCGACAAGACCCGCTTGCTGACCGCCACGATCTGGCTGGCCGACATCCGCACAGCGGAAGAGATGAACGAAGTGTGGGACGAATGGATCCCGGACGGCTGCGCGCCGGCCCGCGCGACCATCGAGGGCCGGCCGACCCAGGCCGGCCATGCGGTAAAAATCGCCGCCACCGCCGCAATCGATTAGAGCTCTTCCCACTTACGTGGAATCGGAGCCGGCCTGACTTGAAAAGCGCTAGCCGATCAGGAGCGGCAGCAGCAGTCCCTCGAAGAGGAACAGCTCCAGCATCCTGGTGAACATGCCATAAAGGATTGCCCAGGTGCCGACGCCGCCGATCAGCGCGACGACCCAGCTTTCCTTTTGCCCGAAACGCATGAATGCGAAAACCAGCGGCGGCGCCGCGTAGACAAAACCGAACCCGATAACACCGACGAAAAACAGCGCCAGCCAGGAGAACATTTTGATCTCGCGGCGAAACTCGCTCGCGGTCTCTTCGGTCGGGGTTTCGACCTCGGGGAAACGGATATCCCGGATCAGTTGGGCCAGCGCCATGATCGCGCCCGGGATGCCGACCAGCAACGGCATCATCCGGGCCTTTTCGGGATAGCTCATGCCGATGACCGTCATGGCGGCGAATATCGCCAGCATGACCAGCGACGTGATGGCGCGTCCGCTAAATATCATAGTTGACCTCCACCGACGAACGTTTGCGGCGACGCCAGAAATAGACGGCCAGGCTGGCGACGATCAGCGCGACCATGATCAGCGACTGCGGCCGCAGGAAGAAGGTCGGGCCCCATATCGCCAGCGCCTTGTGCAGCGAATCTTCGGCGATCGGCCCCAGCACGAGGCCGATTACGAAGGGTGGACGGGGCCAGCCATATTTCTTCAGGAAATAGCCCAGCGTGCCGAGCAGGCACAGCAGGACGATATTCTCCCAGGCCGAATGGCTGAGGAACGAACCCAGGAACGCAAGTGTCAGCACGAACGGAATGATCAGCGACCCGCGCACGAAGGTCAGCATGCCGAAGGCCGGGGCGCAGGCCAGGAACATCGCCACCGCCAGAATATTGGCGATACAGAGCGTCCAGATCAACGTCCAGACGAAATCCATGCCGGTCAGCGCCATCATCGGGCCGGGCTTCACCCCCAGCATGACGAAGGCACCCAGCATGATCGCCATGCCCGAAGATCCCGGCACGCCGAAGAACAGCGTGGGCAGCAGTGCGCCACCCTCCTTGGAATTGTTGGCGGTCTCCGGCGCGATCACGCCTTCCACCGCACCCTTGCCGAAACGCTCGGGGGTCTTCGAGGATTGCACCGCATGGCCATAGCAGATCCAACTTGCGGCGTCGCCGCCCAGGCCCGGCACCATGCCGATGCCGGCCCCGATAAGCGAGGTTCGAATCGACAGGCCGAGATGCCGGAAGACATCGAGGATCCCGTCGATCACCTCGCGCAGGTTATAGCGCGCTGCCTTGCCAGTTACCTGGGCGATCGAACCTCCCTTGGCGCCCAGCGCGATCATCTCGGGGATCGCGAAAATGCCGAGGACGGCGGTGATTACATCCACGCCGTCCCACAGGAACAGCATGTCGAAGGTATAGCGCTGGGCGCCGGTATGCGGGTCCAGGGCGATGAAGGAAAGCATCAGGCCGAGCATGCCGACCAACAGGCCCTTACGCAGGCTCTTGCCCGACAGAGTGGCGATGAAAGTGATGCCGAAGATCGCCAGCAGGAAGAATTCCGCCGGGCTGAAAGCGAGCACCACCGGCCGCAGCAGCGGCAGCATGAGGGCCAGGAAGACCCCGCCGACGACGCCGCCGAATCCCGACGCGCCCAAACTGGCGCCCAGCGCGCGCCCCGCCTCGCCCCGCTTGGTCATGGGGAAGCCATCGACGATCGTGGCGGCGTCCGGGCCGGTTCCCGGCACGCCGAAGAGGATGCTGGGGATCGAGCCGCCGGTATGGACCACGGCATGCATCGCCATCAGAAACACGGCGCCTGCCAGCGGGTCCATCCCGAAGACGAAGGGAATAAGCAATACGATGCCCAATTTGCCGCCCAGCCCGGGGATCGCCCCGAAAAACATCCCGATGGGCACCGCCAGGATGATCAGACCCATTAATGTGGGCGACCCGACGACGGACAGCAGGGACGACAGAACCTGTTCGATCTGCATGATTACAACCGATCCGTTTGAAAATATTACAGGGCCGCCCGGGCGGAGTTACTTCACCCGGGCGGCCATTTGGTCAGCCTTCGCAGGCCATTTCCTTCGGTTCGTTGTCTTCATGTTCCGGATCGTAGGAAATCTCGCAGACCATGCCGACCTTCAGATTTTTACGCTTGGCCTCCTCGCCATTGACCGTGATCGCCGTGCGCGAGCCCGAGATCTTCGCCTTGATGGTGGCGTCGCCTGAGGCGAACTTGATCTTCTTGAAGTCCGGGGAAAGGTCCAGCAGTGCGGTCTTTACCGTCACCAGCTTGATTTCCACATTGACCGCGGCTGCGATGATTTCCACCGTCGCCGGGCTCTGATTCAGGGCATCGCCGACCAGGCCCGCGACAGCCTCGCCGTAGGAAGGCTGGATCGGAATGCCCAGTTTCTCGGCCTCGGCCAGCAATTGCGGATCGGTCAGCACCTTTTCGTAGGCCGCGCGCAGGTCGGCGACCCGCTCCGCCGGGGTGCCCGGGGGCGCCGCGGTCAGCCGGCCAAGCTCTGACATGGCCTGCACCAGCGCAATGATGGATTTGCCTTTTTCTGTGGTCGCCTTGCCGGCGGCCTGCGGAACACCGTTCGCATCGCCGCCGATCGCCACCGCAAAGACGCCATAACCGTTATCAACGAAGGACTGCAGGGAACTCATGGAACCGACCTGTGCGCCAATCTCGCCGCGCAGCATGGCAAGCTCGCCCTCGTTGCCGTTGAAGCCGGGCACAACCTCAATCTTCAGGTCCAGCGCCGAACGGATGAGCTGGGTATCGGTATAGGATGCCGACCCCACGCCGGAGGTCGCGAATTTAACCGGCTTGTCGGCCGCTGCCAGGTCCTCATAGGTTTTCATGCCGCTCTCTGCGCCCAGCACCAGGGCGCGAGGGTCGGCCGCGGCCTTCCCGATCCATTCGAAGGCACGCAAGTCGAACTGCACCCCTTCGCGCTTCAGGATCTGCGCGTAGATCAGTCCGGTATTGAAGGTGCCGATGGTCAGCCCGTCGGGCTTGGAGGCGGCCAGCGTATTGGTGCCGACAATATGGCCGGCGCCGGGCAGGTTTTTCACCAGAACCTTGGCTTCCAGGTGTTTCCCAAGATATTTGGCGATCAACCTGGCATAGGTATCATATCCGCCGCCTGGGCTGGTCGATACGATATAGGTGATCGTCTTGCCCTTATAGAATTCGCTTGCGTTCGCCGTGCCCGCCAGCGTCAGCGCGATGCCGAGCAACAAAGTTTTCACTAACACTCTCATGACGTTTCTCCCGGTTTGTCATCTTCCAAAAGGCGGCGCGCCCAGTTTCTTTTTTTTGCGCGCCGCCTCGCTACAATTTCAGTCTGCGGGCGGGACCCACAGGTCTTCATACCCTTCGGCCGGCTCCAGCTGGTCGAACCAGTCGAGGCCAATCGACTTCATAATGCGGCTGTTGACGACCACGACACGCGCTTCCTCACTGCCGGTGTTGAAGCGCTTGTGGGCGCAATAGGGCGGGATATAGACAAAGTCGCCCGGGCCCCATTCGTATTTTTTAGGCGTGGTTTCCCATTCCCAGACAAATTCGTCGCCGCAATCGAACCGCACATCGTAATGCAGGTCGTGGCCGGTTCCTTCGATAACGAAGGCGACCTCTTCCGACAGATGCCGGCTGGTCCCGGTCGCGCCGTTCTGCTGGATGAATTGCATGTAGATGTCGATGCAGCATTCCTTGGTGTCCATGCGCTCGTTGATGATGTGCTTTATCAGCCCATCCGCGGAACGTTCCATGGGCATCTCATGCCATTTCACGACATTCATGCGGTCCTGATATTCCTTGCGGAACATCTTCGAGGCTTCCAGCGCCTCGTTGTAGAAATTGACGTAAGTGTCGCCGGAGCGCGCGCGTTCACGCTCGGTCGCGTCGACAAAGGGTTTCAGATCGTTCATTTCTCTCATTCCTCCGGATCTTGGTTCTGGCGCGTTACAGGGAAGCCGGCGGCTCATAGCCGTCCTGGCCTGGCGCTGGTTCCGTGGGCGGATATTCGACCACCTTCTGGAAGATCATGTGCATGAACAGGAAGAGCGGCTTGGCTTTCATCACCAGAACGATCGTCTCGTCATCCGTGTCGTCGGACAGATGCTGATGGACGCAGGCATTTTCCACGATCAGCGCGTCGCCGGCCTCCCAGTCGAGCCGCCGACCGTCATGGATGTCGTGCCCCTTGCCTTTCAGGACGAAGAACACAGCGCTGTTCATATGGCCGTGCTTCTGGCCATAGCCACCGGGCGCAAAGGCGTCGATATGGGTTTCGATGGACTGGGCGACGCGGCAGGCCTGCGGATTGATGACCTTCTTGCCGAAGTTCTGTGGCCCGCCTTTCCAATTCAGATCGCTGGTATGGTAGACGCGCGGCTGCGAGTAAAGCTCGTTGTATAGCTCGCCATATGTGCCTTCCAGCCCACGGACGAAGGTCCGCTTTTTGGTCCAGCGTTCCCAGACAACTTCCTCCTTCTGGCCAGTCTCACTGTTGTGGCCTATGCCTTCGGGATTATCGGGTTTATTCGACATATGAAATCTCCATTCTCCTTTGTTGTCGTGGGCCAGCCACAAATTCGTCTGTCATATCGTTGGTATGAACTTCAAGGCCGGGATCACCTTGCCCAGCAAGGTGGCAGGCCACGGGATCGTCAGGAAGCGGTCGAAAACCACATAGACGAACAGGGCGATACCGCCGGCCATCACCAGCACCAGCCGCCAGGGTTCCCTGTTTTCCAGCCGCATGTAGGCAGCCACGAACAGGAACGCAGTCGGCAATATGCCTATGACCGCCATTGATGCCATGAAGGCGACCAGCCAGCTGAAAAAGAGCGCCGCGCGGCGGACGATCAATCCAGGCGTCAGCCATGTGTCGTCGGCCACCAGATCCATATGGATCGAGCGCGGTTGGTCCGATCCGGCCGCCTCCTGCGCGGCCCGAGCGATAGCGGGAACCCGGAATACCTGGTTGAACAGGCTGACGATGGCACAGCCCACGGCGAACCAGGCGACGATCAGCGGCGCGATTTTCGCCTCGTCTTCCCAGCTTCCGGTCTCGGCGATCATGGCCAGGATCAACGCAATCAGGGCGACATGGAACAGACCGGACGGATGGAAGGCCGGGCGGCCGATCAGGGTCGTGACGCGGCCGGCCCTGCGATTGGCCAGATATTCGCCGACCAGCGGGCGAATCACGCCCAGTACCGCCATGGCCAGCAAAATCGCGACGGCGGGCCGGTAAAGCCATTCCCAGTCGTAACGCGCCACGGAAATGAACATGTAGCGCTCGATGATGGCGCCCAGTACGAAGCCCAGGATCAGCGGCGGCCGCGGCCAGCGCAGCCGCTTCATGGTCCAGCCCAGCACGCCGAAGAACAGCAGGGCGTACAGATCGCCCCAGTCGCGGGTGCCCTGGAAGGCGCCAACATAGAGTACGGTCATGACCGCCGGCAGGATCAGCGTATAGCGCAGAGTCGCGATCTTGGCGAATTGGCCGCTGAACAGGAAGCAGAGTCCCGCGCCAAGAATATTGGCCAGCGCAATGGACCAGACCATCGCATAGGTAACATTCAGGTTCTCGATCAGCATGCGCGGACCGGGCTGCAGCCCGTGGATCATGAAGGCGCCCAGCAGGATTGCCATGCTGGCGCTGCCCGGCACGCCGAAGGCCACGGTGGGAACCAGCGCCCCACCCTCTTTCGCGTTGTTGGCGCTTTCCGGCGCGATTACGCCGCGCACGTCACCGCTGCCGAAAGTCGATGTCGCGCCCTTTTCGGTACGGATCGCATGGCCGTAGGCGAACCAGTCGACCACCGCCGAACCGAGCCCCGGAATCGCGCCGATGGCCGCGCCAAGGCCGCCACATCGCATCACCAGCCACCAGTTTTGAAGGGTATCTTGCGCGCCCTTCAGCATGCCGCTCTTCACGTCGTATTTCGCTTCGCTGGCGATCGACGTGCGCTTGATCGCAAGGTCACAGAGTTCGGGAAGCGCGAAAATGCCAAGAGCCAGCGGCAATAACGGCAATCCGTCATAGAGATAGAGCGTGTCGAGCGACCAGCGCTGGGTCCCGGTCTGTGGATCGCCGCCGATCATCGACAGCGTGATGCCGAACCCGGCAATCGACAGCCCGCGCAGGGGCGCGTTGCCCGACAGCACCGCGACCATCGATATGCCGAACACGGCGCAGGCCAGCAGCTCAGGCGAACCGATATAGAGCATGATTGGCCGCAGCACCGGGATCGTCAGCGCCAGCAGCAGCGCGCCGAACAGTCCACCCAGCAGCGACGCCGTATAGGCGGCGCTTAGCGCCCTGCCCGCTTCGCCCTTCTTGGCCATGGCATGACCGTCGATTACGGTCGCTTGGGAAGCCGATGTGCCTGGCACGCCGAACAGCACGGCCGGGATGGTATCGCCGGTCGAGGTCACGGCGCCCAGCCCCAGCAGGAACGCGAAAGCCGAATAGGCATCCATGCCGAATGTGAAGGGCAACAGCAGTGCCATGCCGGCGATCCCGCCCACACCGGGCAGAATACCAAACAGCAATCCAACGATGACACCGGCGAACAGATAGCCCAGGCGCTCGAATTCCATCATCGCGGACAGCGCCTGAAGCGCCGCGTCGAGCATGCCGCCGTCCATTATTCCTCCCTGTCTTCCCGCCCTTGCCGGACTTGGTATATTCGACAATATGGTCCAGATTGGCCAGCGGTGCGATAGTCATGTTCCGGTTGGCGGAACGGCATTCCGGAAATCGGCGATTTCGCGTGCCATACTCATCAGAACGCAAATAATAAGGGATCGAGATGCCCGAAAGAACGATCGCCAAGCTTGGAATCGTCGGCCTCGGGCGGATGGGACGGCCCATGGCGCGGCATCTCCTGGCCGATGGCTATGTCGTATGCGGATTTGACCCGGATCCGGCGGCAATCGAGGCTGCCAGAGCTATTGGGCTGGAAACCGCCGATTCCTGCGCTCGGCTGGCGGAACAATGTGACGCTGTCATCCTGATCGTCGGTTTCGACAGCCAGGTGGAGCAGGCTATTTTCGGAGAGGGTGGCGTTGTGGCGGGTGCCCGGCCCGGGACGATCCTGTTGATCGCCTCGACCGTGGCCCCCGGCTATATGAAGGCGCTGGCGGAACGGGTTACCGGTCACGGCCTGACGGCCATCGACACGCCTGTTGCCGGCGGGGAAATGGCCGCCGGATCCGGCGAATTGCGGGTTTTCGCCGGTGGCGACAAGGATACCGTCGAAAGCTGCCATCCCCTGCTGAACACATTCTCCACGCGCGTCGATTATCTGGGTCCGGCCGGAACAGGGCAGACCGCCAAGGCGATCAACAACATGCTGCTATGGACCTGCCTCGTCGCCAATGTGGAGGGACTGGACCTGGGCGAGGCGCTCGGCGTCGACCGCGAAGCCCTGCGTGAAGCGCTGTGCCACAGCAGCGGCGCCAACTGGGCGCTGGAGACGCGGGCCGACGAACGCCCCGCCCTGTGGGCCGAGAAGGACATGGATTTGCTGCTGGACGA
Source organism: uncultured Alphaproteobacteria bacterium (assembly GCA_947259795.1). Lineage (GTDB taxonomy): Bacteria > Pseudomonadota > Alphaproteobacteria > UBA8366 > JADFVY01 > JADFVY01. The sequence goes on along the minus strand of CAMYNJ010000104.1, from coordinate 17,930 downwards.
GGCTGCCACGTCGGGAGTCGCCATGCCCTTGAGCCAGACGGTCCGTCAAGCGATCGCGGCCTTCAAGAAGGCCCGCGGCCTGCCGGTACCGGAGGTGGACTGATTACCCGTTCCCATATGGGGAACGCTGTTCTTGAGAGCGGACGGGCTTTCTGCTATCGATTCCACGAAAGCAAAACCCGGCCGGCGAGAGAGGCAAATGAAAAAAGACGATGACGGCAAGAGCCCCGACGACGGCGCGGCCATAGGCCCGGCAGGCTATTACCACAGCAACAAGGACCGGATATTCGTTCGCTCCATCCAGGGTGCCTACAACCTGACCGAGGAGCTGGAGCGCCTGCGTGCCATGCCCCGCGTGCGCAAGGCGAAGGACATCAAGTTCGTCGACGGCCCGCAAGCCTACAGCCGCCATTACGTGGAACCGAAGGATGGTATCACCCAGACCTTCCATTTGCATCTGGAGGAATACGGGCCTGGCGGCAAGTCGCAGAAACACGGCCATGTCAACGAGGCGGCCTTCTATATCCTCGACGGCATCGGTTACGAGATCCATGACGGCGTCCGCTATGACTGGAAGGCCGGCGACGTGGCCATCGTCCACAACAATTGTGTCCACCAGCATTTCAACGCCTCGCCCGACAAACCGGCCCGCGCGCTGGTCATCAAGACCAAGCCGATGTTCCTGTTCATGAACATGCTGTTCCAGAAAACGGTGGAACCGCGCCAGACCGAACCCGCACCCGGCGGCGAGGATTTCGTCGTGCGCGAGGAGGAAGAAGACTTGAATCACCCCGAGGAAGGTTACTGATCATGGCGTGGGGTGAAACGAAGGCCTGGATCGACGGGGCGCTGAACGAAAATCTGTACCAGCAGATGCTGGACGACGCGGCCGAGGCGCCGGCCCGCAACGCGCGCCGCAAGAAGGTCGTCACGCCGGACGAGATGCCGTGGGAGATGTCGCGGCAGGGTTTGCTGAAACATCTGATCAACGAGGCGATGAACACCCGAATGGAAACGGTGGACGCCTATATGCAGATCATCCCGCCGGGCAGCCGTTCCGGCAAGCACCGGCATCTGGCCGAGGAATGCCTCTATGTGCTGGAGGGGCGTGGCTACGACCTGCACCAGGATTGCGATGTCGAGATCACCGACGACTATCACTGGAAGCCGCAGGAAGAGATCAAGCGTTTCGAATGGGAGGCTGGCGACATAGTCTATGTGCCGCCGAACACCATCCACCAGCATTTCAATGCGGACCCCGACCGGCCGGCCCGCCTGATATCCTCCACCAACCGCATTTTCAAGCAGTGCGGCCTCAACGACCTGCAACAGTATGAAAACGCGCCGGAGTACAAGCCGGGAATGGAACTGACGCCGGAACAGGTGCGAAAACTGCTGCGCGGCAAGGGTTCTTGAACCACCAGGCCGGGATGGGGCGCCGTCCATGCTAGGCGCGGCCCTCGCCCTTCTTTCGGCGGTCACATTCGGCATGAACAACGCCGCGGCGCGGCGCGGGGTCATTACCGGGTCGGTGTTGCAGGGGCTGGCCATTACGGTGCCGATCGGCGTGCCGCTATTTGCGCTGCTGTGCCTGTTCACGGGCGGGTTCGCCGCGCTGACCGGTTTCACGGATGAATCCTGGCTTTGGTTTTCTACCGCCGGCATCGTTCATTTCATCGTTGGGCGTTACGGCAACTATCGGGCCAACAAATGTATGGGGGCGGCGCTTTCCAGCCCGTTTCAGCAGTTGAGCCTGCTGGTCGCCCTGGTGCTGGCGCTGATTTTTCTCGACGACATCCTGACGCCGCTGAAGATCTTCGGCATTATCCTCGTCTTCCTGGGTCCCGCGGTCATGCTGCGTGGCATGCGCAGGGCGCCGAAGAAGAAATCGAGCGTAGACTTCACGCCGAAATATGCCGAGGGAATTTTCTGGGGCCTCGTCTGCGCCGTCGGCTATGGGGTTTCTCCGTTGCTGGTGCAGATTGCCCTGGCAGGCGGCGGCATGGTCGACAGCATCGCCGGCGGCCTGATTTCCTATGCCGCAGCCAGTGTTATCATCGTGGGACTATTGATCCAGCCCGGCAATCTGGCCCATGTGAAGGGGCTGAGCCGGACCAACGCGAAATGGTTCACCGCGTCGGGTGTTTTCGTCTTCCTGGCCCAGGCATTCCGCTATATGGCGCTGGCCATCGCACCGGTTTCCGTGGTCGTGCCGGTGCAGCGCCTGTCGGTGGTCTTCCGGGTCATCTTCAGCTGGATGCTGAACCGGGAGCACGAGGTCATCACCTTCTCGGTCATCGCGGGGATCGGGCTGTCATTCCTGGGCGCAATGGCGCTGACAATCAGCACCGAATTTATTCTGGGACTGGTGGCGCTACCTGAAACCGTCATCAATATCGCGCACTGGCGCTGGCCTTAATCCTTTGTCCAGCCCGGTGCGTCGCCGCGCAGTTTGGATTCGCGGCCGTCCTTTACCAGTTCCTTGACCAGCCCCGTCAGCGGGAAAGCTCCTCCTGTCCGGTCGCACATATCCAGCAACAGCTGCATGTCCTTCAGCGCCCAGGTGAAGGTGACGCTGTTCCAGTTTTCCAGAGCCCAGGAGCGGCCGCTGCTCATCAGCATGGCGTCCCGCAGTGCGGCCAAATCGATGCCGGTTCCCTCGGCCAGCCGCCCGGCCTCCATCAGCCCGACGCCGTTGATCCACAAAAGCAGATTGTTTATCGCCTTGGCGACCTGACCATGGCCGATCTCACCGAGATGGGAAATGTCGGAACAGAACGTCTCCAACATTGGCCGCACTTCATCCAGCACCGCCACATCGCCACCGGCCAGCGCCAGCAATGTGCCCGCCTCGGCCGCGGGCCGGCCACGGGCAATGGGTATATCGAGAAAACGCAGTCCCCGCGCCGCGGCCTCATCGGCCAGACGCCGCACCAGTTCGACGGATACCGTGCTGTTGACGACGACGATTGTCCCAGGCCGGGCGCCCTGGAAAATGCCGTCGTCGCCCCGGCAGACCGCCTCGACCTCTTCGTCGAAACCCACCGCTATGAAAACCGTATGGCAGGCGGCGGCCAGCGCCCCCGGCGTGGCAACCACTTCCGCGCCCAGTGCCGCCGCGGCATCCGCCGCCTCGCGGCTGCCATCGACGGCGGTAACCGGAAACCCGCCCTTTATCAGATGCCGGGCCATGGCACGCCCCATGCGCCCCACGCCGACAATGCCTGTCTTATTCAATCGAAGCCTCCGCGCGGATGCATGCCTGTATTCCTTTAGCGGTCCGCTGAAATAAGAAGCGGCGCCGCCGTTGCCGGCGACGCCGCCCCCGCCATCACCCTCTCTTAATTGAGGATTTTATTAATTCGCGCCACGACTGCCGGGTCGGTCGTATAAGATTCCTTTACCAGTTCCTGAACCCTGGCGCCCGAAACCGGGGCCAGTTCCAGATCGGCGCTCTTCGCCTCGGCAAGGAATTCCGGATCCTTCATGGTGGCGTCAAAGGCCGCGCGCAGGGCGGCAACTCTCTCGGCCGGGATGTTCGGCGGCGCCACATAGGGCCGACCCAGTTCCTGACGCGCGAAAATCAGCGTCAACAGAGCCTTGTCGGCGTCCGATTTCGCAAGATCCATGACCAGCGGGATATCCGGCAGTTCGGAATGCTTGCTGGTTGAGAGCTGCATGATGACGGTCATCTTGCCTTCATCGAGCCAGTCCCTGTTCTTGGCTTTCACGCTGGACCAGGACCAGCCGCAACGGCCATGAACCTCGCCGCGCTCCATGGCCAGCACCACGTCCTTGCCGCCCGGATAGCCGTTGATGATCTTGAACTTCGTACCCAGCACCGCGTTCAGGATTTTCGGAAACTGCACAGTATCGGCAGTGTCGCCGGTACCGCCGACAATCAGTTCCTTGCTCTTGAGATCGTCGACGGTCTTGATGCCGGTATCGGCCATCGCCGCACAGATGCTGACCTCGTTATTGGCGCTGCCGATATAGTTGAACTTGTCGGCCGTGAACATGGCCTTCTTGTTCCCGAACAGCGGATCGAAAGGCGCCGCACGGGCGACCGAGCCCAACACGGTGCCGTCCTGGGGTGCTGCCTCGTAAAGCCAGTTGGTGAGCTTCAGGCTGCCGGCGCCCGGCATATTCTTCGGCACCACCGTCGGGTTGCCAGGGATGTGTTTGCCAATATGGCGGGCAATCAGGCGCGCATAGGTGTCGTAACCGCCACCCACGCTGTAGCCGATATAGAATTCAACCGTTTTGCCCTTATAAAAATCCGCGACGGAATCCGCTCGCGCCGCGGTCGATACTGCCAGCGCCGCCACCGCCGCCAAGGCAATTTTCAAGATTCGGATAGACATTTTTGGTTCCTCCCGTTCGGTCACCCGGCGCTTTTCTCCGGCGTATTGTTACGGAGTAACATGCCGACCGGGCGCTCGAGCGTATGATTATTCGAATATACGCCGTTTCATTCCTATGTCACGAACGCTGTTCCGCGGGGAGGAACCGCAGCCATCTCGTTCAGGCAAGCAAGGTCGTATCCGGCGACTTCCTTGCAACGTTGCAGTATGGCGGCCGGTTTGGTGCGGGGGATGAAGTCGCCGATATTGTCGAAGCGCCTGTCGCCGGTGCCGTACACCACCGCTTTCAAGGCGATGTGCGCGGGAACTTCCTTTGCGACGGTTATTCAGCTCTTGGCGAGGCGCAGATAGCTGGCGTTAACGCAGAATTCCGGGGGTTCGGCCGCGGATTCGTGGGTCGCCAGCCATGCTTCGCAGGCTTTCTTGTCTGTGCAGTTCGCGCAAAAGAGGTCAGCCGTCTGCAGGTGAGGGGCAAGGCTGGAATCGGCGATATCGGCGACGGAGACACCCAGGCTCTTGGCCATGCGCGGAAATTGAAGCGCCCGCCCGCTCGGCTTGTAGGACCGTAAAACGGTTCCAAGACCCCAGAGGATAAGAATTGCGTAAGCCGCCAAAAACAGCAGTGAAAAAATCTCCATGAAACCCGCTCCTTCGTATTGACTGACTGGTCGTCAACGCCAGAAACAAAATGTGCCATATAGCGGAACGTCGTTCCTTGATATAGATCAATTCCATGTCTTGACCTTCAAGGCATCGCGCTGCCTGGTACTGTCAGACAAGCTCGAACCGGTCTGCACAACCCCGTAGCCGGTATGTTTCAGGCCGCAAGTAGACGCCACTCTCCTCCTTCGTCAGCAAGGCGCGCGCCGTCAGGACCGGCATCAGCCCCGCGAACCCGCCGCCAACAATGGCGATTTTGTTCCCGTTTCCGTTTCCGTTGGTCATGGCCGCATTCCCGCTGTGCAATCCTGGCCGGATATTGGCCATGGCGTCCAGCGCGGCAAGTGTTGTGCGGAATGGCGTTCGCTAACGCGGAATACACGCGTGACGCTGTGGCCGGCGCTGGCTACAGTCACCGCTATGTTAACAGTGCGCCGGCACAGGCGTGCGCGGGATTATCGGGAGAGGAAAAAATGAAGAAAATCGATGTTTTCACCCATATCTGGACCCGGCCTTTCTACGACGCACTTCGGACCGAAACCGGCGAGATGACCAACATCACCATGCGCAGCGAGAAGGTGCCGATGATCACCGACCTCGACCGCCGCTTCCAGGTGATGGACATGTTCGAGGATTATTGCCAGGTGCTGACGCTGGCCTCGCCGCCGCTGGAGGTCGTGGCCAGCCCGGAAAAGGCGCTGGAGCTGAGCCGGATCGGCTCCGACTCTCTGGCCGAACTGTGCAACAAGTATCCCGACCGCTTCCCCGGTTTCGTCGGAACCGCGCCGATGAACAACGCCGATGCGCTGGTCGAGGAAAGTCGCCGGGCGATCGAGGATCTGGGCGCCTGCGGCATGCAGATATACAGCAACGTCGCCGGCAAGCCGCTCGACCTGCCGGAATTCGAACCCTTCTTCGATTATATGGCGTCGGTGGACAAGCCGATCTGGCTCCATCCGGCGCGAAACGCCCGCTTTTCGGATTATGCGACTGAAGAAAAATCGCTTTACGAGATCTGGTGGACTTTCGGCTGGCCCTACGAAACCTCGGCGGCGATGGCGCGGCTTGTATTCTCCAAGACCTTCGACCGGCTGCCGAACCTGAAGATCATCACCCACCATGCGGGCGGCATGAGCCCCTTCTTCGAAGGCCGCGTCGGACCGGGCTGGGACCAGCTGGGCGCGCGCACGTCCGACGCAGACTACAAGGTCCTGCTGAAGGAGTTGAAGAAGCGGCCTCTGGACTATTTCAAGCTTTTCCATGCGGATACCGCCACCTTTGGCTCGCGCATGGCAATTCTTTCGGCGCTCGACTTTTTCGGGGCCGACAACGTACTGTTTGCCTCGGATGCGCCGTTCGACCCGGAAGGCGGGCCGTTCTATATCCGCGAGACGGTCAAGATTCTCGATGCGCTGGAAATCAGCGAGGAAGACCGTCAGAAAATATATCAGGACAACGCCGTGAGACTCCTCGGCCTGAAGATGTAAAGACCTGAAGGACCCGGAAGCGTTCAGCGATCGGTTTGTGAGTACCCCTCGCCGATGTCCCATTCGCCCGGCAGGTAAGGTCGGCCGACGCGGTTGCACCAGTTTTCCCAGCCGCGTTCGAAGGTGAAGCCCTTGCGGCCGGCGGTGATCGCCTCGATCTCGCCATCCGACAGGAAGTTGATCTTGCCCATGGTCTGCGCCTTGATCTGCATGTCGGCGTTGAGTTCCATATAGACCGACGTGAACACGGCCTCGCGTAGCGAGCGGCCGACCACCACGCTGCCATGGCCGCGCATCAAGGAGACATTGCGCCCGCCCAGATGCGCCGCCAGGTCGCGGCCCATCGCCATATTGGTCACCAGAAGGTTTGTGCAGTCGCCGAATTTGGTGCGGATGTCCCAGTTCGGGATGTCGCCGCCGATCGGTGCGCACATATGCATCAGCGGACGCATTTGCCGTCCCGTGACGGAGAAGGGGATGACGCTGGGGCTGTGGTTGTGGACCACCGACATGACCTCCGGCCGCGCCTCGTAGATCGCGCCGTGGATGAAGCGCTCGGAATAGGGCTTGCCGGGCTCGGCCCCGACGATATCGCCCGTCAGTTCGAATTCCATGATGTCGCCAAGCTCGATCACTTCCGGCGCGCGGGCGCGCGACAGCAGGAAATGGCCGGGATCGTGGGGGTGGCGCATGCTGACATGGCCGAAGGAATCCAGCACATTCTCGTTGGCGAGGATGCGGTTGGCGGTGACAAGCTCTTCCCTGACGCTGGCGATATCGGTCATGTCTTATTCCCTCGTTCGGTTATCAGGCGATGGCCGGCGGCGAGCGCGGCCAGATGCGCCGGGTTTTCGTGCATTTCCATGCCGCGCCAGACCACATGCATGTCCGGGCGCAGCAGCAGAAGGTTGCGGCCATAGACGTCGCGCGCGCGCTCGCCGGGGATGTCCAGCACCGTGAAGGGCGCGCCCAACCGTGCGAAGCCGTCAGCCAGCGGCCCTGCATCGGCCAAGCATCCGCCAAGCCTGAGCAGCGTGTAGCCGTCCGGCAGGATATCCTGCACGGCGCGGCCGTCCTCCAGCCAGACATGGGGCAGCCGGGCGCCGGACCATGTGGTCGGCTCATAAATCCGGAACAGATGCTCCGGCCCGCCCGTTTCCTCCCAGATCACCGGCGAGCCGACATAGCGGTAGCCCAGCTCCGCCCCGATCATCTCGTTGGTCTTGCGCTGTTCGACATCGGCGACCGTTGCGAGGTTCGCGCGCGCCGCCTCGCCCGCGGACGACTCTTTGGCGATTTCCGGGCGGTATTGCGAGCGCCATTTGCGCCGCCCGGCCGAGGCGTAGCGCGAGGCCCCGACATTGCGGTCGCCGATCTGGCGGCGCTCCACCTCGTATGAGTCCAGCAGATGCGGCCCGCCCCAGCCCTGCAGCACCGCCGCCAGTTTCCAGGACAGATCGACCGCATCGCCGACGCCGGTATTCATGCCCAGCCCCCCGGTCGGGATCACCAGATGCACCGCGTCGCCGGCCAGGAATACCCGGCCGCGCCGGTAGTTGTCGGCCAGCAGCAGGTTTTGCCGCCATTCGGCGCAGGACAACATCGCGTAGTCCAGCGGGACCGCGACGGTCTTCTCGAACTGGCGCTTCATCTCCTCGTCGCTGTCGACCACCGAATGCAGGGTAAAATGTTTCGTGCTGTCCTGCATGATCAGGAAGGTCGCGTGATCGTCCGCCACATGATAATGGCGCCCCTTGCCCGGCCCCGCGCCGATCGGGATACGGTCGAACAGATCGTCGCAGCGGAACAGGGCCTGTTGCAGGTGCATCAGGTTGCCCTCGCCGCGCAGCTTTATGCCAAGCTGCTTGCGCACCGGGCTGGCGCCGCCGTCGCAGCCGACCATATAGGCGGCGCGGATGTTTTCCGTTTCGCCGTCGAGGTTGCGGACGGTCGCGGTCACGCCGCCCTCGTCCTCGTCGAAGGAGACGAACTCGCAGCCATAGCGCACGGAGACGCTTGGCAGCTTTTCCGCCGCCGCCTTCAGCAAGGGCTCCAGCGTGTATTGCGAAATCAGCTGGTAGGGCTCCAGCGGCATGGAGCCGTCCTCGCAGGCGCGGATTTCCGCCCGGGCCTGTTCCACCGACGGGTAGGGCAGATGCAAAAGCGGCGGCCGGTCCATGGCCAGGATGACGAAGACGTCCATGGGAACCTCGGCGCGCAGGCCGGCAGCACGGATCCTGTCCGCCAGGCCCATTCGGCGGAAAATCTCCATCGAACGGGCGTTGCAGCGCTCCATCTTGGGAAGGAACTGCGGCGCTTCCTTTTGCTCGACGATGGTGCAGCGCACACCGCGCCGCCCGAGATCGTTGGCCAGCGTCAGCCCGACCGGCCCCGCGCCGACCACAAGGACCTGGCTATCCAGTTCTCCCTCCCGCGAAATTTCTGCGCCGTTATCCAGCGTCTCCTCCAAGTCGTTGAGAATCAAACCATGATCGTCCCTTGTCAACCCGCCAGCTTCTCTCGCTGGGAGCTTTCGGAAATAAACGCGGGGGTATTTCGCGAGGACGGAGAATGGGCGGCGATATCGACGAAAAGACGCAGGCGCAGCGGCGGGGGGGTGGATGTCGTTTCGTCGGGGGGGGGGATGGTGGAGCCGAGGAGGATCGAACTCCTGACCTTCGCATTGCGAACGCGACGCTCTCCCAGCTGAGCTACGGCCCCACAAAAGCATTCTGTCCGGGCTGTGCCGAACGAGGCGGAATATGTGTTGGGCGGCGCCCTCTGTCAAGCTCTGGCTGCGCCCCGGGCCGGTATTTTTCCCGCTTCCTTGCACTTGCCGCCATGGGTCCATAACTGTACTGTCGCGGGCGCATCGCCGGTTGCAGCAAGGGGCAAGGGAACGTCATGGGCGTAAATCCGATTATCTGGCTGATCATAACGGTCATCGACATCTATGTCTGGTTCGTCATCGCCGGGGTAATCCTCAGTTGGCTGGTAACCTTCGATGTCATCAACCTGCGTAATCGGTTCGTCTATATGGTCTATGACGTGCTGTTCCGCATCACCGAGCCCGCGCTCAAGCCCATTCGGCGGTTCATGCCCAGAATGCAGATCGATTTTTCGCCGATCATTCTGATCGTGGGGCTCTATTTCGTCCGTTATTCCGTGATCTGGGTTTACGTCAGGCTCGCCGCGTAAATCCGGCCCGATGGCGGGGACCCCCTTCAGCGAAACCGCCGATGGCGTGGTGGTGGCGGTACGCCTGACGCCCAAATCATCGGCCAACGCGATTCGCGGCGCCTCGCGGGATGCCGGCGGGGCTGTCCATCTCAAGGCGGTCGTGACGGCCGCGCCGGAAGGCGGCAAGGCGAACGCGGCCTTGCTGAAGCTGCTGGCGAAGACGTGGAAACTGCCGAAAACGTCGCTTACGGTTGCCTCCGGCGCCACGTCGCGCCGTAAGGTCGTGCATGTCGCGGGCGACCCCGCGGCGCTGCACGGGATGCTGAAGGAATGGGGAAGGAGCTTCGAATGAACGGGACGGCGAACGATCCGAAAATCATTGACGGCAAGGCCTTCGCGGCGGGTTTGCGGGCCCGCATCGCCGAGATCGTCGCCGGGCTGAAACAGCAACATGATCTGACGCCGGGGCTGGCGGTGGTGCTGGTCGGCGAGGATCCCGCCAGCCAGGTCTATGTGCGCTCCAAGGGTAAGCAGACACAAGAGACCGGCATGAACAGCTTCGAGCACAAGCTGCCGGCCGAAACCGCGCAGGCCGACCTCCTGGCCCTGATCGACAAGCTCAACAACGACCCGGCGGTCCACGGCATCCTGGTGCAGCTGCCCCTACCGAAGCAGATCGACGAACAGTCGGTGATCGACGCCATCGACCCGGCCAAGGATGTCGACGGCTTCCACGTCATCAATGCGGGCCGGCTGGCCACCGGCGGCGCGGCCATGGTGCCCTGCACGCCGCTGGGCTGCCTGATGCTGCTGCAGGACCGGCTCGGCGACCTTTCCGGCATGGCGGCGGTGATCGTGGGGCGCTCAAACATCGTCGGCAAGCCGATGGCGCAGCTTCTGCTGGGCGCCAACTGCACGGTGACGATCGCCCATTCGCGCACCCGCGACCTGGCCGATGTCTGCCGCCGCGCCGACATCCTGGTCGCCGCCGTCGGCCGCCCGGAAATGATCAAGGGCGACTGGGTGAAACCGGGTGCCGCGGTCATCGACGTCGGCATCAACCGCATCGACGCCGGCGGCGACAAGCCGAAGCTGGTGGGCGACGTGGATTTCGCCGGCGCGCACGAAAACGCGGCCGCCATCACGCCGGTGCCCGGCGGCGTCGGCCCGATGACCATCGCGGTGCTGCTGCGCAACACCGTCGTCGCCGCATGCCGCCAGGCGGGGATCGCGGAGCCCGATCTCTGACGATGCCGCGCCGTCGGGATCACGGAGCGGGAAAATCCATGCAAATGTGGGAAAATACACAACGAATTTTATGCAATTTCGTGTATAATTCCGGGCAGCCGGACAAACGGCTGTCACTGAATTACGGGGAAGTTGAATTATGAAACATGTTATCGCGATTCTATTGATGTCATTTTTCGTGGCGGGTTGCACGCTCGGCGTGCCGATCATCGACGACCAGTTCGCCCAAGACAACGGCAATGCCGGCGCCGATAGCGACAATGACAGAAACTCGCCGCCGGAAAGGGAGCGGCCAGAAAGGAGCCCGCAGCAGGAGGAAGGCGAAGGCGACACTGGGGGATTTGGGCGGGAAACTGTCGCTCAATGATTTTACAGCGGTCCAGGGAAGTCGGCGCAGCGGTCTGAACCGCGCGCCGCAAGCTCTTCCGGCAGCCGCGGCGCCCGACTGCGCCGCGGCTGCTTTTACGTCCGGCCGGCGCCAGAAAAAACACGGCCGCCGGTGCGCGACGGCGTCGGCCCGATGACCATAGCCGTATTGTTGCGCAATACCGTAGTCGCCGCTTGCCGGCAAGCCGGCGTCGCGGAGCCCGCTCTCTGACGCTCCCGATCCGTTCAAGTCACGGGGCGGAAAAAATCCATGCACATGTGCGAAAATACACAGCGAATTTTATGCAATTTAGCGTATAATCCCAGACAGTCGGTCAGCCGACCGTCACTGAAATATGGGGAAGTCGAATTATGAAACAAATTATCGCGATTTTACTGGTGTCACTGTTCACGGCGGGTTGCACGCTCGGCGTGCCGGTTATCGACGACCAGTTCGCCCATGATAGCGGCAATGCCGGCGCCGATAGCGACAATGAAAGAAACTCGCCGCCGGGCAGGGACCGGCCAGGCAGGGGTGATGAGAGTCCCCAGTGAATTTAGGGTGATCCAGGGCAGTCGGCGCGCGGTCTGAATTCCGACGTTGACTGCCCCGCCAGCGCCGGACTGCATGGGGGACGCGTTTGCGTTCAGCCGGTGCCTGAACTCCGATGCATTCGCAGGCCCGTTCCGGACCAACCACCCATAATTGAGTAGAAAATGGGTGCATCGCCTTCTCATGTATTGTATCATTTCCTGAATTGGTTGGAACTGATTGGACCGCCAAACCCGGAGGAAGCCGAACATGACGGTGCGTTCGGGAAGCGGGCGGATATGAAAATGTTTATTGTAAGCGAAAACGATTACACGGAAGAAAGCATCAAGGAAGAACTCGAGCGGCTGTACATCGCTGCTGGCTATATCAATGCCGATCGCGGCAATCTGGAAATCGCCATGCATCTGATCGGCGCCGCCATCGTCGAGCTCGAGAGCCTTGCCGAGCGGGAGCCCCGGCCCCGGATTCGGATGGTGCACCGGGAAAAAGACGCGACCGAGTAACGGCCGGGCGGAAGGGCTGGACGCGCCGCATCGCCGGCGCGATAATCGCGCCCATGCTGGGAACCATCGAAGGCCTGTCATTCGCGGTCGCCTGCTTCGTGGGCGGCCACTTCGTGCTGTCCAGCCTGCGGGTGCGGCGCCCTTTGATCCGCGCACTGGGCGAAGGGCCGTTTCGGGCGATTTACTCCATGGCGGCTCTCGGCACACTGATCTGGGCGATCATGGCCTACCGGGCGGCCCCGGAAAATCCGTTATGGACCGCAGGCATCGGTTTGATCCAGATACCGGTCATATTGATGGTCTTTGCCTGCATGCTGGCGGTAGCGGGCATGACGACGCGCAATGTGACGATGGTCGGCGGCGAAAGCATGGCCGGCGAACCTCATGCCGTCAGTGGCATCGTGACGATCACGCGCCATCCCTTCCTGTGGGCGGTAACCTTGTGGTCGGGGGGCCATATCGCGACCAATGGCGATCTGGCCAGTGTTGTCTTCTTCGGTGGTTTCGGACTGCTGGCGCTGGGCGGCATGGCGCATATCGACCACCGGCGCAAGAATGCGATGGGCGCCGATTGGGGGCCGATCGCCATGACGACTTCGGTGATCCCGTTCCTTGCCGCCATCCAGGGGCGGCGTTCCATCGACTGGCGCGGGATCGGCTGGGTCCGGTTCGCAGGCGGTGTCGCGTTGTACCTCGCTCTGCCGGTCGCCCATCCCTGGATCGCCGGCATATCGATCATTCCCGATTTTCTGCTGACCATGATCCGATGAAGGCGTTCCTGCCGCTGATCGTTCTGCTGGCTGCCTTCGTGGCTGTGCATACGGCGATCTCCCGGCCCCGCATCCGCGACCCTCTTGTCGCGTGGCTGGGGCGGCGCTGGTACGGGGCCTTCCACGGCATCGTCTCGGTGGTCGGAATGGCAGCCGTGTTCTGGGCCTATTATACGGCGCCTTACCTGGAGCTGTGGCCGCCCCTGACGGCGTTCCGGGCGATCCCGGCGCTGATCATGCCGCTGGCTTGTATCCTGGCGGTGGCCAGCGTCACCACCCCCTGCGCCGGGCTCGGCGGCGACTGCCTGCCCGAGGGCGACAACCCGGCGCCGGCGATTCTCAGTGTCACGCGCCACCCCGCTCCCTGGGCGCTTGTCCTGTGGGGCGCCGCGCATGTCATCGCCAACGGCGATCTCGCGGGAGTGTTGCTCTTCGGGATTTTCCTGGTGTTCGGCGCACTGGGGGTCCCTCTCGTCGACATGCGCCGGCGGCGGCTTTGCGGCGACGACGCATGGAAGCGCTTCGCGGCGGCCAGCCCGAACTTGCCCTTTGCCGGACCGGGGCCGATCGACTGGAAGGGCATCGGCTGGAAACCGGTGCTGCTGGGGCTGGCGCTATATGCGTCCGGGTTGCTGGCCCATGATTGGATCATCGGCGTTCAGCCCTATCCGTAACCCGGCCGCGCAATCGACGTCGAGGTCGTTAATCTGCAAGTCGCGGCCGCACCGCGAATCAGCCCTTGTATCGCCGCACTATTGCGCCAAGATGCCGTATCATTATGCGTAGCCTTATCGTATCTCTCCTTTTTGTGGCGACCGTATCGTTGCTTGCCGGATGCGGCGGCAAGAACGGCGAGGGCCCGCTGTTGCCCTTGCCCGGCTTCGGTGGCGATGACGTCGCCTACGATTTTTCGATCGAGGGCGAAATCGAGCCCGATCTGCGCGACAAGCTGGAGGTGGCCTCGCAATTGATGGCGCTGAGCAAGCAGGCGCCGGCCAGCCGTGCCGCCCTGCGCCGGCGGGTGGCGGGCGATGTCGAAAGCCTGGGGTCCGTGCTGCGCGCGGAAGGCTATTACGGCGGGCGCATTGTGCCCGAAACCGATACGGAGTCCGATCCGATCAGGATCGTCTTGAAGATAGCGCCGGGCGCCCGCTACGGAATAACGAAATACGATATCGTTATCGTGGGCGACCATGCCGGCGTTGATCCGCAACTGCCCGAAGGGCGCGGTTTGGGCTATGTCGAGGCCATGCCGGCGCGTGGCGAGGATATCGTTGCGATCGAACAGGCACTGCTGGGTCATTTCCGCCGGAACGGACGACCCAAGGCCGTCGTCGCGGACCGCAAGGCCGTCGTCAACCACGATGCGGCCGCGATGACCGTGACTGTGCAGATCGATCCGGGGCCGCAAGCGGTGTTCGGCCCGCTCGCGCTGGATGGCTTGAAGAAGGTCGAGGAAGAATATGTCAGGTACGTCCTGCAGTGGCCCGAAGGTAAACAGTGGGACGAGCGGGAACTCGACAGGGTGCGCCGCAGGCTCGCCAATACCAACTTGTTCCGAACCATCTACGTGAAGCCGGCCGACGCGGTCGACGGGCAGGGCCGGCTGCCGGTGACGGCGGCCGTCGAGGAATCGAAGCATCGAACGCTGGCCGCGGGCATCAATTACTCCACCGATGAACAGTTCGGCGGCGAACTGTCATGGGAGCACCGCAATTTGTTCGGCCGCCAGGAACGGCTACGGTTGTCGATCGAAGGTTCGGGAATTCGCCAACAGGCAACCGCCGACTTCCGCAAGCCGCATTTTCTGTCGCGCGACCTGACGTTCCTGGCGAATGTCACGGCACGTGCCCAGGAAACGGACGCCTATGACGAGCGGACGGCAGCCGGCTTCACCGGCCTGGAAAAACGGCTTGCGGAAGTCTGGACGCTTGGCGCCGGCGTGTCCGGCGAATATTCGTTGATCGACGACGATGGCGTCGAATCCACCTACGCCATCGTCGGCATCCCCATCCACGGCGGGCGCGACGGCACCGACGATTTGCTGGATCCGACCGAAGGCACGCGGGTAAAATTGTCGGCAACGCCCTATTTCGCCACGATCGAGCGGGATATCAACTTCACCGTTTTCGAAGCGGAGGCATCGGCCTATCTTGGGTTGGGCAAGGAGCGCCGGGTTGTGCCCGCCTTCAGGGTTCGGACGGGGTCGATAGTCGGCGCGGACACGTTGGACATCCCGATCACCAAGCGCTTCTTCGCCGGTGGCGGCGGATCGGTTCGCGGCTACGAGTATCAAAAGGCGGGCCCGCTGGATGCCGAGGGCGATCCGGTCGGCGGGCGTTCCTTGCTGGAAACCGGGTTCGAGCTGCGCTGGCGCGTCACCGACAAAATCGGCATCGTCCCCTTCGCGGAGGGTGGAAACGTGTATGATGAGCTGACGCCCGATTTCGGAGAGGATCTGTTCTGGGCGGCGGGACTGGGGTTCCGCTATTTCACCGTCGCCGGTCCGATCCGGTTCGATGTCGCCTTCCCCCTGAACCGGCGCGAAGGAATCGATGACGAGTTCCAGATCTATGTCAGCCTTGGCCAGGCTTTTTAGCGCCATTCGGCGGCGGCCGTTTCGCAGCGTGCTGGCCGCGCTGGCGATCCTGTTGATCGGGGCGCTGGCCGGTATTCTCCTGCTGCTTTACAGCGAATCCGGCCGCTCGGTCCTTGCCCGCTATCTCGAAGATGCGCTTTCCACGCCGGGCGAGTTCGAGGTCGAAATCGGCCGCCTGCAAGGCCCGTTGCCGGCGGAAATACGGATCGATCATATTGCCATCAAGGACGGTGCCGGCGCCTGGATGACAATTCGCGATCTCGAACTTGGCTGGAGTCCCCTGGAGCTGTTCGGCGCCAGGCTGCACATCGATTCGGCGCGGGCGAGCGAGGTCGTGGTCCTGCGCCGGCCGTCCCCGTCGGAAGCGCCTGCCCCATCGGCCGGCGACCAGGCCGGTATTTCATTGCCGCCCACTGAAATAGCCCTGGACAGTCTGTCGGTCGACATGTTGCGGCTGGAAGAGCCGGTGCTCGGGGAAGCAGCGAGTCTCGCGCTTGCCGCCAGCGCATCGGCGCTGCAGGGCAGCGCCATCGCGCGCCTGAAAGTCGAGCGGGTGGATGAAAGGCCGGGGCAGGCCAGTGCCGTACTGGACTGGAACGCCGCGACCGGATCGCTCGACATCGACGCCACCTTGTCGGAACCGGCGGACGGCCTTGTGGCGCGGCTGCTCGACCTGCCGGGAAGGCCGCCCCTCGATTTTTCCGTTACCGGCGACGGTCCGGCCGGCGACTGGCGCGGCCGCATGACCCTCGAAGCGGGCTCCGTGCTTTCGCTCGGATCGTCGCTTTCGATCTCCATCGGCCGGGATTTCCGCATGGCGATGCAAGGCAACGCCGCGCCGGGCGAGGCGCTGGGGCCGGAAGTCATGTCGATGCTGGGCCCGCGCACTGCCTTCGATCTGGAATCGCGCTACGAAGCCGACAGCAATGGTTGGACGGTGATTGTCAACAACCTGGCGAGCGCGGCCGTCGCTGCCCGGGGCAGCGCGAAAATTTCCCCCGCCACCGCGCACATCGACGGTATGCTGGAAATCGGGACCGTCGACAGCGGGCGGTTGGCACGACTTGCCGAACCGGTGGCTTTCACATCTGCGACCGCGAAAATCGGTTTCGAGGGGCCGCTGATGCATCCCGTCATCCAGCTCGACTCTGTGGTCGATAATTTGGCGGTGGCGGGCTTTGCCGCCGCCCGCACGGACTTGCGGGCCGAGCTGAGCCCCGACGGCCCGCTGGATAGGGACGATACCCGCATTTCGATGGCGGGCGAGGTGCGGTTTGGCGGTTTCAAAACGCCGTCGCGGGAGTTGAGCGGGCTGCTGGGGGAAAGTCCCGGTCTCGCGTTCAAGCGCGCGCGCCTGGAACGCTATACGCAGTTTGACTTCGGCGAAGTCACCGTTTCGGGCGCCGCGGCGGGTGCGTCGCTGACTGGCGATATCGCGCTGGATAGCGGGGCCCTGAATACGGCAGGCCGGGTAACGATCGACGATCTGACGCCATTGTCCGAAGCGGCGGGCCGGGCGGTCGCGGGCAGGCTGCAAGCGAATTTCGCCCTGGCCGGAAATGTGGATGGTGCTCTCGATCTTGCGATTGACGGGCTGCTGCAGGATGCAAGCCTCGAGCAGCCCCTGGTGGAGCGCTTGCTGGGGCCGAGCGCCCGTCTGGCCGGCAAGGCCCGGCGCCAGCCGGATGGAACGCTTTCGGTCTCGGAACTGGCGGTGTCGGGCAAGGGGGTGGAAGTAAACGGCTCGTGGTCGCTGCGGCCAGACATCAGGCTCGAGGCGGATTACGACATCGCCGTCAGCGACCTCGCGGCGATGGGGATCGAGGACCCGGAGAAGGCGGACGGCGCGCTCAACATTGCCGGGAAGGCAGCCGGGCCCATGGCGAACCCGGCGATCGACGGACGTTTGCGGCTCGCTGCGGCGGCGCCCGGCGGGTTCCCGGTAAAGCGGCTGGAGGCGCAGTACAGCGTCACCAACGTGGCGACGGCCCCGCGCGGGAATATCCGCCTGACGGGTGAGACGGACCTGCTTCCCGATCTGTCCGGACGCACGGACTTCATGTTGACCGAAAATCTGCTGACATTGCGCGGGCTCAGCCTTTCGGCGCGGAAAACTTCGGTCGAGGGGGCGCTGGCGATCCCGCTGGACGGCCGGGCCGTGACCGGGGACCTGTCGGCCCGTTCACCGGATATCGGCGCG
>CAMYNJ010000103.1 GCA_947259795.1 uncultured Alphaproteobacteria bacterium | reverse complement strand
GTCGTGGCTCGCCTCGATGATCGCGCCGACGAGGCGCGACACGCCGATGCCGTAGGAGCCCATCTCGACGGTCGCCTCCTTGCCGTCGCGGTCGGCGACGACCGCGCCCAGCTTCTCGGAATACTTGGTGCCGAAATAAAAGATATGGCCGACCTCGATGCCGCGCGCGGTGACCAGGTCGCCGCCCAGCGCCTTTTCCTTGTCCGGATCGCGTTTCTCGTCGGTCGCCGCATAATGGCGGGTGAACTCGTCGACGATGGGCTGCAGATCGCCCTCGAAATCGATCGCCCGCTCGGCCCAGCGTTTGCCCAGCAGATCCTTGTGGCAGGCGATCTCGCTTTCGCCGGTCTCGGCCAGGATCAGGAATTCGTGGCTCATGTCGCCGCCGATCGGGCCGGTGTCGGCGGCCATGGGGATCGCCTTCAGGCCCATGCGCTCATAGGTGCGCAGGTAGGACACGAACATCTTGTTGTAGGACCGGCGCGCGCCCTCGGCATCCAGGTCGAAGGAATAGGCGTCCTTCATCAGGAATTCGCGGCCGCGCATGACGCCGAAGCGGGGGCGGATCTCGTCGCGGAACTTCCATTGGATATGGTAGAGCAGTTTGGGCAGGTCGCGGTAGCTGCGCTGGGAGGCGGCGAAGATCTCGGTGATCTGCTCCTCGTTCGTAGGCCCGTACAGCATGTCGCGGTCGCGCCGGTCGCGGATGCGCAGCATCTCCGGCCCGTAATCGTCGTAGCGCCCGCTCTGGCGCCATAGGTCGGCCGGCTGGATCGTCGGCATCAGCACTTCCTGGCAGCCGATGGCGTTCTGCTCCTCGCGCACGATTTGCTCGATATTCTTCAGCACCCGGAAACCCATGGGCAGCCAGGAATAAATCCCGGCGCTGGATTGGCGGATCATGCCGGCGCGCAGCATCAGGCGATGCGAGACGATTTCGGCCTCCGACGGGGTTTCCTTCAGGGTCGGCATGAAGAACTGGGATGAACGCATCTGGGCTGGTCTCTTGGAGGCTTCCGGGCGGATGTTCCCTAATGCCGAAATCCGGCGGTTTCAGGGCAGCGCGACTTTAGGGAAAGCCATTCGGCTTGTCCATGGCGCTAATCCCAGAAACCGGGCGGCGCCTGCATCCAGGGTGGGTCCAGCGCGGCGATCTTCGTATGGATGGGGCAATCCGGGTTGTGGGTGCCGGGCAGATAGCCGGTGCTCATCAGGAATTCGCCGGTGATTTCGCCGCCGGTGAAGCGGAAGGTCTTCTTGAACAGCCTGACCCAGTCATCCTTGGGCAGCGGGTGGTGCGCCTCCAGCCAGGCGTGGAAGCCGCCATGGCTGTCGCGCATGTCCCGGATGCATTTCGCGTTGTGAATCACCGCGTCGACCTTCAGCCGGTTGCGGATGATCCCGGCGTCGGCCAGCAGGCGCGCGCGGTCGGCCTCGCCGAAGGCCGCCACCTTGTCCACTTCGAACCCGGCGAAGGCCGCGTAGAACGCCTCTCGCTTCTTCAGCACGGTCAGCCAAGACAGGCCGGCCTGGTTGATCTCCAGGGCCAGCCGTTCCAACAGAACCGACTCGTCGGCCACCGGGAATCCGTATTCGCTGTCGTGATAGGGCTCGTGCCAGGGATGATCTTTGGCGGCGTCGCAATACCAGTTCATTTTATTGCCTGTATTTTAATCGAAAATTAACCATGCCCGTTTTCACGCCATCCCATTGTGGAAAGTTCCGTGGATAACCCGGGGGCTGGCGCAGGCCCGGCCGACTCGTCTAAACTCGGCCCAGCTTAGCCCGGACCGGAGATTGTGAACATGGCCGACAGTATGGCGAAAGCCGGATTCTATAACCTGCATGACATGAGCCAGGGCATCGCCCGCGAACTGGCCGAGGGCATCACCACGCGCATCTTCCCCGGCGAGCAGGCCATGCTGTCGGTGGTGCGGCTGGAGCCCAACACGCAAGGCAAGATCCACAGCCACCCGCAGGAACAATGGGGCGTCATGCTGGAAGGGTCGGCGACGCGCATCCAGGACGGCGAGGAATTCGCGGTCAAGGCCGGCGATTTCTGGTGCACCCCCGGCAACGCGCCGCACGGCATCCGCGCGGGCAGCCAGGGTGCGGTGATCCTCGACGTCTTCGCCCCGCCCCGCGACGAATATCGCGTGGCGGGCACGGGCTTCGGGGACATCTAGCCGGGCAGCGGAAGGTCGATCCAGCTATATTCGACCGCAAAATACAGGACGATCCAGATCACCGCGGCGATGGCGCTGGTCACGGCGAATTTCAGGCCGATGCGGGGATTTGCGGGGGCGCCGGGCATGTGGCCCGCCTCCGTTTCGTCGGGCTGGCGCACGCCGAAGGGCAGCACCATGAACAGCACCACTACCCAGACAATCACATAAGCGACGATTCCGCCGACGATACCCATGGCTCAGACTTGATCCAGTTCCACGAGAGTTCCGAGGAAGTCCTTGGGGTGCAAAAACAAAACAGGCTTGCCATGGGCGCCGATCCTGGGCTCGCCGTCGCCCAGCACGCGCGCGCCCTGCGATTTCAGGCGGTCGCGCGCGGCCAGGAT
>CAMYNJ010000102.1 GCA_947259795.1 uncultured Alphaproteobacteria bacterium | reverse complement strand
CGCAGCCGTCAAGGTCGTCTTGCCGTGGTCAACATGCCCAATCGTGCCAATGTTGCAATGCGGCTTCGTACGTTCAAATTTCGCTTTAGCCATCGGTTCCGTATTCCTGTTTTGATCGCCTAAAAGAACCGGCCTGTCCGGCCTGTCCAATCTTCGTTTGTCGCCACGGTCGGCCTAGCGAATGGAGCGGGTGATGGGAATCGAACCCACACTACCAGCTTGGAAGGCTGGGGCTCTACCGTTGAGCTACACCCGCATAAGCCTGTCCGCACATCGCCCTTCCGTAATCACCGGGGCCTTCACGCTGTTCCGCCACGCAGATATGGTGGAGGGGGTTGGATTCGAACCAACGTAGGCATAGCCAACGGGTTTACAGCCCGTCCCCTTTAACCACTCGGGCACCCCTCCGAATACTGCGCGCCAAAACATCGGTGTGCCCGTCCGCGCACCGCTGCGACGGGGGGGATGTATGGTCATTTATGGCCGCTTGTCAACTTCAAATCACACAATAAACACGCCAAATCACGCAAAGAGAAAAATACTTCTTCCTCCGCACGGGATGGCGCCGCTTGTGGAACCGGTACCAAAGGTAATATTAAGAGCGGCAATGTCAAGGAACAAGCCTCCAGCCAAGCGCCCGCAGCGGCGAAACCGCCCGAAGCGCGACGAAGAGTCACGGGTTCCGGCGGCGCGCGAGTCGGGCTGGATCTACGGCCTCCATGCGGTATCCGCGGCGCTGGCGAATCCGCGGCGGAAGATCCGCCGGCTGATCGCCACCCCGGAAGCCGTCGAAAAGCTGCTGCGCGCCGACCCACGATCGCACCCCGAAAAAGTCGCGCGACAGGAAATCGACGCGGCGCTTCCGCCGGGCGCGGTGCATCAGGGCGTCGCCCTGCTCGCCGACCCGCTGGACCAGCCGGCGCTGGAAGACGTCATCGCCGGGGCCGGCGACCGCGCGGTGATCGTGGTGCTGGATCAGGTGACCGACCCCCATAACATCGGCGCGGTGCTGCGCAGCGCTGCGGCCTTCGGTGCGCTGGCCGTGGTGCAGACCGAACGCGGCGCGCCCGGGGCGACCGGGATCGTCGCGAAGTCGGCCAGCGGCGCCCTGGAAGCGGTGTCCCTGGTGACGGTTACCAATCTGGCGCGGGCGCTGGATACTCTGCAGCAGGCCGATTTCTGGTGCGTGGGACTGGACGGCGAGGCCGAACGGACGTTGGCCGAGACCGCCCCGTCGGGCCGAGTCGCGCTGGTCCTCGGCGCCGAGGGCAAAGGTCTGCGCCGCCTGACCCGCGACCATTGCGACCTCCTGGTACGCCTGCCCACCCGTCCGCCGGTCTCCAGCCTAAACGTATCGAACGCTGCGGCCGTGGCGCTCTATGAATTAAACAGGGGGTGAGATTCAGGCCGCCGCGGAATGCCGTTCCAGGATCGCAGCGATGTCGGAGAGCTGCTCGATCTCGAGAATCTCCATCGTATCCAGTTCACTTCCCAAATGCCCTTCGATAGCCGCGATGACCCGGATATGCGCGAGGCTGTCCCACGCCTCGGTCGAAGACACCGACGCGTCGTCCGTCAGCGACTCGGCGCCGATCTCGAGCGCCTGGGCCAGCAGGCCGCGGGCCTGGTTCATCGCATCGCTCATGACTTACCCTTCTGTTTCGCCTTATGGGCTTCCCATTCGTCCTTGAACAGGCCGAACACGGCAACGTCGACGCGTCGGCCGTCCTCGTAGCGCCATTCCTTGCGCAGCAGACCTTCGGTCTTGAAGCCCTGGGCCTTGTAATTGAAGACCGACGGCGCATTGCGGGCGATCGGTTTGCCTGAAATTTTGTCCACGCGCAGCTCGTTGAAAATGAAATCGAATACCGGGCCACGGCATTCCAGCACCAGCCCCCGCCCCCAATAGGCGCGGTTGCCGATGATGGTGTTGGTCGTCGCCGTTCTGTGGAAGGGGTTGGCGAAAACCGTGATGAAACCGACCAGCAGGTTGGCCTGCTTGTCGTAGACGCCAAGATGGAAGCTCTTGCGATTGTCGAACTGCTTGGCCACCCGGTTCTGGTGATACTGCTTGGGCAGCGGCTTCAGCGGCCGCGCCACGCCCTCCATGACCTCGGCGTCCGACCACCAGGACACGTAATCCTCGGTGATGTCGTTCGGGGTCAGCGACCGGATGATGTAGTTCTCGGTTTCAAGCCGCAGGGGCTGACCGGGTACCCAGACCATTTACTGGCTCCTGTTGTCTTCCACGCATTGTTCCATAACCCGCCGCCGGTCGATCTTTCCCCGGTCGGTCTTGGGTATTTCGCTTACCACATACCATTTCTCGGGCGCGCTCTCGCGCCTGATTCGCTCCAGGCACCAGGCGCGCAGCGACGCCGCATCGGTTTTTGCCCCTTCGACCAGCCGCACCGCCGCGCCGACGACCTCGCCACTGATCTCGTCGGGCACGCCGAACGCGCAGGCCTCGGCAACCTCGTCGTGACGCTCCAGCAGCAGGTCGATCTCCTCCGGCTGAACCTTCATGCCGGCCCGGTTTATCTCGGTCTTTTGGCGTCCCGTCAACCGGATAACGCCGTCAGCGCCGATCCGCCCGACATCGCCGGTATGGAACCAGCCGTCCTGCAACACCGGCGCCGTCAGGTCGGTCCGCCGGAAGTAGCCCAACATGACCGACGGCGTGTGCAGCAGCAACTCGCCCTCGCCTTCGCCGCGCCTGTTGCCTGCGCTATCCAGCACCGCGGCCTCGCCGCCCCACATGCGGCCGACCAGCCCGTCGGCGGGCTCGAACTCGGCGGAGGACGCCCCGGCGGCCCAGTTCGCCACCTCGGTGATGCCGTAAAGGTTGGCGACCGCCGCGCCGCCGCCCCATTCGATGACCGTCCGCCATAAATCCGCCGACAGCGGCGCCGAACCGATCTGGATGCGCGCGAGTCCGCCCCCCTGCGGCGGTTTTGAGAGCTTCAGCGCGATCTTCCAGAAGGACGGCACCGAACTCATGAAGCTTATCCCATGCTCGTCCAGCACGGCACCCAGCCCGGCCATGCGCCGCATGTCCATGCCGGTGGCAAGGAAGAGCGCCTGGCCGGCGGCCAGCGGCGTCAGGCAGTTGCCGATCAGCCCATGGCCGAAATAGGTCGGCAGCACGCAGAGCGACCGGGCGAGGATTTCGTCGCCGATATGCTGCCGGTTCAGGGCAAGGCGCGCCTGCAGCGAGGCGAAGCTGTGGACCACGCCCGTCGGGTCGCCCGTGGTGCCGGAGGTGAACAGGATCAGGGCCTCGTCGCCGGGTTCGCCCGCTTCATCCGGCGCATCGCCGGCGGTCCTTTCCCGCGCCAGGCAGAGAACCGGCGCGGCCAGCCCGGCCAGGTTCGCGTTGCCGGCCTCGCCGTCCAGCACGGCGCGCGCGCCGGTGAAGGCGGTAATGTTTTCGAACTCGCCGGCGGTCAGAGTCGGGTTGGCGCAGACCGCCGCCGCGCCCAGATGCCAGACCGCGAAAAGGTCGGCGAAGAAGGACGGTCCGCCGCCATGGGCGAGGACGACGCGATCCCCGCGCCCGACGCCAAGCCCCGCCAGCACCGCCGCGCGCCGCAGCGTCTCGGCCGACAGTTCCACGCCCGACCAGGACTCCCCGGTCAGGAGGTCGGTGACACCGCCCGCGATCTCCGCGATCAGCCGCACTGCGCCGGCCTCACTTTTTCCCGCCCTGGGCCTGCTTGCGCAGGCCGGTGAGGGTGGCCACCGGGGTGATCGCCTCGGGGTCGATGCGCAGCTCGATTAGGCTGGGCCGGTCGGCGGCCAATGCGCGTTCGAAGGCGGGGGCGAAGTCTTCCGTTTTTTCCACCGCCTCGCCGTTGGCGCCATAGGCCCGGGCCAGCGCCGCGAAGTCGGGATTCGTGAGGTCCGTACCGAACACCCGGCCCGGATAGTTGCGTTCCTGATGCATGCGGATGGTGCCGTACATGCCGTTATTGACGACGATGAAGATCGCCTTGGCGCCATGTTGCACGGCGGTTGCCAGTTCCTGCCCGTTCATCATGAAGCAGCCGTCGCCGTTGAAGGAGACGACGACCCGCTCCGGCCAGGCCAGCTTCGCCGCCACCGCCGCCGGCACGCCGTAGCCCATGGAACCCACCGTAGGCGCGGCCTGGGTGCGGTACCTGGACCAGCGATAGAAACGGTGCAGCCAGATTGAATAATTGCCGGCGCCGTTGGTCAGGATCGCATCCTCCGGCAGCCGCTCGTTCAGCCAGGCGACGATCTCGGCCATCTGCAGCGGACCAGGCATGGGCTGCGGCTCAACGAACCGCAGATAGTCGGCCCGCGCGGCGCCGGCCCAGTCGTCCCAGGCCCGGTTTTCGACCGGCTTCATTGCCCTGGCGGCGGCCGCGAAGGCGGGCATGCTGGCGGCGATGCCGAGGTCGGCGCGATAGACGCTGTTCAGCTCGTTCGGGTCGGGATGGACATGGACCAGTTTCTGGCTCGGCGACGGCGGCTCCAGCAGCGTGTAGCCGCCGGTCGTTATTTCGCCCAGCCGCGGCCCCACCGCGACGATCAGGTCGGCCTCGCGCACCCGCTGGCCCAGTGCCGGGTCGATGCCGATGCCGACATGGCCGACATAGCGCGGATCGTAATTGTCGAAACAGTCCTGGCGGCGGAAGGCCGCGCCGGTCGGGATGTTGTTGGCCTTCGCGAAGGCCTGGATATTCGTCGAGGTGCCGCCGGTCCAGCCGCCCCCGCCGACGATCATCAGCGGGCGTTCCGCAGCCGACAGCATGTCGCGCAGCGCCTTCATACCCGGCCGTCCGGGGTAGCTGAGGGTGGGTGGCGCCGGGGCGACGTCGGCGACAGCGGCCAGGTCTGTCAGCATGTCCTCGGGCAGGGCCAGCACCACCGGGCCCGGCCGGCCGGTCGCGGCGGTATGGAAGGCGCGGTTGACATATTCGGGAATCCGCGCCGCGTCCTCGATCTGCGCCACCCATTTGGCGACCGACCGGTACATCTGGCGGTAGTCGATTTCCTGGAAGGCCTCGCGGTCGGCCTGGTCGCGCGCCACCTGGCCGATGAACAGCACCATCGGCGTCGAATCCTGCATCGCCGCATGCACGCCGATGCTGGCGTTGGTGGCGCCGGGCCCGCGGGTGACAAAGCAGACCCCGGTACGCCCGGTCAGCTTGGCCCAGGCCTCGGCCATATAGGCCGCCCCGCCCTCCTGCCGGCAGATGGTGAATGCCATCTTGTTGCGCGCGTTGTAGAAGGCGTCCAGTGCCGCCAGGTAGCTCTCGCCCGGCACGCCAAAGACCCGGTCGACCCCATGACCCGCCAAGGCGTCGATCAGGATCTGGCCGCCGCTGCGCTTCGTCTTTTTCTTCCCGGCCATCGCCGTTCTCTCCGTCTTTCCTATCGTTTTTCGGGCTCGGCGCAGATGCCGCGCGCCATCATGTCTTCGACCGCGTCCTCGTCGCGGCCCAGGAGCCCGCAGAGTATCTCACGGGTATGCTGGCCCAGCAGCGGCGGCGCAAGCCCGTATTCCACCGCGGTTCCGGAAAACCGCATGGGGCTGGCAGTCAACGGCGCCTTGCCGGCCAGCGGATGATCCAGTTCGATTCGCATGCCGCGATGACGAACCTGGGGGTCGGCGAAGACCTGGCCCATATCGTTCACCGCGCCGCAGGGCACATGGGCGGCTTCCAGCACCTCCAGCCACTCGCGGCTGGTCCGCGTGACGGTAATCTCCATGATGATCGCCATCAGTTCGTCGCGATGGGCGACGCGCGACGCGTTGGTGGCGCAGCGCTCGTCGCTCGCCAGCTCCGGCCGCCCGGCGAGCCGGCAGAATGCCGCGAACTGCCGGTCGTTGCCCACGGCCAGGATGATATGGCCATCTGCGGTCGGCACCACCTGGTAAGGCACGATGTTGGTATGGGCGTTACCCATAAGCCCCGGCGGGGTGCCGGAGACATGATAGTTGGAGGCCTGGTTGGCCAGCGCCGCGACCTGGCAGTCGAGCAGCGCCATGTCGATATGCTGCCCCTCGCCGCCGGTTTCGCGGTGCAGCAGGGCTGCGGTGATGGCGACGCTGGCATACAGGCCGGTAAACAGGTCGGAGATCGCGACCCCGGCCTTGGTCGGCGTGCCGCCGGGCTCGCCATTGATGCTCATGAAGCCGCCGAGCCCCTGGATGATGAAGTCGTAGCCGGCGCGGCCGGCATAGGGCCCATCCTGCCCGAAGCCGGTTATCGAGCAATAGACCAGGCCGGGATTGACCGCCTTCAGGCTCTCGTAATCCAGCCCGTATTTGGCCAGCCCGCCGACCTTGTAGTTTTCCAGCAGCACATCGGATTTGGCGGCGAGATCGCGCACCGCCTGCCGCCCCTCCGGCGAGGCGATGTCCAGCGCGATCGATTTCTTGCCCCGGTTGGCCGACAGGTAGTAGGCGGATTCACTCGTTTCCCCGCCAGCCTCATCCCGGAGCCAGGGTGGGCCCCAGGCGCGGGTCTCGTCACCGCTTCCCGGGCGCTCCACCTTGATCACCTCGGCGCCAAGATCAGCCAGGGTCTGCCCCACCCAGGGCCCGGCCAGCACCCGGCTGAGGTCGAGTACCCGGTAGTTGGAAAGCGGCCCCGGCATGGCAATCTGTTCCCCTCTGTCACGGTATATGTGCAGGAATTGCCGCAGACTAGCCCCGCCCCCCGGCCCGGTAAAGCCGGGCTCGTCGCAGCCACTAGTATTTTTCTCTGCCAATTATCGCACAAGTTGAATATAACAATCTTGGCATGCAGGTGGGTGAATATTACCCGTTTGTGTTGCGATGCCGTGATGAGGCGCCGACATCAACGGTTCCCGTTGCGGGCCGGTTGCCCGGACACCCGAAAGCAGGGCCATCCGGGACCGTGGGACGTCGGGTTGGAGTTTCCTTTGTGGTCACCCATTTCGGATCGACCGGCCCGAAGCCCATTTGGTTATCTGGAGGCGGCATCGCGCTTGTTTCCGCGTGATTGGCGCCGCGCATTTCGCAATCGAAAATCAAAAATGGGAGGATTAGACTTATGTCACGAAGCAGATTCATCACCGGCGTCCTCGGCGCCCTCGGCATCCTTCTGACGCCCGTTTTCGCCATACCAAGCCTGGCCGGCCAGGAACAGGGGAAGGTCCGTTTCCCTTATCAGCTGACCCCCGGCTACGACGAGGCCGGCAACGTCATCCTCGGTCGCGAGGCCATTGTGAAAATGACCGGCGGCCGGGACAAGGCCGGCAAGGGCCCCGACCTGCATAGCCAGAACATGCATCTCAAGGCCAGCCTCCCGCAGACCGATTTCACCAACTCCGATCTCTCTTTCTGGGGCAACATCGTCTATGCCGGCAATTACGGCGGTTTCCGCGTCTTCGACATGTCCGATCCCGGCGAGCCGGTGGAACTCACCAATGTCGACTGTCCCGGACCACAGAACGACACCTCGGTCTGGCGGAATATCCTCATCCTGTCGGTCGATGCAGTAATGGAAGGGCCCAATTGCGGCGACGCCCAACTGCCCAGCGTTCCCGCCCCGGCCGAGGGCTGGGAGGGCATCCGCATCTTCGATGTCGCCGATCCGGCGAATCCGCAGTTAGTCAAATCCGTCTATACCGACTGCGGCTCGCACACCAACAACATCATCCCCGACGAGGCCAATAACCGGCTGCTCGTCTATGTGCTGTCCTATGCGCTACGCGGCGGGCCGACCTGCGGCGATCCGGGCCTGCCCGGCTCGCCCGGCAACGGCCAGATTTCGATCGTCGAGGTGCCGCTGGACGACCCGGCGTCGGCCGAAGTCGTGAATATCGTGCCGATCCCGGTTAACCAGACCTTCGACGACCTCGTATTCCTGGGGCTCGGCGCCACCGACGGCTGCCACGACGTGCAGTTCTTCCTCGAACTCGGGATTGCCGCCGCGGCCTGCCTCAGCGAGGGCCAGATCTGGGACATCAGCGATCCGGCCAACCCGGTAATCACCGATCATCTCGACAACGACAACATCGAAATCTGGCACTCGGCGACCTTCACCTGGGACGGCCAGACCATCGTTTATGGCGATGAGACCGTTTTCGGCAGCTGCCAGAATTCGGCCCAGATGAACGGCCGGCTGTGGTTCTACGACATCGATAGCCTGCACGAACCGCTCGGCTCTTTCCTGATCCCGCGGCAGGCCCAGTTGATCGACCCCGACGGAGACGGTGTCTTCGAGTTTGAATATTGCGGTTCGCATTTGTTCGCCGTCCTGCCGCGCAAGGACGGCCAGCAGATCCTGGCCTCGTCCTGGTATGGCGGCGGGACCAGCATGATCGACTTCACCGATCCGGCGAACGCGGTGGAGATCGGCTATTACGATGCGCAGGACCCGCTAGCCGATACCTGGGCGACCTACTGGTACAACGGGTTCATCTACGCCAACGACATCACCCGCGGGGTCGACGTATTCAAGTTCAGCGATTTCGCGGGCGGCAATATGGTGAAGTTCGATCACCTGAACCCGCAGGTGCAGGAGACCCTGATCCCGTAACAGATCGCTTGCCTGCAATGACGGGATCCCCACGGAGCCTGACGAGCCGGGGTGCGGCATTGCCGACCCCGGCCCTCTCTTCTTGCCGGACAGGCGGGTGGCGCCCCGGCGAACAGGCGCGGCGCGCATCTCGCTTGCCGGGGGGCACGGGCGGCGCTATCTTGCGGCGCGCATTGTAATGCTGGAGCCGGCTTAGCTCAGTTGGTAGAGCATCTGATTTGTAATCAGAGGGTCGCGGGTTCAAATCCTGCAGCCGGCACCAATTTTCCTCCGACAAAATTGCGCGCCCGAGCGGTCGGACGGCCTGGCGTAAAAGCGTTCAGGGGCACCGCACAGGGTGCGACGATCTTCACTCGGGCGACAAGGGAGGCGCAGGATGGCGACTTCGATTCTCGGTCTCAGGACTACGATCTACAAGGTCGGCGACCTCGACGCGGCCAAGGCATGGTACGCCAGGGCGTTCCGGGTCGACCCCTATTTCGACGAGCCCTTCTATGTCGGCTTCAACGTGGGCGGCTACGAACTCGGCTTGCTGCCGGACGGCGGCCCGGCGGAGGAGAAGACCACCAACGTATTGAGCTATTGGGGCGTCGAGGACATCGAAGGCGAAGTGGCGCGTTTCATCGAACTGGGCGCCATCGAGGACACCAAACCGACCAATGTCGGCGGTGAAATAACCGTCGCCACGGTGAAGGACCCCTGGGGCAACGCCATCGGGCTGATCTACAATCCGGAATTCGGGGCGGGGTGAACTAGACTCGATAAGCGGCAAACGCGATAGTTCAAGTCGTGGTACGGGTTTTCTCTTTCCGCATTCAGGATATTACAGCAGCGACTATTTGAGCGTCGTGCCGTCATGAACGGTGCCGGATGTTTTTCAGCTCTTTGCCGCCAGGACAGGCATAAATATCGCGATCCTTATCGCAGGTGAAGTCAGACCGCGAATATGTGCCGTCGTCACGACGGCTCCTGTCCCTTGCATTGGGGCTACTGGCCCAGTCTGCACATAGCGCCCGTAAGTCGCAACCCCACCTATAGAGCAACGGAACCAAATCAATATCAACATCAGGCCCCCAGCCAAGTAACTGTGGAAGCTCGTTAATCTCAATCAAGCGCGGGAAGATCTTGTTGTCGCGGGTCTCCAGAATGACATCGAACCCGGTAAAAAAGAAATTGCGGCGCAGAATCACATTACTCGAAATTGCAAAGTTGGTAATGGCCTCGAGAAGGTTCCTGCAAATGTTTTCTGCCTGCGGCCAAAAGTCTCTAACGTCCAGCCCCTGTTGTTCAAGGTCTCGCAAGACTTCCGTGACCGTACTGTTATGAATCGGTAGCCCCTCGTTTTTGCGATAAGAGTTTCCAGTCAATATCGAGGTGGGCGCCAACGGCTTGTCGGGATCAACTTTCTTTGCGGCAAACCTGCATACACCTTCCCGGTACAGTTTGACTTTTCCCTGATTATCATCCCACACCATCAATGAGTAGAGGCGCAGGTCGAATCTGTGTCCGTCGACCAACGGCGAGTTGGTTATGAGCTCTTGGACAACGAACTCCGTTTTTGGATTTTCCTCCCGCCTTTCTTCAATTCGGCTGAATTTACCGGAGTCCAAAATTTCAATGCCCTTGCAGTGCGTGCCTTCGGAAGGTTTAAGTATGACTGCATTGCTTTTGTCGAATTTCTTTGCCAGGAAATCAGGGCCTTGGAAACTGTTTGATGTGATCACTTCCGAAGCCGGTCGCTCCACAGGCTGACCACCTTCCTTTTCATAATCATTCAAAATTCTCTCGAGATTGGATTTTTCGCTGACAAATCTGAAATACGGATTCCACGCATTCCAAGTATCCGGATATTGGCCAACAATCCTATCAAAGATATTGGGCCTGGCCTTGGGCCCGTAGTTCCGATTATACAGGAACTCCGGATGGATTGTGACATCCGCTACTTTAAATGCGCGATCAGTAGCACCGGTAACGCGGTGGCCCCTAATGACATGAATGCCGTTCTCGGTCAATTTGACGTTCTTGACGCCCGCAATCACTACATTCAATCCGGCTCTCGCTATGCTGTTGAGCCATCTGGATTGCCTAAATATCGGCGGCTTACGAGTGATTACCAGGATTTCAGGTTTGCGACGTTCGCGATCAACGGCCATAACTCAATCCCTCAAATGAACGTACCTACCCGGTTTCGTCATTCGCTGACTGCATGTCCTTCAGTTAAATGCAGCAACCAAAATAGCGGGCCGTAGCTGTATGAGTAAACACAGGTGTTAACGCGACAATATACATGTTTCACCGGCTTGGAAGACCGCAAAATCTGGATTACCCACACCGCCTCCGAATGGCGAACGGGCGATGGCACGATTCATCAAACAGGGCGCGGCCACGGATGCCAGACCAACCAACGTCGGCGGCGAAATATCGGTCGCCACGATGAACGACGCCTGGGGCAACGCCATCGGGCTGATCTATAATCCGGAGTTCAAACTGGACTGAGGGTTGAT
Source organism: uncultured Alphaproteobacteria bacterium (assembly GCA_947259795.1). Taxonomy (GTDB): domain Bacteria; phylum Pseudomonadota; class Alphaproteobacteria; order UBA8366; family JADFVY01; genus JADFVY01. The sequence goes on along the minus strand of CAMYNJ010000102.1, from coordinate 977 downwards.
GCGGGCCTCTGCGGCTACGCCTGACCGATCCATCTGGAGGGCGTGGGAGTGATCTACAGCATCGGCCTTGTCGGACTGACCAAACGGCTGCGAACCTGACCATGGCCAGGAAAACGACATTGCGCATCACCGCCATGGGCCGCCATGGCGAAGGCATGGCGGAGGGGCCGGGCGGGCCCGCCTATGTGCCCTTTACCCTGCCGGGCGAGACCGTGCGCGTGGCCGTCGAAGGCAAGCGCGGGCGGCTGCTGGCGATACTGGAGCCGAGCCCGGACCGCGCCACGCCCCCCTGCCCCCATTTCGGCCGCTGCGGCGGCTGCGCCCTGCAGCATTGGCGCGACGGCCCCTATCGCGACTGGAAGCGCGGGCTGGTCGAAACCGCCTTGCGCCACCGCCATGTCGAGGCCGCTGTCGCAGAGACGATCGACGCCCATGGCGCGGGTCGACGGCGGGTGACGCTGCATGTATTGTTCGCGAGGGAGCGCGTGCTGGCCGGCTTCATGGAAGGGCGCAGCCACCGGCTTCTGGACCTCGACCGCTGCCCGATCCTGGCCCCCGAACTGGCGGACGCTCCGGCCATCGCGCGCGAACTGGGCGCGGCGGTCCGGGGCCATGCCAAAAGCCTCGACATCCTGATAACCGCCAGCGATACCGGCCTGGACTGCGACCTGCGCGGCCGCATCCCCGACCATCCCGATATCCAGATGGACCTCAGCGAGGCGGCCGAACGGCTGGACCTCGCCCGCGTCACGATCAACGGCGACCTCGGCCTCGAACGCCGCGCGCCCATGCTGCGGGCCGGCCCGGCGCGCATCCCGCTGCCGCCCGGCGCCTTCCTACAGGCCACCACGGCCGGCGAGGAAACCCTGGCCCGGCTGGTGATGGATGGCATTGGCGAGGCGGTGCGCGTCGCCGACCTGTTCTGCGGCATCGGCCCCTTCGCGCTGAGACTAGCGACGCGCGCGCAGGTCCTGCGC
>CAMYNJ010000101.1 GCA_947259795.1 uncultured Alphaproteobacteria bacterium | reverse complement strand
GAAGCGGTAGCGCCGGAAGCCGCGGAAAACGCCGAGGGCTGATCCGGATTTAACCGAACGGCATCATGGACGGAGGAGACGGGGAAACCCATGGCACAGCCGCGCACGCTATTCGACAAGATCTGGGACGCGCATGTCGTCGACCGCCAGGATGACGGCACCTGCGTGATCTATATCGACCGGCATCTGGTGCATGAGGTCACCAGCCCCCAGGCCTTCGAGGGGCTGCGTATGGCGAAGCGCAAGGTGCGCCATCCGGAAGCCACGCTGGCGGTGATCGACCACAATATCTCGACCGATCCGACCGAGGCCGAGATGACCGAGGACTCACGGATCCAGATCGAAACCCTGCAGAAGAACTGCAAGGAATTCGGCGTCCCGCTGTTCGACGTGCCGGATGTACGTAACGGCGTGGTGCATGTCTCCGGGCCGGAGGAAGGCTTTACCCTGCCCGGCACGACCATCGTCTGTGGCGACAGCCATACCGCGACCCATGGGGCCTTCGGGGCGCTGGCTTTCGGCATCGGCACCTCAGAGGTCGAGCATGTGCTGGCTACCCAGACGCTGATCCAGGCGCCGGCGAAAAACATGCGCGTCAATGTCGTGGGCGCACTGCAGGAAGGCGTGACCGCGAAGGACCTGATTCTCGCCATCATCGGCAAGATCGGCACCGCCGGCGGCACCGGCCATGTCATCGAATATGCCGGCGACGCGATCCGTGCGCTGACCATGGAAGAGCGCATGACCGTCTGCAACATGACCATCGAGGGCGGCGCCCGCGCCGGCCTAGTCGCGCCGGACGAGACCACCTTCGAATATCTGAAGGGCAGGCCGATGGCGCCGAAGGGCGGGCAGTGGGAACAGGCCGTCACCTGGTGGAAGACCCTGCCGTCCGACGAGGGCGCGACTTACGACACCGAAGTGACGCTCGATGCCTCGGGGCTGATCCCCGAGGTGACCTGGGGCACCAGCCCCGAGGATGTAGTGCGCATCGACGGTGTGGTTCCCGATCCGGCCGATGCCAGGGACGAGGACCGCCGCACCGCCGTCCAGCGCAAGCTGGACTATATGGGCCTGACCGCAGGCATGAAGATTACCGATATCGAGATCGACACGGTCTTCGTGGGCTCCTGCACCAATGGCCGGATCGAAGATCTGCGCGCGGCCGCCGCCATCGCCAAGGGCCGCAAGGTGGCCAATGGCGTGCGCGCCCTGATCGTGCCGGGCTCGGGCCTGGTCAAGGAGCAGGCGGAACGGGAAGGCCTGGACAGTATCTTCACCGAGGCCGGTTTCGAATGGCGCAATCCCGGCTGTTCGATGTGTCTGGCGATGAACAGCGACCGGCTGGAGCCGGGCCAACGCTGCGCCTCGACCTCGAACCGCAATTTCGAGGGTCGCCAGGGACGCGGCGGGCGCACCCATCTGGTCAGCCCCGCCATGGCCGTCGCCGCGGCGGTCACCGGCCGCCTGACCGACGTCCGCAGCCTGGACTGAGGGGCGGGGTCCCCGGCTGACCCGAACATACGCTGACTATGAGGGCCTGCGGTTTTGCCGCGGGCCCCTGCTTTTCGTAGTTGTCCCCTGGCAGGATGGTTCGGGCGTATTGACGGGAGCACGCCACATATGGCTGCGCCTGCTTAACGTCGGCTTAACGATGAAGTGGCAAACTCCTCGTTCCGGCCGCATCGCCGGACACAAACGGGATATGCGCATGCAAGTCGCTATTCACCACTGGGATTGCGGATTGCCCTATGCAGGGTTCTGGCGGCGGGTGCTGGCATCGATTGTCGATTCATTCCTCCAATTTGCCGTCGCAACGGTGTTTATTCTTGCTGCGTTTCTGTCGGACGGCTCGCTCTACGCCGCGGTCGAGGCCGAGGATTTGGAAACGCTGCGAGCCATGCAAATTTACTTTGTTGGTTTTATGGTGTTGATTATCCTGTCCTACCATACGCTTTTCGAGTCCTCGCCGATGCAGGCCACACCCGGCAAACTGCTGCTCGCCATCAAGGTAACCAATTCCATCGGCGAACAGATCGGCCCGTTTCAAGCTGCCTTCAGGTCCTGGCCCCTCTGGATCATTGGTGTCTTCAGCGTAATCGACGCCGCCACGGGAAGTGGGGGCAGCAGCCTGATCGCCAACCTGCTTTCGTCGGTCGCCTGCATCGTCGTAGCCTTCACCGCACAAAAACAAGGCCTTCACGACATGATGGCCGGCACGCTGATGGTCCGCAGGGGCACGGAGTTCCAGGTTTCTGACGCATACGCCGAGGCCATATAGGCCGGTTTCCGCATTTGCGTCCCGGTTCCGCGATAAAATCGCTATTCCCCTGATTTTTCCATGACCAGCGCGGCCGCTTGCGCTAGATTGCGGCCCGCCGACGCCGGATGATTTCGGTGCGCAGGATGGACGCGAGGAACCGATGGAAAAATTCACTACGCTGACCGGGGTCGCCGCGCCCCTAAACATGGTCAATGTCGACACCGATATGATCATCCCCAAGCAGTTCCTGAAGACGATCAAGCGCACCGGGCTGAAGGATGGCCTGTTTTCCGAGCTGCGCTGGGACGCGAACGGGAATTCGAAGGATTTCGTGCTGGACCAGCCGCCCTACCGGAACACCAAGATTCTGGTTGCGGGCGAGAATTTCGGCTGCGGCTCGTCGCGCGAGCATGCGCCCTGGGCCCTGCTGGATTTCGGCATCCGTTGCGTCATCGCGCCGGATTTCGCGGACATATTCTACAACAACTGCTTCAAGAACGGCATCCTGCCGATCAGGCTGCCGCAGGCGCAGGTGGATATTCTGATGGAGGACGCCAGCAAGGGCGCCAACGCCACGGTGACCGTCGATCTGGAGGCACAGGAGATCACCCGCCCGGACGGTGAGAAAATCCATTTCGAGCTGGATACCTTCCGCAAGCACAGCCTGCTGAACGGGCTGGACGACATCGGCCAGACGCTGCAGAAGGAAGACAAGATCGCCAGCTTCGAGGCAAAGCGCGGGCAAGCGCAGCCCTGGCTGTAGCTGGAACCGGGAAAACGAAAAAAAAAGAAAGGTTAATCGGGCATGGCCGCCAACAAGACCCTGCTTATCCTGCCTGGTGACGGCATCGGCGTGGAAGTGATGACGCAGGTGCGGCGCATCGTCGACTGGTTCGACAGGCGCCGCGCTGTCGGTTTCGACATTCTGGAGCAGCCAGTGGGCGGCGCCGCTTATGACGCGCACGGAACGCCGCTGAGCGACGAAGCGCTGTCGGAGGCGATGGATGCCGACGCAGTGCTGCTGGGCGCCGTCGGCGGCCCGCAATACGACAACGTCCCGCGCGACAAGCGGCCCGAGGCCGGGCTGCTGAGGCTGCGCAAGGAAATGGATTTGTTCGCCAATCTGCGCCCGGCGCTGGTCTTCGACGCGCTGGTCGACGCTTCGACCCTGAAACGCGAGGTCGTGGAGGGGCTGGATATCCTGATCCTTCGCGAACTGACCGCCGGCGTCTATTTCGGCGAGCCGAGGGGCGTCGAAGTGCTGGCCGACGGCACGCGGCGCGCCATCGACACCCAGACCTACACCGAGAACGAGATCCGCCGCGTCGCCGAGGTCGCCTTCGACATGGCGGCCAGGCGCGGCAACCGGGTCCATTCGGTGGAAAAGGCGAATGTCATGGAATCGGGCGTCTTCTGGCGCGAAATCGTAACCGGCTTGCATGCGGAAAAATTCGGCCATATCGAGCTTCACCACATGTATGCCGATAACTGCGCCATGCAGCTCGTGCGCTGGCCCAAGCAGTTCGACGTTATCGTCACTGATAATCTGTTCGGTGACATCCTGTCGGATTGCGCGGCGATGCTGACCGGCTCGCTGGGCATGCTGCCGTCGGCGTCGCTGGGCGCGGAAGACGAGACCGGACGGCGCCGCGCGCTTTACGAGCCGGTCCATGGCAGTGCGCCGGATATCGCCGGCCAGGACAAGGCCAACCCGCTGGCCACGATCCTCAGCTACGCCATGATGCTGCGCTATTCCTTCGGGCTGGGGGAGGACGCCGATCTGGTGGAGAAGGCGGTCCAGAACGTGCTGGCTGCGGGCATCCGCACTGGCGACATCGTCGGCCCCGGCATGAACGCCGTTTCCTGCAGCCAGATGGGCGACGCGGTGCTGGCGGAGTTGGACGGACTAGCAGCCTGACGGCCGATTTCCCCGATTTCCGCAGTTTCCCGGTGACTCAACCTTCCAGTAATTAGGGTTTTATTAACGAGTCGCGTACAGAATTGTTACCGTAACTTGGGACTGACCCTGAATTTCCTGTGAAAGGAGATTTCATCATGACAAAGGTTCTCATGATGACAGGGGCCGCAGCATATCTGCTCGGATTCGGCGTTTATTTCATTATCTTTCTTACGTCGAACTGGGGAGATTGGGACTGGGTGATGCTCAAGTCGGCGGAGGGGTTTGGTCTTGCTTTGGTATGGCCATTCCTGCTCTTCCAGTACTTCTGGAACGGCACGCCCATGATGTAAGACAGGTTCCAAAAGGATCGAGAACTCGGCCGGCTCTCGCGAGCCGGCCGTTTGATTCGCCGCCACGCCTTCCGCCCTTATCGCGATCGTCCCGAGCCCGCCTTATTCACGCCTGGATTCCAGGCCATTGTAGCGCGCTTCATCCTGGTCTCCTTGACCGGATAAGCCAAACGACGTATGCTTGATCTTCAAATGACCCGAGAGGGAGTAAGAGAAATGCGCAAGATTTTCATGACTTTCGTCGCCGCATTGGGCTTGATCGGCTTCGCAACCGCCGCGCAGGCAGCTTGCGGGCATGACCTCGATCTGGCCACTACGGACGACGCCAGCACCGTCGCAACCGACACCACGACCACCAAACCGGTCCTGCAGGAGCAGAGCGGCGGCTGACGGCTGTAATACAGCAACAGAAATTAAGCAGGCCGCTCAGTCCGAGCGGCCTTTTCTTTTGTCTTGCGGCAATCCAGGGCTTGCAGCAGAGGGCATAAGGCGCTACATCGGCGCCGGTTTCAGGAAGGATACGGATTTATGGGCTACAAGGTTGCCGTTATCGGCGCGACGGGGAATGTGGGGCGCGAGCTCCTGCAGATCATGGCCGAGCGCGATTTCCCGGCGGACGAAGTGGTGGCGCTGGCCAGTTCGCGCTCCCTGGGCAAGGAGGTCTCCTATGGCGAGAACAAGGTGCTGAAGGTCCAGGACCTGGCCAACTTCGATTTCAAGGGCACCGATATCGTGCTGTCATCGCCCGGCGCGAAGGTTTCCGCCGAATACAGCCCGAAGGCGGCGAAGGCTGGCGCCGTGGTGATCGACAATACCTCGCATTTCCGCATGGACCCCGACGTGCCGCTGGTCGTGCCCGAGGTCAATCCGGAAGCGATCGCCGGCTTCACCAGGAAGGGCATCATCGCCAACCCGAACTGCTCTACCATCCAGATGGTGACCGCGCTGAAGCCGCTGCACGACCTGGCCGGCATCAGGCGCGTCGTCGTCGCCACCTACCAGTCGGTTTCCGGCAGCGGCAAGGAGGCGATGGAGGAACTGTTCAACCAGACCCGCGCGATCTACGTCAACGACCCCATCGAAAGGCACAAGTTCACCAAGCAGATCGCCTTCAACGTCATTCCCCATATCGATGTCTTCATGGATGACGGCTCGACCAAGGAGGAGTGGAAAATGGTGGTCGAGACCAAGAAGATCCTCGACCCGAAGATCAAGGTGACGGCGACCTGTGTGCGCGTGCCGGTGTTCATCGGCCATGGCGAGGCGGTCAATATGGAGTTTGAACGGCCGATCTCGGCGGAAGCCGCCCGCAAGGCCCTGAAAAACGCGCCCGGCATTACCGTGATCGACCACCGCCGGGACGAGGGCTACGTCACGCCCGAGGAATGCGCCGGCGAGGATCCGGTCTATGTCAGCCGCATCCGCGAGGATCCGACGGTCGAAAACGGCCTTGCCATGTGGGTGGTCGCCGACAATCTGCGCAAGGGCGCCGCGCTGAACACCGTGCAAATCGCCGAAGTCCTGGTGGAACGCTTCATGAAAGTTGAAGCGGCCTGACGCACCCGCGCCGCCGGGGCAGCGCGGGCCTATCCCTCACACCTTCCGCCGAACCTCGACAATGCCGGGGTCATCGGGATCGGCGTGGGCTTCGAAACCAAGGTCGCGGGCCATATGCAGCATGGCCTCGTTCTCGCGTAACACCTCGCCGAAGATCGTCCGGATGCCGCGTTCACCGGCGAAATTCAGCAGCCGGTTCATGAGCGCATAGCCCAGCCCCTTGCCCTTCCAGTCGGTGCGCACGATGATCGCATATTCGGCGGTCTTCACGTCCGGATCGGCCATCAGGCGGGCAACCCCGTTGATCGCCTCGGGTTCCGCCGGGTCGAAAGAAATGAAGGCCATCTCCCTGTCGTAGTCGATCTGTGTCAGCCGTGCGGCAAGCTGCTCCGGCAGGCGCCGCATATGCTGGAAGAAGCGCAGCCTCAAATCCTCGGGCGCGGCGCGCGCGACCATCTCCTGGAGGGCCGGCGCGTCTTCCGGGCGGATGGGCCGGGTGGCGATGGCAGTACCGTCGCGCAGGAACACGGGACCCTCGGACTCCTTAGGGTAGGGCCGGATCGCCAGCCGGGCCTGGGCCGGGCCCTCGGCGCGGGCGATGCGGATCCGCGCGTCCAGCGCCAGCACCCCCTTGGCATCGGCCAGCAGCGGGTTGATGTCGAGCTCGATGATCTCTGCGAAATCGGCGGCGAGCTGGGCCACCTGCATCAGCGTCAACTCCACCGCCGCCAGATCAGCCGGCGGCTGTTCGCGATAGCCGCGCAGCAGGCGAAAGATGCGCGTGCGCTCGATCAGTGAGCGGGCCAGCAGCGGGTTCAGCGGCGGCAGCGCCATCGCCGTATCGCCGATCTCCTCGACCGCGATGCCACCCTGGCCGAACAGGACGACGGGGCCGAACTGGGCATCCTCGCTGATGCCGACGATCAACTCGTGCGAACCTGGCCGGCGCACCATCTGCTCGACGATCACGCCGTCGATGTGGGCCTCCGGCGCTTCCGCGCGCGCCCGCTCGAGGATCGCCTGGGCCGCCGCGCCGACCGCCTCCGGCGTGTTCAGGTCGAGCATCACGCCGCCGACGTCGCTCTTGTGGACAATGTCGGGCGAGACGATCTTGACGACAAACGGACCCGTTATCCCACGCGCGGCCTCAGCCGCAGCATCGGGATCGGCCGCGGTGGCGAATTCGCCGACCGGCACACCGTAGGCCTTCAGCACCGCTTTCGCCGCTGGTTCGGTCAGCCATTTGCGGCCGGCATCGAGCGCCTCGTCGAGCAGGACGCGGACCGCCGCGGTGTCTGGCTCGAACTCCTGCGGCACAGACGGCGGTACCTGCATCAGCAGTTTCTGGTTCAGATCGTATCGCACCATGTGCATGAAGGCGCGAACCGCCTCGTCGGGCGTGTTGTAGCTGGGAATACCGCGGTCGAAGAAGGTTTTACGCGCCGTCGACGACGAACTGGTGCCAAGCCAGCAGGTCAGCACCGGCGTGTGGGAATTTGTCAGTTGCTCTGCCACTATGCGTGCGGCCGCCGTGCTGTCGGCCACTGCAGTGGGCGTGTTCAGCACCAGCACCGCGTCGATGCCGGAATCGGCCAGCAGCAGGCGCAATGATTCGGCATATCGTTCGGGGGGCGCATCGCCGATGATGTCCACCGGATTGCCGCGGCTCCAGGTCTTCGGCAATAGCGCGTCGAGCTGTGCGATGGTGTCGGGTGACAGTTCGGCCAGTTGGCCACCCTCGTCGATCAGCGCGTCGGTCGCCATCACGCCCATGCCGCCGCCATTAGTCAGGATCGCCATGCGCGAGCCGCGGAACCGGGGCGCGCGGGACAGTGTCTCGACCGCATCGAACAGCTCCGACATGTCGATCACGCGCAGCATGCCGGCCCGCCGGAATGCGGCATCGTATACCGCGTCCGAACCGGCCAGGGCGCCGGTGTGCGAACTCGCCGCCTGGGCGCCCTCGGGCCGCCGGCCGCCCTTGACCACCACCACCGGCTTCATGCGGGCGGCGGCGCGCGCTGCCGACATGAATTCGCGCGCGTCCTTGATCGCCTCGATATAGAGCAGGATCGCCCGCACCTCCGGCGCCCGGCCGAGATAATCGAGCATGTCGCCGAAGTCTACGTCGAGCATGTCGCCGAGCGCGACCATATGGGAAAAGCCGATATCGCGCGTCGAGGCCCAGTCGAGGACCGAGGCCAGCACGGCGCCGGACTGGGCGACGAAGGCAAGATCGCCGCGCAAGGGTGCCTTATGGGCAGAGGCCGAGCACGTTGGGGCCGAGAATGCGCATGTCGCCGGCGGCCCGGCACAGCGCCTCGGCCCGCTCGGCGCCGGCGCGGTCGCCGCCCTCGCCGAAACCGGCGGTGATCACGACCGCCGCCTTGCAGCCCTTGTCGCGGAGTTCGGCTATCACCCCGGGCACCACGTCCGGCGGCGTGCAGATCACCGCGAGGTCGGGAACCACCGGCAGCGCCGCGACATTGGGCCAGGCAAGGGCGCCGCCAATCGCACGGTGCTTGGGATTGACGGGCATGATCGGCCCGTCGAAGCCGGCGCTCATCAGGTTGCGCGCCAGCACCCAGCCGATCGAGCCGGGCGTCTTGCTGGCCCCGACGAGGGCGATGGCCGACGGGTTGAACAGCGATTCCAGACTGCGAATGGTCATCGGCCAGCTTCCTTCAGGGCTAAACGAAAGGCTTCAGTCGCCTCGGCACCGAAGGTGCAGAAAATCACCTTCTCGACGGGGCCGCGGTCGCGGGCGAGCTCATCCGTGACTGTGCTCAACGCGATGCGGGCGGCGCGGTCCAGGGGAAAGCGGTAGACGCCGGTCGAAATGGCGGGGAAGGCGATGGTCGTTACGCCGGCCTGCCGGGCCAGCGCCAGGCTATTGCGGTAGCAGCTTTCCAGCAGCCCGTCCTCGCCATGGCCGCCGCCGTTCCAGACGGGGCCGACGGTATGGATCACATGTTTTGCAGGCAATTTGTAGCCCTTGGTGATGCGCGCCTCGCCGGTGGGGCAACCGCCAAGACCACGGCACTCTTCCAGCAATTCCGGGCCGGCCGCGCGGTGGATCGCGCCGTCGACGCCGCCGCCGCCCAGCAGCGAGCTTTTGGCCGCGTTGACGATGGCGTCGACCGCCAGTTTCGTTATGTCGCCCTCGGCGACTTCACAGATGGCACGCATGTTCTCGACTCCACCAGGGCAGGATGACTCCGGGCACGGCAGCTTTGCAAGGGGTCAGCGGATCGCCCTGACCTTGTCCTCGGCCTTGGCGCGGGCGACCCCTTCCTCGATCAGTCGGCTCGCCTCCTCGGCCTCGCCCCAGCGCGTCACCTCCGCCCATTTGTTCTTCTCCAGATCCTTGTAGTGGGTGAAGAAATGGGCAATCTGGTCGCGCAGGATTTCCGGCAGGTCGCGGTAGGACACCACGTCGGTGTAATAGGGATGCAGCTTGTCCACGGGAACGGCCAGGATCTTTTCGTCGACGCCGCTCTCATCCTCCATCATCAACACGCCGACGGGGCGCGAGCGGACGACCGCGCCGGGCACGACCGGCACCCGGCCGACCACCAGCACGTCGCAGGGGTCACCGTCGCCCGACAGCGTATGCGGAATGAAACCGTAATTGGCCGGGTAGAACATCGCGGTATGCAGGAAGCGGTCGACGAAGATGGCGCCCGAGTCCTTGTCGAACTCGTATTTCACCGGATCGCTGCCCAGCGAAACCTCGATAATGACGTTGACGTCCCAGGGCGGGTTGTCGCCCACGGGAATCTTGTTGATGTCCATCGTACCTCTCTCCGCGTTGGAAAGGGACTATAGCCGCTTTTGCTGCGCTGCACAATATTGGGTGGCAAATGGCCGCAGCGGGAGCGTTTTGTCGGTTTGCGACCGCTCAATCTTCGGAACCGCGCCGGACGGGCGCCAGCCGACCGGCGAACAGTACCAGCAGCAATACCGGCGCACCGAGGACCGCCGTGCCGACAAAGAAGACCGGATAGCCCACGGCATCCACCGCGACACCGGAGTAGCCGGCAATAAGTTTGGGTAGCAAAAGCATCAGCGAGCTGAACAACGCATATTGCGTGGCCGTAAAGCGGGCGCTGGTCAGGCTGGACAGATAGGCGACGAATGCCGCCGCCGCGATACCGCCGCTGAGATTGTCGGCGGCGATAGCGAACATCAGCATCCACAGAATCTTGCCGGTCACGGCGAGCATTGCGAACAGCAGGTTCGTTCCGGCCGCCAACAGGGCGCCCACAAACAGCATGCGCAGGATGCCGTAACGCATGATAAGCAGCCCGCCGGTAAAGCCGCCGAAAATCGTCATCACCAGCCCGAACCCGCCGGAAATTAGACCGATTTCCTGTTTCTCGAATCCGAGATCGACATAGAAGACGTTGGCCATCACCCCCATCACGACGTCGGCGATGCGATAGGTCGCGACCAGCGCCAGCACCAGCAGCGTGGCGCGCCCAAACCGGCCGAAAAAATCGGCGAACGGCGCGACATAGGTTTCACGCGCCATGTCTCGCGGTACGATACCCACTCGCATCAGCACAACACCAGCCAGCACCGCCGAGCCGATGGCCGAGACCAGCCTGACGGCTTCCAGGAGAAAGCCGGTTAGTAGCCCCACGCCCTGCTCTTCGAACAGTACCGCTTTGAGGCCGACAAAAACGGGTAGCGACCCTCCCAGGAACGAGAAGACCAGCGCAAAAACAGCCACTGCCGCGGCAAATGTTCCCAGGAAACGCGCATATTCGGCGACGGACCATTCAGTGTGTTTGGCCGCTGCGCAGTTGCGTTCCGGTTCCCTGATCACCAGCGTCGTCGCCACGCCGACAAGCATAACCCCGGCCATGGCCAGCCAGGTCGTAATCCAGGGCTCGTACTGATAGCTGTCGGGGTCTGGATCCAGAAATCCCCCAATTTGCAGCGCGCCGGCGCTGGCGACGATCATGCCAAGCCGGTAACCCGCGATATAGGTCGCCGACATCAGCCCCTGCATCTCGCGGGGCGCGGCCTCAATGCGGTATGCGTCGATCACGATGTCCTGCGTGGCCGAGGAAAAGGCCAGCAATACCGCAAAGACCGCAGCCATCGTCAGATCGGTCGCCGGATCATTGAAGGCCTTCAAAACCAGCGCCGCGATAATTCCGGCCTGCGCCAGCAGCATCCAGGACCGACGTCGGCCGAGCGCGCCCTCCAGCAATGGCAGGGGCAGCCGGTCCACTACGGGCGCCCAGACCACCTTGAAGCCATAGGCCAGGGCAGCCCAACTGAAGAACCCGATGGTCGCCCGTTCCACGCCGGCCTCGCGTAGCCAGATCGAAAGCGTGCTGAATACCAGCAGGATCGGCACCCCCGCCGAAAAACCCAGGAACAGCATGCCGATGACGCGCGGCGACAGGAATGCTCGGAGGGATTCGCCCCAGCTCTTCACGCTATCGCCTCCGAAACGGGCGATCCAAGCCATTCAGCAAAATAGTGCAGCCGCGCGCGAATCATGGCTGCGAGCATAGCAGCGCTCTTCGTGGGTTGCGGCTTTTTTGTTGGGCCCTTGCGAGTGCCCGACCCCACCCTTACCCTGCCTCGGCTTCCCTTCGGCGCTGGTCGCGCTTGCGGTCGTGGGGGTCGAGGAGAGCCTTGCGCAGGCGGATATGGTTCGGTGTCACCTCGACGCGCTCGTCGTCGGCGATATAGGACACCGCGTCTTCAAGGCCCATCTTGGTGGGCGGGGTCAGGCGTACGGCCTCGTCCTTGCCGGAGGCGCGCATGTTGGTGAGCTGCTTGCCCTTGAGCGGATTGACCCCGAGGTCGCTGCCCTTGGCGTTCTCACCGATGATCATGCCTTCATAGACTTCCTCGCCCGGATCGATGAACAGCCGGCCACGCTCTTCAAGGTTCCACAGTGCATAGGCCACCGCCTTGCCCTGCCCGTTGGCGATCATCGAGCCCTCGCGGCGACCCGGGATCGGCCCCCTGTAGGGCGCGTAGCCGTGGAACAGCCGCGTCATCACGCCGGTGCCGCGGGTATCGGTCAGGAACTCGCCGTGATAGCCGATCAGCCCGCGCGAGGGGACCAGAAACGTGACCCGGGTCTTGCCGCCGCCGGACGGGCGCATGTCGGTCATTTCGCCGCGTCGAATGCCGATCTTCTCGACTACGGCGCCGGCATAGTCCTCGTCCACATCGACCACGACTTCCTCGATCGGCTCCATGCGCTGTCCGGTTTCCGGGTCGTTCTGATAGATCACGCGCGGGCGACTGATCGACATCTCGAACCCTTCCCGGCGCATGGTCTCGATCAGCACGCCGATCTGCAGTTCGCCGCGGCCCGCCACTTCATAGGCGTCTTTTGCCGCGGTCTCGCTGATCCGGATGGCGACATTGCCCTCGGCCTCGCGCATTAGCCGGTCGCCGATCATGCGGCCGGTCACCTTGTCGCCGTCGCGGCCCGCCAGCGGAGAATCGTTGACCGCGAAGGTCACCGCCATAGTCGGCGGGCTGACCTCGCGCGACGGCAGAGGCTCCGTAACCTCGGGCGCCGCCAGCGTGTCGGCGACGGTCGCGTTCGCCAGCCCGGCGATGGCGATAATATCCCCGGCCTCTGCCTCGTCTACCGGGACGCGCTTCAGCCCGCGAAAGGCCAGCAGCTTGCTGAGCCGTCCGGTTTCCAGCACCGTGCCGTCACGCGACAGCGCGCGCACCGTCATATTGACCTTGGCCCGTCCGGAGTGGATCCGGCCAGTCAGAATGCGGCCCAGATAGGGGTCCGACTCCAGCGTTGTCGCCAGCATCTGGAACGGGCCATCCTTTTCGGCCACAGGCTGCGGCACGCGGGCGGCTATGGCCTCGAACAGCGGCTCCATGGTCTCGCGGGGATCTTCCAGGCCGCGCGCCGCCCAGCCTTCCTTGGCCGAGGCGTAAATGATCGGGAAATCGAGCTGTTCCTCGGTCGCATCCAGCACCGCGAACAGATCGAAGACTTCGTTCACCACCTCGTCGGGGCGGCCATCGGGCTTGTCGACCTTGTTGACCACCACGATCGGGCAAAGGCCGCGCGCCAGCGCCTTGGTCAGCACGAACTTGGTCTGCGCCATCGGCCCTTCGGCCGCGTCAACCAGCAAGAGTGCGCCGTCAACCATCGAGAGGATACGCTCGACCTCGCCGCCGAAATCCGCATGGCCCGGCGTGTCGACGATGTTGAAGCGCTCGTCCCTCCAGTCCACGGATGTGCATTTGGCCAGGATGGTGATGCCGCGTTCGCGCTCCAGGTCACCGGAATCCATGGCGCGTTCGGCCATCGCCTGATGCGCCTGCACGGCGCCGGACTGGCGCAGCATCTGGTCCACGAGGGTCGTTTTCCCATGATCGACATGGGCAATGATGGCAAGATTTCGTAAGTTCATTGGGGTCCAGCCCGCAAAAGGAAAAAGTCTGGCCCGTCCTTCGGGACGGGCCGTGCCGGCTATATAGGGATTTGCGGGCCCGCAGGCCAGCCGAATCTTTCAATGGGGTGACTCCGGCAACACCGGAGGCGCCCGAAAACAACAAAACCGGTTTGATCGAACCTATTGCTGCGACCGGGTCGGCAAGGGCCCCAGCTTTTCTTTCACCAGCGCCGCCAGATCCTTTTCCGGCCGGGCGCCGTTGTGGGAGATGACCTCGCCGGCCGCAATCGCCGCGATGCGGCGTACAGGAACCCGGCCGCATAGAAATCCCCGGCGCCGGTGGTGTCGACCACCTCGCGGACCGGTTCCGCGTCGATGACGTGAACTTCGTCGCCATGGATGATGACCGAGCCCTTTTCGCTGCGGGTCAGGCAGGCGATATCCACCTGGCCCCGGGCATGGAGCATTTGAATGGCGTCGTCGAAGACCGTCGCCTCGTAAAGCGACATGATTTCTTCGTCATTGGCGAACAATATGTCGATATGTTCGGCGACGAGGTCGCGGAAGGCGTCGCGATGGCGGTCGACACAGAACGGGTCGGACAGGGTTATCGACACCTTGTGGCCTGAATCGTGGGCGTATTCTGCGGCGCGGACGAAGGCGCGCTGCGCCTCCGGCCGGTCGAACAGATAGCCCTCCATATAGGTCACGCGGCTGTTCTGGATCACCCCGCCCTTGAGATCGCCGACGCCGAGCGTGCTGGCCGCACCGAGGTCGGTGCACATCGTGCGCTGCGCGTCGGGCGAAACCAGCACCAGGCAGCGGCCGGTCGCCGGCCCGTCCGGGCTGGCCTCGTTGGAGAATTCCACGCCGATCGAATCCATGTCGTGGCGAAAAACCTGGCCGAAATAATCGGCCTTGACCTTGCCGATATAAGCGCCCTTGCCGCCCAGCGAAGCGAGGGCAGCCATCGTGTTGGCGCAGGAACCGCCCGACACCTCGATGCCCGGCGGCAGCTTGCCGTAGAGGAAGTCAGCCGTATTCGAATCCACCAGCGTCATCGTGCCCTTGGCGAGCTGCTGTTCCGCCAGGAATCCGTCATCCACATGGGTCACCACATCGACCAGTGCGTTGCCGATTCCCGCGACATCGAATACTGCTGCCATACTGCGTCCCTCGTTAACCGCCAGCCTTGAACCGGCGTGAATATAACCGCCTGCCTCGCCAAGGCAATCCCTAAGAGAATCTCGGGGCTTGCCCCGGCGGTAGCGCAGAGGGTAAACCCGTTGCCATGCTGACACATTTTTCCAGGGCCGTCGCCCAGCTTACCGATCCCAAAATGCGCCGCGTGCTGTGGCTGGGGATTGCTGGCGCACTGGCGATCTTTACAATTCTGTGGGCGATCGTCTGGTGGGTGCTGGCCAATGTCGATCCCGCGTCGATCTGGGGCCTGGCCACCATCGTGGAATGGATGGGCGGGGCCTTCGACTGGCTGGCCGGGCTGGCGTTTTTCGGAACGCTGCTGGTCGCCACCTTTCTGATGTTCCCCGCGGTGGTGACGATCGTCGTCGGGCTGTTCTTGGACCAGGTCGCCGAGGTGGTGGAACAGCGCCATTATCCGGAACTCGGCGAGGCCCGCAAGCAGCCGCTGCTCGAAACTCTGGCCTCGACCGTCAAGTTCGCGGCGATCGTCGTTCTGCTCAACCTGCTGGTGCTGCCTGTCTATCTCCTTCTTCTGTTGATTCCGGGCGCCAATCTGCTGCTCTACTATCTTCTGAACGGCTATCTGATCGGCCGGGAATTCTTCGAGCTGGCGGCCTTTCGCCGGATGGATCAGGCCGAGGCCCACCGGCTGCGGAGATCCTATCGCGGCAAGGTCATGATGGCGGGCGTGATGTTGACCTTCCTGATGACCATTCCCGTCGTGAACCTGTTGGCGCCGGTGCTGGGCGCCGCCTTCATGGTCCACGTAACGCAGGACCTGCTGCGCCGGCAGGCCGTGCGCGTTGCGGGATAAACCGGCAGGCGCCATTTTTCGGCCAATATTTTCCGTGAGGATCGTCTCGGCCAGCCCGCTATTGGGACTGCCAGCCCAAATATCCTCGAGGGACCGCCATGGCTGCCGGCAAGGGGCGCGCCGGAAAAATCGCCGGAACGATGGAGATTGCCGATGAAACAGATGCGGACAAGCGCGGGGAAGCGGGGCTGGCGGCAGAGGCGCCGCATGGTGTCGCCTGAAAAATCCTCGCCCCTTATCGCCGCCCTGGTGGCCGGCCTGATCCTGGCCGGCTGCGCGGTGACGGAACCGGCAGAGCCCGATACTGCCGAAACGGCGCCACCGGGATCCGCCGACAATCCGGCGATGCCCTATAACGGCATGGCGGCCTTGCCGCCGGTCAATGACGACCCGCAACAGCTGATGGGGCTGGACCGCGCCACGCTGAACGAAAAGCTTGGCGAGCCGGCGCTGATCCGCCGGGACGGCGATGCGGAGGTCTGGCAATACCGCGCCGACCGCTGCGTCCTGGACCTGTTCCTCTACGGCGTGGACAAGAAGGTCGAACATGTCGACCTGCGCGACCGCGGCGATGGCGGCGCGTCTTCGGTGCGAGACTGTTTCGCCGGCATGCTGCGCGCCGCCATGCCGAGCACCTGAGGCGACCGGTCGCCGAAACGTTGCTTGCGCGCGGCTTTGGAATGAATGTCCGGCGAGCGGCGCCACACCGCCGCTACAGCGTCTTCGCCTTGTAGGCGCAGAGGTCGTTGACCGGGCAGGCCGGGCAGTCGGGTTTGCGGGCCTTGCAGATATAGCGTCCATGCAGGATCAGCCAGTGATGGGCGTGCAGCCGGTATTTCGCCGGCACGACCTTTTCCAGCTTCTGTTCCACCGCCAGCACCGTCTTGCCGGGCGCCAGGCCGGTGCGGTTGCCGACGCGGAAGATATGGGTGTCGACCGCGATCGTCGGCTCGCCGAAGGCGATGTTCAGCACCACATTCGCGGTCTTGCGGCCCACGCCGGGCAACCTTTCGAGCGCCGCCCGGTCGCGCGGCACCTCGCCGCCATGCTCGTCGACCAGAATGCGGCTCAGCGCGATGACGTTCCTGGCCTTGGTATTGAACAGCCCGATCGTCTTGATGTAGTCGCGAAGTTTCGCCTCGCCCAGCGCCAGCATCTTTTCCGGGCTATTCACCACCTTGAACAGCGGCTCGGTGGCCTTGTTGACGCCGACATCGGTCGCCTGCGCCGACAGTACGACGGCCACCAGCAGCGTATAGGAATTAATATGGTCCAGTTCGCCACGCGGATTCGGGTCGCGCGCCTCGAGCCGCCGGAAGAATTCCTCGATATTTGCTTTTTTCATGGGTTTGGAGATTACCCGCCGAGGGGCGGGAGGCCAAGCCGTTGCATTCGGCATCTGGACAGGCCGCGTCTTGAAGCATAAGAATCGCAATATGGCGGGTAATACTGAGAGCACGGACAGCCCCGGTTCGGGCGGCGGCCACGTCTTTTTCGATGCGGTGCTGCACCCGCATCGCAGCCTGTCGCCCCTTGGCTTCCGGCTGCTGATGGCTGCTTCCGCGGCCGGGCTGTTTGCGGTGGGGCTGCTGTTCTGGCAGATGGGGGCCTGGCCGGTAATCGGATTCTGCGGGCTGGAATTCGTCCTGCTCTACGGCGCTTTCAAACTGAACTACCGCGCCGCGCGCGCCTATGAGCGTCTGCGGCTGAGCGACGACGGGCTGGAGATCAGCCACGTGCGCCCGGACGGCGCAGTGTCGCGGGTCTGGCGGCTGCAGCCCAACTGGCTGCGGATCGATATCGACATCCCGCCGGAGCATGACAGTCAGCTTATCCTGTCCAGCCACGGCCGGCGGATGGTCGTCGGCAGCTTCCTGACGCCGGACGAGCGGCTGGAACTGGCCGAGGCCCTGCGCGAGGCGCTGAACCGCTGGCGCGCCGCGCCGCATCCCTGCGCAGCCAGCTAACCGCATATGAGGACCGGTTCAGGCCAGGCGGGCGCGCCCGAAATCGTCCTGCTGCTGTCGCTGGCGACGATCTGGAGTTCCTCCTTTGGCTTTATCAAGGTGGCGGTGGAGACGGTGCCGCCGATGACGGTGACCGCCGGGCGCCTGCTGCTGGCCACGGTCATTATCGTCATCTATGCGCGGCTGCGCGGCCATCGCTTTCCCGACGAGCCCGGCTTGTGGCCGAAATTCTTCCTGATCGGCCTGTTCGGCAATGCGCTGCCCTTCACGCTGATCGGCTGGGGCGAGGAGAGTATCGACAGCGGGCTGGCGGCCATCCTGATGGCGGTGATGCCGATCGCGACGCTGGTGCTGGCGCATTTCTTCGCCGAGGACGAACGCATGAATCCGGCGCGCATCACGGGTGTGGCCTTCGGTTTCGCGGGCGTGCTGGTGCTGATCGGTCCCGACGCGCTGGGCGGGCTGGGCGACAACGCGATTCGCCAGACCGCCGTGGCCTGTGGGGCAGCCTGCTATGCCGTCGCCACCGTGATCGCCCGGCGCCTGCCGAAGATGCCGACATCGCTGAGCAGTGCGGGCGCGCTGACCGCCGCCATGGTCTTCATCCTGCCGGTGAGCCTGATATTCGACCGCCCATGGACCCTGTCGCCCAGCGCCGATTCGGTATGGTCGGTGGTTATGCTGGGCCTGTTCCCGACGGCCCTGGCCTATATCCTGTATTTCACGCTGCTGCGCCGCACCGGCGCCAACTTCATCGCGCTCAACAATTATCTGATCCCCTGCCTCGGGGTGATCTGGGGGATCATCTTCCTCGACGAGCTGCTGCACTGGCGCGCCGTCCTGGCTCTCGGGATCATCCTGGCCGGCATCGCCTTCACGCGAATCGGGATGAGGAAAGCCACCTCCCCGAAAAAGAGTATGAATGGGTAGTTTGCCTCGGCTGAATCGGCACCCGCCACGCCCGGCGGGGCGATTCCGGCGGGTTTCATATAGATCCCATGCAGGACCGGCACAGGAAAGATGTATGTGCGGGGTACGCGCGATGGAGATCGGGGGTAGGTTTTGTTGAACAAAGGTTGGCGGGAAGATATGGCTTGACTGAAGTGCCGCGGTAGCGGCAGCCGGCGCCCGACCCGTCAGGTCTCGATCCCCAGCACGTCGTTCATCGAATAGAGGCCCGGCGCGCGGCCCTTCGTCCACAGGGCGGCGCGCAAGGCGCCGGCGGCGTAGATCCGGCGGCTGGAGGCCTTGTGGGTCAGTTCGATCCGCTCGCCCTCGGTCGCGAAGCAGACCGTATGATCGCCAACCACGTCGCCGCCGCGCAACGTCGCGAAGCCGATCTCGCCGCGCGGCCGGGCGCCGGTATGGCCCTCGCGCGACAGCCGACCGGCCTCTTCCAGGCTGACGCCCCGGCCCGCCGCGGCGGCCCGCCCCAGGCCCAGCGCCGTGCCCGAGGGCGCGTCCACCTTGTGGCGGTGGTGCATCTCGACGATCTCGATATCGTAGGAATCGTCCAGCGTGCGCGCGACCTGTTCGACCAGCGCCATCAACAGGTTCACGCCGACGCTCATATTCGGGGCGAACACCACGGGCGCATGGCGCGCCGCGCGCTGCAGCGATTCCATGTGGCCGGGCCCCATGCCGGTAGTACCGATGATAATGGCCGCGCCCGCCTGGACCGCCAGTTCCGCATGCTGGACCGAGATGTCGGGCGCGGTGAAATCGATGACGGCATCGACGCCGGCGATCATCGCCGCGGCATCGTCGCCGATCGCGACGCCGGCCTCACCAAGGCCCGCCAGCACGCCCGCATCCCTGCCGATCGTGTCGCTGCCCGGCCGTTCGGTGGCACCGGCCAGCACGCAGCCCGGCGTCTCGCCAACCTGGCGCACCAGCATCTGCCCCATGCGCCCCGCCGCGCCGACAATCCCGATCTTCATTTCAGCCGCCATGGCTCGCGCCTCCGCCGGAGCGTTGTCCCGTGGTGTTAAAGCACAGGGCCGGGCAATATGCGAGGGTCAGGCTAAACATCCTGCCGGTCACTGCACGAACCCGTCGCTGCGGATAAGGTTGGTCAGTCGGTAAACGGAACGCTGTCGAATCGCTGCGTCGCGGGATTCCACCAGAAAAGGCCCGAGACACTCTCCATCAGACAGCACTGGATGCCTGCATTCACCAGGACCACCCCGGCCGGCTCCCCGGGGGCGCATCCACCGCCATGACCGGCACCGCAAGCGGTGACATAACGGCCTGGGGGCATTGTCGCAATACCAGCCTGCTCGAAATCCACGGGCAGAGGATTATCCATAGTACCCACTAAGTGCGAAACGCTGCCGCCGCCGGATTGCGAAAGCCAGGCAAAAAAACCGATTGCGGGCAGCTCGCGCGGGCCGAGCTGGTCGGAAAGCAGGACCATTGCATAGTCCTGCCGTCCGTCACCGTCGAAATCGCCTTCGGCGCGTAGATAGCGGCCCGGAGTCTCAATCTCACCGGCAGCCGGCAGGCGCCAGCCGTCCGGCAGTACCTGCGTGTCGGCCCGTGCAGTGACGGCTGCGGCGAGCAGCAACGTAGCCAGCAACAGGCGGAGCGTTCCGAACGTAAACATTTCCGTACCCTCCTCGGCGGCAGAATCACGCAAGGCTTATCATGTCGCCGGAGCGGTTAAAGAAGAGTCTACATGGCGTGTGCCGCACTATTCCGTCAGATCGTCCCAGAATTCCTTGACCCGGGCGAAGAAGCCGTGATGTTCGGGCTGGTGCTTGGCGTGGCCGCCGCCGGCGGAGTCGAACTCCTTGAGCAGCTCCTTCTGGCGCTTGGTCAGGTTCACCGGGGTTTCGACCTGGGCCTCGATATACATGTCGCCGCGGTTCCTGGCACGCAGGATGCTCATGCCCTTGTCGCGCAGGCGAAAACGCTGGCCGGTCTGGGCGCCGGGCGGGATGTTGACCTTGGCGCGGCCGCCCTCGATGGTCGGGACCTCGATGGAGCCGCCCAGCGCGGCCGTGCTGAGCGGGATCGGCACCCGGCAATAGAGGTCGGGCCCTTCGCGCCGGAACAGCGCATGCGGCCTGATCGACAGGAAAATATAGAGATCGCCCGGCGGCCCGCTGCGCAGGCCTGCCTCGCCCTCGCCGGCGACGCGGATGCGGGTTCCGTCCTCGACCCCCGGCGGGATGTTGACGGCCAGCGTCTTTTCGCGCCGGACCCGGCCCGAACCGTGGCATTCGACGCAGGGGCTGTCGATAACGCGGCCCTGGCCCTGGCAGTTCGGGCAGGTGCGCTCGATGGTGAAGAAGCCCTGCTGCGCCCGCACCCGGCCCGCGCCCTGGCAGGTCGGGCAGGTGACCGGCTGGGCCCCGCCCTCGGCGCCGGAGCCGCTGCAGCCGTTGCAGGTGGCCGAGGTGGGCACGCGAATTTCCGGCTGGCGGCCCCTGAAGGCGTCTTCCAGCGAGATTTCCATATTGTAGCGGAGGTCGGCGCCGCGGGTGGCCGCGTTGCTGCGCCGGCCGCCGGTGAACTCGCCGAACATTTCGTCGAAGATGTCGGCGAAACCCGAGGCGAAATCGAAGCCGCCGCGGTGACCGCCGCCACCGCCGTGCCCGTTTTCAAAGGCGGCATGGCCGAACCGGTCATAGGCCGCGCGCTTCTGGTCGTCCTTCAGGACCTCGTAGGCCTCGTTGACTTCCTTGAAGCGGGATTCGGCTTCCTTGTCGCCGGGATTGCGGTCGGGGTGAAGCTCCATCGCCAGCTTGCGATAGGCCTTCTTGAGCACGGCCATGTCCGCGTCCTTGGAAACCCCCAGGAGCTCGTAATAGTCCTGCTTCGCCATTCCAATCCTAACCGGCGTTACCCCGGCAGCCAGAAGGCCGCCGGGGGTTCGTTTAATTCATTTCACCGCGCTCACACGCGGCCTTTATGCCCTCAGGCGGACTTCTTGTCTTCGTCCTTGTCGTCGTCGACTTCCTCGAAGTCGGCGTCGACGACGTTTTCGCCTTCGGCCTGGCCTGCGTCACCGGCAGCCTCGCCGGCTTCGCCGGAAGCGCCCTCGGCTTCCTGGGCCGCCTTGTACATGGCTTCGCCCAGCTTCATGGAGGCTTCGGTCAACGCCTGGGTCTTGGCCTCGATCTCGGCCAGATCGTCGCCTTCCATCGCCGTCTTCAGCGCGGCGACCGCCGTCTCGATGGCTTCCTTGTCGGCGGGCAGGACCTTGTCGCCATGTTCGGCCAGGCTCTTTTCGGTGGCGTGGATCAGGCTGTCGGCCTTGTTGCGGGCCTCCACCATTTCCTTGCGCTTCTTGTCTTCCTCGGCATGCGCCTCGGCATCCTTGACCATGCCTTGGATGTCGTCGTCGGACAGGCCGCCGGACGCCTGGATGCGAATCTGCTGTTCCTTGCCGGTCGCCTTGTCCTTGGCCGAGACATTGACGATGCCGTTGGCGTCGATATCGAAGGTGACCTCGATCTGCGGCACGCCGCGCGGCGCCGGTGGAATGCCGACCAGGTCGAACTGGCCCAAGAGCTTGTTGTCCGCCGCCATTTCGCGCTCGCCCTGGAACACGCGGATGGTCACCGCGGTCTGGTTGTCCTCGGCGGTCGAGAAGGGCTGGCCCTTCTTGGTCGGGATCGTCGTGTTGCGGTCGATCAGGCGGGTGAACACGCCGCCCAGCGTCTCGATGCCCAGCGACAGGGGGGTCACGTCGAGCAGCAGCACGTCCTTCACGTCGCCGGCGAGCACGCCGCCCTGGATCGCCGCGCCGATGGCAACGACCTCATCCGGGTTCACGCCGCGATGCGGTTCGCGCCCGAAGATTTCTTTCACGGTCTCGAAGATCTTCGGCATGCGGGTCATGCCGCCGACCAGGATGACCTCGTCGATCTCGCTGGCCTTCAGGCCGGCATCCTTCAGCGCCGACTTGCAGGGATTGACGGTCTTCTGCACGAGGTCGTCGACCAGCGCTTCCAGCTTGGCGCGGGTCAGCTTGATGTTCAGATGCTTCGGGCCCGACTGGTCGGCCGTGACATAGGGCAGGTTGACCTCGGTCTGCTGGCCGCTCGACAACTCGATCTTGGCCTTTTCCGCGGCCTCCTTCAGGCGCTGCAGGGCCAGCTTGTCGTTGCGCAGGTCCACGCCCTGCTCTTTTTTGAACTCGTCGGCAAGGTAATCGATGATGCGCGCGTCGAAATCCTCGCCGCCAAGGAAAGTGTCGCCGTTGGTCGACTTCACCTCGAACACGCCGTCGCCGATCTCCAGCACCGAGACGTCGAAGGTGCCGCCGCCGAGGTCATAAACCGCGACCGTGCCGGAGCCCTTCTTCTCGAGCCCGTAGGAAAGCGCGGCCGCCGTCGGTTCGTTGATGATGCGCAGCACTTCCAGGCCGGCGATCTTGCCGGCATCCTTGGTGGCCTGGCGCTGGGAATCGTTGAAGTAGGCGGGAACGGTAATCACCGCCTGGGTCACCGTTTCGCCGAGATAGCGTTCGGCGGTTTCCTTCATCTTCTGCAGGATGAAGGCGCTGACCTGGCTGGGGCTGTAATTCTTGCCGTGGGCTTCGACCCAGGCGTCGCCGTTTTCGCCCGAAATGATCTTGTAGGGGACGAGGCCCTTGTCTTTCTCGACCTCCTTGTCGCCGTAGCGGCGACCGATCAGGCGCTTGATTGCAAACAGCGTGTTTTCCGGATTGGTGACAGCCTGGCGTTTCGCGGACTGGCCGACGAGGCGCTCGCCGTCCTCGGTGAAGGCCACCATGGAGGGGGTGGTGCGTGTGCCCTCTTCATTTTCGATCACACGGGCGTTGGAACCATCCATAACCGCAACACAGGAGTTGGTGGTCCCAAGGTCGATGCCGATAACCTTGCTCATCTTCGTCTTTCCTTTTCAGCGGGCTCCGGTGACCCGGATAATCCAGCACCAGCCGGGGCCCCCGCGGGGATTGATGAATAAATACCTATTTGGGTGCATCCGACAGGGATGCGGGTCTGAGGGCTATATAGGGAGGCGTCGGGAAGCCTGCAAGCATGATCCCGACTCGTTTTTTCGAGACAATGCGCCGCATCCGGTGCGCAACCGCGTGCACCGGGGTATGATCCCGTCCATGATCGTTTCCGCCAGCTACCGCACCGACATCCCGGCCTTTTACGGCGACTGGTTCATGAAGCGCCTCGCCGCCGGCCATGCGCTGGTCGCCAATCCATACGGCGGCAAGCCGTACCGCGTGTCCCTGGCGGCGGGGGAGGTGGACGGATTCGTATTCTGGACCCGCAATATCGGCCCCTTGCATGATCGCCTGGCGGAAATTGCCGCCATCGCGCCCTTCATGGTGCAGTTCACGATAACCGGCTATCCCCGCGCCCTGGAGCCCGGCGTGATCGAGACCGAAACCGCGATCGCGCAAATCCGCGCGCTGTCGGATTCCTTTGGGCCGCGCGCCGTTGTCTGGCGATACGACCCGATCGTCGAGAGCAGCCTGACACCGCCCGCTTGGCACCGCGAAAACTTCACGCGCCTGGCGGGAGCATTGAGAGGGTATGTCGACGAGGTGACGATTTCCTTCGCTCAGGTCTATGCCAAGACCAGCCGCAACATGGACGTTGCGGCGCGAGACCACGGTTTTGCCTGGGGCGATCCGCAAGGGAGGGACAAACGGGCACTGGCTGGCGCGCTGGCCGAAATCGCCGGATCGCACGGCATGCGGCTGACCGTCTGCAGCCAGCCCGAACATACGGTCGATGGCGCTGCGCCGGCGCAATGCATCGATGCGGGCCGGTTGTCCGACCTGGTGGACCGCGCGATCAAGGCGCGCGTGAAGGGAAACCGCCCCGGCTGCCTGTGCAGCGAATCCCGCGACATCGGGGCTTACGATTCCTGCCCCCAAGGCTGCGCCTATTGCTACGCGGTTTCCAGCCGGGACAAGGCAAAGCGGTTTCTCGCCGCTCATGATCGCGAAGCGGAGGCTTTGGGATCGCTTGCGTAGCGCCGGGGTTCG
Organism: uncultured Alphaproteobacteria bacterium; assembly: GCA_947259795.1. Lineage (GTDB taxonomy): Bacteria > Pseudomonadota > Alphaproteobacteria > UBA8366 > JADFVY01 > JADFVY01. The sequence continues at coordinate 35,261 of CAMYNJ010000101.1, read as the reverse complement.
CCCGCGCTCACGCGCCGTCGCCGCCGGTCTCGCCTTCTTCGCCCGCCGCCTTCTTCTCCGCCTTCGGACCACCCTTGGAGACGCCGACCATGGCGGCGCGCAGCAGGCGATCATGCAGGCGGTAGCCGGGCTGCATCTGCTGAACCACGGTGCCGGCGGGTTTTTCCGGATCCTCCAGCTCGAACATCGCCTGATGGAAGTTGTGATCGAAGGGCTCGCCCAGCGGCTCCATCTTGACGACGCCATGCTTTCCGAAGGCGTCGAGGAATTCCCGTTCGATCAGTTCGACGCCGGTGATCAGGTCCTTCGCCCAGCCGTCGCCGTCGCGCGCATCCTCCGGCAGCGCCTCGAGGGCGCGGCGCAGATTGTCGGAAACGCTGAGCAGGTCGCGGGCCAGGCCCACGGCGCCGTATCTCGTCGCTTCCCGGCGATCACGCTCGGCGCGGCGGCGCGTGTTCTCGGCCTCGGCCAGGGCGCGCAGCATCTGATCCTTCGCGGCGGCCAGTTCAGTCTCCAGCTCGGCGATGCGGTCATGCGGCGGCATATCGCCATCACCGGTAACCTCGCTGTGCTGATCGGTGTCGGCCATGGCCTCCTCGACCGCCTCAGCCTCGGCTTCGGCGCGGGCCTGATCCTTTACTTCGATTTCGGGTTCGGCCTTTTCGTTGGCCTTCTTTTCATCGGTCATATGTTTCCGGTTCCTGATGCAACGATATTCAGCCGAGCAGGCGGCCTATGAGTTTCGCGGTGTAGTCGACCATCGGGATGATGCGGCCGTAATTCATGCGGGTCGGGCCGATCACGCCGATGGCGCCGACCAGCTTTTCCTCGCTGTCGGCATAGGGGGCGATGATCATGGAGGCGCCGGCCAGCGTGAACAGTTCGCTCTCGGCGCCGATGAAGATCTGCACGCCCTCGGCCAGGTGGGCCGCGTCAAGCAGCTTGATCAGTGCTTCCTTGGTTTCCAGCGCCTCGAACAGGGCGCGGATATGTTCCAGATCGGCGATCGCGTTCACGTCTTCCAGCAGGTTTGCCTGGCCGCGCACGATGAGCACGCCACTGCGGCCGCTGTCGCCGGACCATGTGGCGAGGCCCGCCTCGACCACCTTGCCGGTCAGGTCGTCGAGCTGGCTTTTCTGGTTCTTGATCTCGTCGAGGATTTCCTTGCGCGCTTCCGAGAGGGTCCGCCCGACCAGCTTGGAAACCATGAAGTTGCTGGCCTCGACGAGGCTGGAGGCCGGCATGCCCAGCGGCAGGTCGATGACCCGGTTTTCCACGCCGCCATGTTCGTCGACCATGACCACCAGCGCCCGGCCGGGGCCCAGATTGACGAATTCTATATGTTTGAGCCGCAGATCCTGTTTCGGCGCCATCACCAGCCCCGCGCAATGGGACAAGCCGGACAACAGGGCCGAGGCCTCTTCCAGCACCTGTGGCATGTTGCGCCCGGACACCTTGCACTGGCTGTCGATGCTGGTGCGTTCGTCCTTGGTCAGCGCGCCAACTTGCAGGATCCCGTCAACGAAGAGCCGCAAGCCCTGTTCCGTCGGCAGCCGGCCGGCCGATGTATGCGGCGCATAGAGCAGTCCGAACTCTTCCAGATCCGACATCACATTGCGGATCGTCGCCGGCGACAGCGACAGGCCGAGCCGGCGCGACAGGGTGCGCGACCCGACCGGCTCGCCGGTCGCGACATAGGCCTCGACCACGTGCCGCAGAATCTCGCGCGACCGTTCGTTCAGTTCGGTTATCATGATGCCGCGAATGTAGTGAGCGGCCCTGTTAGCGTCAATGTGTGGTGAAGGGGTAGACGTACGATACCGTCATCGTTAGTGTCCGCGCGCCCAAGAATATCCCTTGTCCGGAGAATTTGCATGCGTCCATCGAACCGCGCGGCCGACGAAATGCGCAAGGTTGTCCTCGAGCCCGGCTTCGCCAAACATGCCGAGGGCTCGTGCCTCGCGCGGTTCGGCGACACCCACGTGCTCTGCACCGCCAGCGTCATCGAGCGCGTGCCGCCCTTCATGCGCAATTCGGGCCGGGGCTGGGTCACCGCCGAGTACGGCATGCTGCCGCGCTCTACCGGGTCGCGCACCGACCGCGAGGCGGCGCGGGGCAAGCAGACCGGCCGCACCCAGGAAATCCAGCGGCTGATCGGGCGAAGCTTGCGCGCCGTGACCCGACTGGACGGGTTCGGCGAGCGGCAGATCACGATCGATTGCGACGTACTGCAGGCCGATGGCGGCACCCGCACCGCGGCGATCACCGGCGCCTGGGTGGCGCTGCACCAGGCCTTCGAACATATGAAGACGGTTGGCGCGATCAAGGAAATCCCGTTGCGCGACCAGGTAGCGGCCGTGTCCTGCGGCCTGTGGCGGGGTGAGGCCATCCTCGACCTTGATTACGCCGAGGATTCGACCGCCGAGGCGGATTCGAATTTCGTCTTCACCGCGTCCGGCGGCATCGTCGAGGTGCAGGGCACCGCCGAGGCCGAGCCTTTCAGCCAGAAACAGTTCGATCAGTTGATGGTGCTGGCCCGCAAGGGCATCGACGAACTGGCCGCGTCTCAGCGGGCCGCGTTGGGCCTGTAAGGGACGTTGTCTGGCACTAGATGCGGAGCGACCTCGTCCTGAGGAGCGGCGAAGCCGCGTCTCGAAGGACAAGGTTGCTCGGTATTGCGGCCCTTACGCCGGCAGGCGCGTGACGGTTTCCGACAGCCGGTCCTCGATGGCGTCCCAGATCCGCCCTTCGATCGATACGTTGTCGTAACGATTGATTTCCTGGATGCCGGTGGGCGAGGTCACGTTGATCTCGGTCAGCCAGTCGCCGATCACGTCGATGCCGACGAAGATCAACCCCCTTTCCACCAGGGTCGGCCCGATCGCCTCGCAGATTTCGCGCTCGCGGCTGGTCAGGGTCGATCTTGCCGGCTTGCCGCCCGCATGCATGTTGGAACGCGCCTCGCCAGGCAGGGGAACGCGGTTGATGGCGCCGGCCGGTTCGCCATTCACCAGGATAATCCGCTTGTCGCCCTTGCGCACCGCCGGCAGATATTTCTGCACGATCAGCGGCTCGCGATAGAGCTCGGTGAACAATTCCAGAAGCGCGCCGAGGTTTTCGTCTTCTGGCGGCACATGGAATACGCCGGCGCCGCCATTGCCGAACAGCGGCTTGACGATGATGTCCTTATGCGCGCGGCGGAATTCCAGAACTTCCTCGCGACTGCTGGTAATCAGGGTCGGCGGCATCAGTTCGCGGAAATGGGTTACAAACAGTTTTTCCGGGGCGTTGCGCACCGATATCGGGTCGTTGACCACCAGGGTCGCCGGGTGGATATGCTCCAGCAGGTGGGTGGCGGTGATATAGGCCATGTCGAAGGGCGGATCCTGGCGCATCAACACGACATCCATGGTCGCCAGATCGAGCCTTTCGGCCGCGCCAAGGGTGAAATGATTGCCCTTTTCGCGGCGGACCTGAAGCGCCTGTGCGCGCGCGTACAGGCGGCTGTCCTCGAAGGTCAGCGCATGAGGCAGGTAGTAGTAAAGCGCATGGCCGCGGCGCTGCGCCTCCATCACCAGCACGAAGCTGCTGTCTGCGTCGATATCGATCGATTCGATGGCGTCCATCTGAATGGCGACGGCAAGGCTCATGGACTCCTCCGGCATGAAGAAAAATTTGTATTGCCCGCGCTTTAGCCCGGTTCGGGCCTACTGTCCACGGAGTTTCTGCAACAACAGCGCCGCATCATGGCGCGGTCGGTCCAGCGTTTCCCGCTCGATATATTCCTCCAGCGCCTCGACCGCGCCGTCAATCCTGCCCAGCTGGGCCGCCAGCAGCGCCTTTTCGCGCCACAAATGTTTGTCCTGCGGGGCGATCCACAGCATCGTATCCAGCGTGGCGGCTGCCGCAATATTGTCGCCGCGCTGTGTCTGGCGCAATTTTATGTTGTTTTGCAGCCGCACCAGAATTTCGCGGTCGTCGGCGGCCTCGTGATGCGCCGGGCGAAGCTCGGCGTCGTCGTCGCCCTGTGCGCGCAGCAGCGAACGCAAATCCGCGGCCGTCCTCTTCCGGCCCCCTTCGAAAGGGTCGAGGATGGCGCGCTGTCCCTGATGTTCCATGCGCAACAGAAAATGGCCCGGGAAGCGCAGGCCGGCGACATCCCATCCCTGTGCCCGTGCAGCGTCTATCATCAATATTCCGAGCGCCACCGGCAGGCCGCGCCGGCGGTCGATCACTCGAATCAGATTGGCGTTTTGCAGGTCGTCATAGGTGCGCCGATCGCCCTCATAGCCGTAGGTGACGAATATGGCGTTGTTGAGCGCCGTCACGCGCTGTTCAAGCGTATCGAGGCCTTGCGCCGCCTTGGCGAGATCGGCGGCGATCAGTTTCAGATGATCGCGGTATCGGCCGAGCGCCACCCCCGGCCGGTCGAGCGATGCCAGCAACAGCGCCGCTTCGGCAATGTGGATGTCTTCGTCCGGGGATTCGCCCAGCCGGCGCAGCAGGGCCCTGGTCTTGTCCCTTCCGGCCACGGTTCAGCCGCCATCGCCGACGGTTCGGGGCGCCGGCTCCTTGACCCGGACGTAGGAAACGACGCCGCGGACATAGGCGATATCATGCGCGTAGGCGGTTACGCGGTCGAGCTCCGCCTGGCTTTGCGCGATGCCCGTCAGGTAGATCTTCTGGTTCACCGTATCGATCGTGTAGTTGATGCCGCTGATCTGGCCATCGAAAGTTATCTTGCTGCGCAGCTTGGTGGTGATCCATGTGTCGCGGGTCGCGTCGCCTAGCGTGCTCTTGTCCTTGATCTCGATCTCGTTGATCACTTCCTTGACGCCGTCGGCCTGCCAGGCGATGCGCGTCGCATCCAGCCTGTTTTGCGGCTCCGGGACGAGGCCGGTAAGCAGCACCTTGCCCTCGACCACGGAAATGTCGACTTTCTGGAATATATCGACGCTGAATTCCAGCAGCTTCTTGTCGATGCTGGCCTGGATTGCCGTATCGGAAAAGGCTTCCTTCACGGGCCGTTCCTGCGCCACAACGGTGGCCCCGACCGCCGCACCGCCAAGCACCAGCGGCGCACAGCCGCCGAGCAGAAGGGAAAGGGCCATGGCGAAGGCTAGGGCGGCAAGTGCGTTCGGGGCAGTCTTTCGATTCGCCATATTCCAGACCCGTGCGGAATTCGTTACCAGGAGATATTGCCCCGGGACTGTAGCCATTGCGCGTCCGCTCGCCAAGCGTCAACCACATGCCTGGGCAAACGCCGCGGCGCCACCAGCATCACGTCGAATCGCAGCGCCAGCGATGCAAGGTCCGGCCGGCCCGAAACCACCCAGCCCGCTGCGCGGATCAGCCGTTGCTTCTGCCGATCGGTCACCGACTCGGCCGCACTGGCGAAGTCCTCACGCGCCTTGACCTCGACGACCGCCAGTATCCGGCCGCGGCGGGCCAGGATATCGATCTCGCCGACCGGGGTCCGCAGACGCCGGGACAGGATCCGGTAGCCGCGCAGCCTGAGCGCAATGGCGCAAAGCGTCTCGGCCGACCAGCCTCGCCGCCAGGCCCGTTGCCTGCCTTCGCGGTTCATCCGCCGCCGTCCTTGCGGCGATTTTTCGACAATTCCAGCGCCCTTGCATAGACCTTGCGGCGTGGCTGGCCGCTGGCCTCACTGACCGCCGCGGCGGCGTCGCGCAGGCTCATTTCGCGCAAGGCATCCAACAGCAGCCCGTCGACATCGACCGTCGGCGCCTCCTTCCCCGGCGCCCCCACAACGACAACGACTTCACCCTTCGGGGCGCCGGCCACCGCGTAATGCGCCGCCAGTTCGTCCAGCGGACCGCGGCGGATTTCCTCATGCAGCTTGGTCAGTTCCCGGGCGATCGCCGCCGGCCGGGGGCCGAATATTTCGGTCATGTCGACCAGGCTTTCCGCCAGCCGCCGGGCGGATTCGAAAAACACCAGGCTGGCGGGAACGTCGGCGACCTCCTGCAATGACTGCCGCCGGGCGGCCCGGCGCGGCGCAAGGAAGCCGGCGAACAGGAACCGGTCGGTCGGCAAGCCCGCCGAAACCAGCGCCGCGAGACTGGCCGAGGCGCCCGGCACGGCGAAAACGGCAATATTTTCTTCCACCGCCTCGCGTACCAGCTTGTAGCCGGGATCGGACACAAGGGGGGTCCCGGCGTCGCTTATCAGGGCGATTCTTTCTCCCGCGCGCAGGCGCGCCATCAGCTTCGGACGCACAGTTTCCGCATTATGTTCATGATATGGAAAGATTTTTGCCGCAGTAATGTCATAGGTGCGGAGCAGCTTTTGCGTTACCCTGGTATCCTCGCAGGCGAGAACATCCGCGCCGGCGAGGACATCGAGGGCGCGCAGGGTAATATCGCGAATATTGCCGATGGGCGTCGCAACGATGTAAAGCCCCGGCAATAGTTTACTTTCGGCCTTTTGGCCGCTACGTTGGGTTCGGGTTTTTTCATTAGCAATTACACTGGCGGAGTCGCCAATACATGCTGTCCTGTCTTCGTCGCTTTTCTTCGACACGATTCGCTCTCGTCGCCACGGTTGGCATTGCAATTGTCCTGACCGGTTGTACCGCCGACGGGTCGGGCGGGGCAACCAGGGAACCGGTGGATTTGAATGCACAGCGCAACAAGCTGCGCAAGCCAAGTCCGCCCTGGCCCGCCGCGCCGAGCCTGCCGCCGCTTGCGGATCTCGAACTTGAGATCACGCCCAAGGGGCGCGCCATCTTCAGGCCCGGCGAGAAAGGCGCGCCACCGGCTCAAGGCGTACCCGTCGCCATCCTGCTGCCGCTCAGCGGCCCGCGTGGCGAGCTGGGCAAGGCCATGCTGGATGCGGCGCAGCTGGCTGTCTTCGAAGTGGCGGGGCAGAATTTCATTCTGCTGCCCTACGACACCAAGGGCACGCCGGAGGGCGCCGAGGAAGCGGCCGCCCGCGCGATGGGCCGGGGCGCCAAGCTGGTGTTGGGCCCGCTGCTGGCCGACTCGGTGGCCAAGGTGGCGCCGCAGACGCGGATTTCGGATATCAATGTCGTTTCATTCTCGAACTCCAAGCGCGTCGCCGGCAACGGCATCTATGTCCTGGGCTTCGCGCCGGACCAGCAGGTCGACGCGATTGTCGACTACGCGGCGGGCCAAGGGTTGGGAAGCTATGGCGTCGCGGCGCCGTCCAACGGCTATGGCGAACTCGTCGTCGACTCGCTCTATCAAGCGGCGGAGCGGCGCGGCGCGGTGGTGACCCGGACGAGCTATTACGATCCGTCAGCGACCGATTTTTCCGAACAGGTCCGGGCGCTGACCGACTACGACCAGCGGCGCGAGGCCCTGCTGCAGCAAATGGCGGCGCTGGAGGGCAAACAGGACGACGTCTCCCGGCGGGCGCTGGCCAAGCTGGAAACGCTCGATACCGTCGGCGAGGCACCGTTCGACGCCGTGGTTCTGCCCGATGCCGGCCAGAACCTTCGGACGCTGGCCGCCCTGCTGAATTTCTACGATGTCGAACAGCCGGCCGTGCGGGTCCTGGGCCTGCGCGCCTGGGACGAGACACCGGAAATCGCGGCCGAACAGGCCGTACAGGGCGCATGGTTCGCAGCACCGCCGGTCGAGGAGCGCAAGAAATTCGAGGTCCGCTTCAAGGCGGCTTTCGGCTACACCCCGCCGCGCCTGGCCTCGCTGGCCTATGATGCGACGGCGATGGCGTCGGTGCTGGCGCAGTCGCCGGCGGCAACCGACTTTTCGGCGTCGGCCCTGACCGATTCGAACGGCTTCAGGGGCGTCGACGGCATCTTCCGGCTGCGGGTCGACGGCATCGTGGAGCGCGCCTATGCGATCCACGAGGTCACGCCGGACGGCTTTCGCACGATCCAGCCGGCGGAAGACAGCTTCCAGGTGCCGATCAACTAGATCGGGATTATCTAATTCAGCAGGTGGGCGAGCAGCGCGTTCAGGCGCTGCCGCCCGTCGGCCGTGGCGCGCAAGCCGATTTCGTCCAGCTCGAGAAGATTCTCATCCGTAAGGTCGGCCAGTCGCCCGGCATCCAGGGCGGTCGCGAGAGTTTCGCCCGTTTGGGCGGCAAACCGCGCCTGGTCGACACCCTCGGTCAAGCGCAGCCCCATCATCAGGATTTCGGCAATGCGCTGCCCGGGCTCGACCGGCCGGCTTTCTCCCGTGCCGTGGCCGGCGCATTCCACCAGGTCCAGCCATCGTTCGGGCGCGCGGTGACGGCGGAAGGCCGTTGTTCGCCCGTCCGCGGAACTGCGGCCATGGGCGCCCGGCCCGATGCCCGCATAATTCCCGTAGCGCCAATAGGCGAGGTTATGGCGTGACTCGCCGCCGGGCCGGGCGTGATTTGAAATCTCGTATGCCGGCATTCCTGCTTCGATCAGCATTTCCTGTGTTAATTCATAGAGATTTGCCGCGTCATCCTCGTCCGGTATTTCAAGTTCCCCACGCTGATGCAGGGTATGGAAGGCGGTGCCGGGCTCGATGGTCAACTGATAGAGCGACAGATGGTCGCCGGCCTCCGCCAGTGCGCGGCCCAACTCGTCCCGCCAGGTTGCCTCCGTCTGGCCGGGCCGCGCATAGATCAGGTCGAAACTATAGCGATCGAACAATTTGGCGGCCGTCCGCACCGCCTGCAGCGCGCCGGCCGCGTCATGCTGCCGGCCCAGCGCCTTCAGCGATCCATCATCCAGCGCCTGCACTCCCAGCGACAGCCGATTGATACCGGCGGCGCGGAAATCACCCAGTTTCGCCGCCTCCACCGAGGTCGGATTGGCCTCCAGCGTTATTTCCGCATCGGCCGCCAGTCCCCAGCGTTCGGCCACCCGTTCGATAACCGCCCCGGCCGTCGCCGGTTCCATCAGCGACGGCGTGCCGCCGCCGAAAAAGATGCTGGTCGCGGGGCCGGCCTCTTGCGCCTCGATTTCGGCGGCGTGATCGATCTCGCGCAGCAGCGCCGCGCGCCAGCGGTCATGGTCCACCGACTCGCGGACATGGCTGTTGAAATCGCAGTAGGGACATTTCGACAGGCAGAACGGCCAATGGACATAGACCGCGAACCCCGCCGGGACAGTCTCGCTCACCCGGCTGCGCCCCTGAAACAGGCGGCGACGAGTTTGGCAAAGGCGTCCGCGCGGTGGCTGATCGCGTGCTTGTCGCCCGGCGCCATCTCGGCGAACACGATGTCGTAGCCATCGGGCCGGAAGATGGGGTCGTAGCCAAAGCCGTATTCGCCGCGCGGCGGCCAGACCAGCGTGCCGTCGACGCGCCCTTCGAAGGTTTCCGCATGCCCGTCGGGCCAGGCCAGCGCGAGTACGCAAACGAAATGCGCCGTCCGGTCGGCCTTGCCTCCCAGCGCCTGCTCCACCCGTTCCATGGCGACGCGGAAGTCGCGGCCGGTTGGCGTTTCGGCCCAGCGCGCGGAATGGATCCCCGGCTCGCCGCCCAGCGCATGCACCGCCAGACCCGAATCGTCGGCCAGCGACGGCAGGCCGCACCCTTGCGCCGCCGCATGCGCCTTCAACAGCGCGTTCTCGACAAAAGTCGCGCCGGTCTCTTCCGGTTCGGGCAGGCCGAGGGACTCGGCGGAGACGATTTCGACGCCGAAATATTTCAACAGGTCGGCGATCTCGACGACCTTGCCCTTGTTGTGGCTGGCGATGACCAGCTTGCCGTCGGTGAACTTTCTTGCCATGGCCGCATATATGGCGCGGCGGCTCTCGACAGGGAAGCCTAATCTGTAAACCGGCAGGGCCGATCAGGCGAATACGACCCACATCTTGTGGATAACCTTGGGGAAAACACCGCATATGCCCTAGAACCGCCTCTGGAGCCCGCTGATTCGCATTGAGCAGTCGCGAATCGCGGGTTGAAAAATCCGCCAGGGGGCCCTCAGCGACTCTCTGAGCGACTCGAAAATCTTGGCACCCTCACCCGTATAAAGAGTCATTTTCGTTAGTTTGTGCTGGTGTTCTGCTTTCGTTCTGCATACAGTGTGTTTTGCCACGAGAACAGGGAAGGGGCGCCAGGCCATGGTCGCGCGAGTCGCCACCGTCGCGTTTCAGGGGATCGACACGCTGGATATCGACGTCCAGGTGCAGATGTCCGGCGGGCTGCCCGCCTTCACCATCGTCGGCCTGCCCGACAAGGCGGTCGCCGAAAGCAGGGAGCGGGTGCGCTCTGCGCTCGGCGCGATGGGGCTGGCTCTGCCGCCCAAGCGAATCACGGTCAATCTTTCGCCGGCCGACGTATTGAAGGAGGGCAGCCATTTCGACCTGCCGATCGCGTTGGGCCTGCTGGTGGCGATGGGGGTGGTGCCGGGCGATGAAATGATGCGCTACATGGCGCTGGGGGAGCTGGCGCTGGACGGCGCGATTACCCCGGTCGCCGGCGTGCTGCCGGCCGCAATCGCCGCCTCGGCCAACGACCGCGGCATCGTCTGCCCCTCGGCGACGGGGGGCGAGGCCGCCTGGGCCGACGGCATCGAGGTGCTGGCCCCGGCCTCGCTGATCGCCCTTATCAACCATTTCAAGGGCACCCAGGTGCTGACCCCGCCGGAACCGCTGCTGGCGGAAGACGACGGGATGGCGCCCGACCTGATCGACATCAAGGGGCAGGAGACCGCCAAGCGCGCCCTGGAACTCTGCGCCGCGGGCGGCCACAATCTGCTGATGATCGGCCCGCCCGGCGCCGGAAAATCCATGCTGGCGCAGCGCTTGCCGGGGATTCTTCCGATGTTGGATCCGCGCGAGGCGCTGGAGGTCAGCATGATCCATTCGATCGCCGGGATGCTGAGCAACGGACGGCTGTCGCGCCGCCGGCCCTTCCGCGACCCGCATCATTCGGCCTCGCTGGCCGCCATGGTGGGCGGCGGAACCCGCGCCAGGCCTGGAGAAGTAAGTCTGGCGCATAACGGCGTGCTGTTCCTGGACGAGTTGCCGGAATTCCAGCGCCCGACGCTGGAGGCGCTGCGCCAGCCGGTGGAATCGGGCGCCGTCGCGGTGGCCCGGGCCAACGCGCATATCACCTATCCGGCCCGCTTCCAACTGGTCGCGGCGATGAATCCCTGCCGCTGCGGCCATCTCGACGACCCGTCGATCGCCTGCGCCCGCGCCCCGCGCTGCGCCCAGGATTACCAGGCCAAGATCTCCGGCCCGCTGTTCGACCGCATCGACCTGCATGTGGACGTGCCGGCGGTCAACCCCGCCGACCTCAGCCTGCCGCCGCCGGCCGAGGGTTCGGCGCAAATCCGCGAACGGGTGGAGGCGGCGCGGGCCATACAGGCCAAGCGCTTCGCCCATTTGCCGGAAGACCGCCGCATCCGCACCAACGCCCAGGCCGACGGCAAATTGCTGGAAGAGGTCGCCACCCCCGACGAGCCCGGCCGCAAACTGCTGGCCGAGGCATCGGAGGCGCTACGCCTGACCGCCCGCGGCTATCACCGCGTCCTGCGGGTGGCGCGGACATTGGCCGACCTCGACGGCTCGGCCGACGTACGCCGCATCCATGTGGCGGAGGCGTTGAGTTATCGGCGGATCGCGCCAGGAAGGTGAGGGAGTTGCCCTTTTTCGCTGACCCCCCGCTTGGAAAATAAAACACCCTCGCCCATTCTGGAATGTCACACCCGGCGGCTTGGGTTGTGCCCCGCTTTCGGTTAAGGGGCACTCAGACTCCGAAGCTTTGGCCGGAGAGAACCTGCCTGAACCGCAATTACGCATTGTCCCCGGATGTTACGGCTGCTTTCTCGGGGCTCCGTCCTGAAGCACCAACTGCAGCGCCTTTTCAACCTTCTCCATGGCGGCGCCGATCGCGATGAGTTCGGTCTGCTCGATCGCCGAAATCATCCTCTCGACGACGTCGGCCTGGGCGGCCAACGTGGCCTCGGCGATTTTGCGGCCATGCGGGGTCGCGAACACCCGGCGAATGCGGCCATCGTCGCTGTCCCTGACCCGTTTCAGAAGCCCGGTCTTTTCCATGCTCGACAGCAGCATGCTGACATTGCTTCTCGCGACGAGCAGGCGGTCGGCGATCTCCTGCTGGGTCAGGCCCGGAGAGTGCACCACATTGGCCAGCACATCGTGTTGGGCAAGCGATATGCCGAGCGGCGCCACCCTTTGGGAAATCGCGCGTTCGCATAGCTGATAGGTGCGGGCGATGGTCAGCCAGACCTCAAATCCCGGAATATTCCAGGGCGGGCCTTGATATTTGTTCAGCTCTGAACTATGATGTTCAACCATGAACAATATTATCAGGGATTCCGGCCGATGGGAAGCCTTGGAACAGGAATGCTGAAGGCCGCCATAGGCGCCGCGAGCGCCGTCGCACCGGGATTGGCCGGGCGATGGGCGTCATGGCTGTTCCTCACGCCGCACAAACCCGGCGCTTTCAACAGGCAAGAGAACGAGCTGATAAGGCGCGCGCAGAAGCATCTCGACAGGGGCGAGGCGTTTCCGGTTCAATATCCCGGCGGGACCGTCCAGGCCTACAGATTCCGTGGCGCCGAAGTTGCGCCAAAGCGCGGCACGGTGATCCTTGTCCATGGCTGGATGGGCCGGGCCGCCTTCATGGCCGGATTCATCAGGCCGTTGACGGCGGAGGGCTTCGACGTCGTCTGTTTCGATCTGCCGGCACATGGCCGGTCCGAAGGCCGCCAAACCAACGGGCTTGTTTGCGCGGCCGCGTTGCAGGCGGTTGCCTCCGAGGTCGGGCCTGTCGAGGCGCTCGTCGGGCACAGCTTCGGCGGCTTGGTGATCGGGATAGCCGTGCAGGGCCGCCCACCGATGAAGTCCGCCCTGGGCGTGGAGCGCATCGCACTGATCGCTGCGCCGAACGCGTTCAACGAATTCACCACCAGCTTTGGGCGGAGGATCGGCCTTGGGCCGCGCGCGCAGGCCGTTTTCGAAGGTGCCCTGGCGGAAGTCGGCGGCCGCAGACTCAGCGAATTCGACGGCAACCGCTTATATGGCGAAATCCACCGTCCCATCCTGGTCATCCATTCCCGCGACGACGAAGACGTTTCCTTCGAGCAGGCTACCGCCTACCAGGCGCTCGGCGGCCATGTAACCCTGCTGCCCGCTGACAGCCTGGGACACCGTCAGATCCTGTACGCGCCGTCCACGATTCGAGCCGTCAGGGACTTCACCGCTCAACATGGGGTTCAACCGGCCCTGCAAGGCGCAGCCCGTTAGGTTTTTGCGTTGCGGAACCGGTTTTCGAGGGCCGTGCCGGAACTCGGCCTTGGTGGTCAGGCGAACGGGCGCGGCCCGGGACGCTAAGAAACGGTAACGGGCGCCAGCGGTTGGGTGGCATGGCTCCGCGGCCTGGACAGAAGCAGGGCGGCGGGCAACAGAAGCGCATAGCACAGCGCGCCCAGCATCATTGTATGGTCGAGACCGAAGGTGATGTTCGTTGCTATGGCGACGGCGCTTCCCAGCACGCCGGCGGCACCGTTGATGCCCCACAGCCACGGTGTGATCCGGTTGTCACGCCGCTGGCAAAGAGCCATCCCGGTCGGGAAGCCGAAACCGAGCAGGATGCCGCCGGGGATGGTCAGGGCCAGGCAGGTGAGCGCCCTGAAGGCCAGGGTCAGTTCCATGAGTTCGAAGAATATCCAGTGGATCGAGAGGCCCATGACCAGGAAATAGGCCGAGGTTAGCATCGCCCAGGCAACAATGCGGTTTCGGTTTTCCAGCCGCGCCCGGCCGGATATCAGGCTGCCAATTCCCGCGGAAAGAATCAGGCTGAACAACACCACGGCCAAGCTCAAGCTGGGATGACCAAGATATAATCCCATTGTCTGCAACAGGCTGATTTCCAGAAACATGAATCCCAGCCCGATCAGGAAAAAATACGCCGTGCCGCCCAACAGGGTCGCGCCGTCGACCGAGTTGACAGAGCGTCGCAACGGCAAAATGATCACCGCCACGACCACGAAAACCGAGAATAGAATGACGAATACAAGATTCAGCGACGCCCTGACATGGCCGGGAACGATCCGGAAATTGCGCTCCTTCGCCATCCTGAACAGTTCGAGCGGGCTGTCGAGCGGCGCCTGATTGAAAAAGAACGGCTGGGCGTCGGTCGGCGGAAACAGCTTCAGGAAACTGTGGGACGTCGCGGCCCTTAGTTCTTCGCGACTCCGGGCCTCCACAATGCCTTGCAGCATCTGGTCGCCGGTGCCCCGGCGTGGCGAAACGATTACCTTAAAAGCCAACTCATCGACCGCCAGGTCAAGCGCATCCAGCTGTGCGCCTGTCAGTGGGTCGCGCGCCACGATCAAGGTCGAAAGATTCCGCGGCGGATGGGTGGTTCCCGCGAGATAGATATGCGCCCGCGGATCCGCCACGCCGCGCTCGATCAGCGCCGCGACCGCAAGGCTCAAAGAGCGCCCGGTTTCAGCCAGGTCTGGCTCGCTTATCCAGCGACTGACAGTGAACACCCCGCCTTCGGCGAGATCATCAAGGAAAACACCCCAGGCCTCAACCGTATAGAGGCCGTTTTCCGACAGCGCGAAAGCCCCCGCGCTGGTCGACGCCCAAGTGTCGATCATGCTCATCTGGACAATGTCGAAAGCGTTCCGGTTTCGACTGAACCAACTGCGCGCTTCGCTGTTGATCAATTCGACGCTGGGCAGCTTGTCGAACCCTGCGTAAGTTCGATAGTAGGGATCGTCTCGCAGCAGGTCGATCTGCGTTGAATTGACATCCAGCGCGACGACAGAATCGACCCCGAAATATTTGGCTGTCAGAGCATCCCGGCCACCGCCAACGCCAATTATGGCGGCGCGTTGCAAGTTCGGGAGGCGATAAGCGAGTGACGTGATGTCATACGCCAGATAACCGAGACTCCCGAAATCGCTTCCATCGAACCGGGTAATCGGCGTCGCGGCGTTTCCGTCGATGACGAGATGCCGATAGGTCGCGCGGGCCGAGTCCGGGAATCTGCTCGAATAGCCCCATGCAAACGGCTTCGCGTCCTGGTATTCCGTCGATACCGTGACCCGGGAAATACTGTTCCAGCGATCGAGATCCAGCGCCACCTGTGGCGTCGCAACGCCCTTCGGAAAGAGGGGGTAGATGATCGGCCTCTCGCTGATGGCATTGAACGACCCGATGGCCAAGAGCAGCGCCGCGCCTCCCACGAGAAACCGTTTGTCGAAACTCGGCTGATCGCTCGCCGGCCCGGAGGCGGCGCGAATAAAACAGAACCCGGACAGCACAGGAATCGCACAGACGAGAAACAGCGCCGAAGGGGTGTCGATCATCTCCATCAGCAACAGCGCGATCAGGCATCCGGCCGCTGCGCCCAGCAGGTCGTATCCGTAGACCACGTCAATCCTATAGGGGGAGCGGGTAAGACAGAGCGAGATGACCACGCCTGCAAAATAAAAGGGAAGGCTCGTAAGGGCTGCTACTGTCGGTAGAAAAATCGCGGTCAACATGACGCTGCTGTCGACGATCGGAACCGCCATCGAAACCATTGCGGCACCAGCGAGGGAAATTCCGAACCAGAATGCATTTCTTGTGACCAGATCGGAGAGCGTCCTGCGCTGCGCTTCTGCATCCCCCCGGTACACCTTGACGGCACCTGCGGTCATTCCAAACATTGCGATACTTATGACCAGAAAGGAGACATGGTACCAAGCAGTTACCGAGAATATTCGCGACAGCAACAGCTGCACCATCAACACGCTCGCGCTGACCAGGAAAACACCAAGCAGAAACCAGTTGCGCTGCGCCGTCATTCATCATCCCTTTTCACTTGCATCGAAAATTGCCTCGCGACGCCACCACTGCTGCAGGAAAGCCATCGCCGCTGCGCCCAGGAGCTGCGCGCGGCAAGTGGCTTGGTATTTTACGCCCATTCATTGTGGGTTCCGTTTTCGGCTGTTGGGCGATGAATACCCCACAATCCCTTAACAAACAGACAACTCGCGGCACGCCGGGTGCAGCCCCGGCGCCGTGGTCGATCATTTCCGCCCGGCGCCGGCGAAGCAGACAGAGGCCCCGCATCGCGCACCATGCCGGTCTCGATTGCACATCGCTCTCTTGCTTGCACCGCCGCGCATTTTCGTTATGGTGCGGGCCAGATTTTGCCGGGCCGCCGCGCCGGGCCTGTTTTTGCCTAAAGCGGGTCGGGATCGACCATAATCACGATCGACCCCGTGAATCCGCGCTAACCCAAGAGATTGAACCGACATGCTGCAGATCTGGGGCCGCGCCAATTCCATCAATGTCCAGAAGGTCATGTGGACCGTGGGCGAGTTGGGGCTGGAGCATCAGCGCCACGATGCCGGCGGCAAGGCCGGCGGGCTGGATACACCGGAATTCACAGCGATGAACCCGCACCGCACCATCCCGGTGATCGACGACGACGGCGTCGCGGTATGGGAGTCCGCCGCGATCATGCGCTATCTGGCGGCGAAATACGGCGCCGGCGGGCTGTGGCCGGAAGACCCGGCGGCGCGCGCTGCGGCCGACCAGTGGGCGGAGTGGAGTCATAGCCTGTTGCAGCCGGTATTCCTGCGGGTTTTCCAGGCCGTGGCCAGGACGCCGCCACCGAAGCAGAACGTCCAGCGCGTGCTGACCATGGTGAAGCGGCTGGGTGCGTTGTATCAGCGGCTCGATGCGCATCTGGAAAACCGCCCCTTTGTAGCGGGCGACCAGCTTACCATCGGCGACATCCCGGCGGGCGCGACGCTGTATCGCTATTACGCGATGGATCTTCCCGGCCGGCCGGACTTGCCGAACCTGCAAGCCTGGCACGAACGCCTTCGCGAACGAGAGGCCTATCGTCAGCATGTTGAAGTGCGCTGGTAGGCAGTGGGCAACACGAAGCGGGGGCGTCCTGATGGCCGCCGCAGCCGGCCGTAATGTCGATTTCGTTTGCATATCGGGGCCGAAAGCCCCATTTAA
The DNA here is from genome assembly GCA_947259795.1 of uncultured Alphaproteobacteria bacterium. Taxonomy (GTDB): domain Bacteria; phylum Pseudomonadota; class Alphaproteobacteria; order UBA8366; family JADFVY01; genus JADFVY01. The sequence continues at coordinate 18,328 of CAMYNJ010000101.1, read as the reverse complement.
CCGCCATCGGTTTTATCAGTCCTGGCGTATCCCTCTGGGCGCCTTCCGCGATTAGCGGCGTTACCCCTCGACATCGTGAGACCAAGACACCCGGAGACGCGGGGCGTTTGCGCGCGGCGTCGACATTCATTCTGAAAGGATGCTACTATGACTAAAGGAACCGTGAAATGGTTCAACGCGGCCAAGGGCTTCGGCTTCATTGAGCCCAGCGATGGCTCGAAGGACGTGTTCGTCCACATCTCCGCCGTCGAGCGCGCCGGCCTGCCCGGCCTCTCGGAAGGCCAGACGATTTCCTACGAGGTCGTACCCGGCCGTGACGGCAAGAGTTCGGCCGAGAACCTCGTCGCCTGACGGCCCAGCCCGCCGGGCGCGCATGCGCCGGTAAAGATAGATTGAACGCAGCGCGGGCCCGCCCTGGGCGCGACCGCGCTGCGTTCAAAACCGGCGGAGAAACCGCCGCAGCGGAAAGGAACCCAATGCCCCGCAAGCCAAACTACAGGTTCGAGCGCCAGGAGCGCGATCGCGCCAAGGCCGCCAAGAAAGCGGCGAAGGCCGAGGAAAAGCAGAAAAAGCCAGCTTCCGACGGCGACAATGCGGAGGACGCCGCAGTGCTCAATGGTGGCTTGCCGCACGAGAGCGACTGACCGGCGCGACCGATCGTCCTACTTGCCCACCGGCTTGATCATCCGGCCCAAATCCTTGCCGGCGAATATGTGGATGTGGAAATGCGCGACTTCCTGATGCGCATCGCGGCCGTGATTGGACAGCATGCGGTAACCATCCTCCACCGCGCCGAGATCGCGCGCCACCTTGCCCACCGCGCGCATCAGCCCGGCGATTTCCGCGTCCGAGGCCTTCTCGGTGAAATCGTCGGATGAGATGTAAGGCCCTTTGGGGACCACCAGAACATGGGTGGGCGTCTGCGGGTTGATATCGCGAAAGGCCAACGCGTAATCATCCTCATAGACCTTGTCGCAGGGAATTTCCCCGCGGATGATCTTCGCGAAAATGTTGTCTTCGTCGTAAGCCATTGATTATCCCTTGTTCCTCGACACCTTCTCTTCAATCCCGGATATGCCTTCGCGGGCTTGCAGCGCACGCCACACGTCTTCGGGCGCGATACCCTTGGCCGCCCACATCACCAGCAAATGATAGAGCAGGTCGGCGCTTTCGTTGGCGAGCGCGTCTCCGTCTTGCGACAGGGCAGCAATGATGGTTTCCGCGGATTCCTCGCCGACCTTCTTGGCGATCTTCTCCGGCCCGCCGGCCAGCAGTTTCGCCGTCCATGACGATGAAGGATCCGCGCCTTTGCGCGACTCTATGGTCGCGAAAAGCCGGTCGAGAATGGTTGCGTCGATTTCGCTCATGGCGCTTGCCTAGCAGAAAATGCCGGCGGCGTCAGCCGTCCAGCCTTACCGGAACACCCGCCTTGGCCATATGTTCCTTGGCTTGCCCGATCGAATAGGTTCCGAAATGGAAGATGGAGGCCGCCAGCACCGCCGCCGCGTGGCCCTCGCGCACGCCTTCGACCAGATGGTCCAACGTGCCGACGCCGCCCGATGCGATGACCGGGATGGTCACGGAATCGGCGATGGCGCGGGTCAGTTCGCAATCGAAACCTTCCTTGGTGCCGTCGCGGTCCATCGACGTCAGCAGGATTTCGCCGGCGCCGGAGGCCGCCGCGCGCTTGGCCCATTCCACCGCATCGATGCCGGTGGGCTCGCGCCCGCCATGGGTGAAGACCTCCCATTTGCCGGGGCCCGAGCGTCGCGCGTCGATGGCCACCACGATGCATTGCGCGCCGAACCGTTCGGCGGCCTCGGCCACCAGTTCCGGACGTTTCACCGCGGCCGTCATGATCGAAACCTTGTCGGCCCCGGCCAGCAACAGCTTACGGATGTCATCGGTGGTGCGCACGCCGCCGCCGATGGTTAGCGGCATGAAGCATTGTTCGGCAGTGCTGGCGGCGATGTCGAGGATGGTGTCGCGATTGTCGGACGAGGCGGTGATGTCCAGGAAAGTCAGTTCGTCGGCGCCGGCCGCGTCATAGACCCGCGCCTGTTCCACCGGGTCGCCCGCATCGACCAGATTGACGAAATTCACGCCCTTCACGACGCGGCCGTCCTTGACGTCGAGGCAGGGGATGATGCGGACTTTCAACATAGTTTCAGCGCCTCGCCGAGATCGATCCGCCCGTCATAAAGCGCGCGGCCGATGATCGCCCCGGCGATGCGTTTTTCCGCGATCAGCGCGCGGATGTCGGCCAGCGACGAAACGCCGCCCGACGCGATGACCGGCACCGGAACCGCCCGCGCCAGGTCCGCCGTCGCCCGGATGTTGGCGCCCTGCAGCACGCCGTCGCGGTCGATGTCGGTATAGATGATGGCGTCCACGCCGGTGTCGGCGAACCTGCGGGCAAGCTCGGTGGCGCCGAGATTGGTCTCCTCGGCCCAGCCCTCCACCGCGACCCGGCCGCCGCGCGCGTCGATGCCGACCGCGATGTGGCCCGGAAACTTGCGACAGGCCTGCATCACCAGGTCGGGATCCTTGACCGCCACGGTGCCCAGGATTATCCGCATCACGCCACAACCCAGCCAGTTTTCGATGGTTTCCAGCGTCCGGATGCCGCCGCCCAGCTGGACCGGAATATCGACCTCGTTCACGATTGCCTCGACGGCCTTGGCGTTCATCGGCTTACCGGCGAAGGCGCCGTCGAGATCCACCAGATGCAGCCAGGACGCGCCGGCGTCGGCGAAGCTGCCGGCCTGCGCCGCCGGGTCGTCATTGAACACGGTCGCCTGTTCCATGTCGCCCCGGACCAGCCGCACGCAGCGGCCTTCCTTGAGATCGATCGCCGGATACAGAATCATTGGTTCCGTTCCCCGCCTGTCGGCTCGGGGGATTCCCCGACCAGAACCTTGTAATAGAACCGGCCGGGCACCATTGTCCCATCGGCAAGCCGGGCATAGAGCGGATGCGAGCCCCAATGCACGTAACCCATGCTTTCATAAACATGCACGGCGGCTCTCTGGGTTTCGCGAACGTCCAGGTTGATCATCCCGAAACCCTCGGCGCGGGCCTGGTCTTCTACCGCCTCGGTCAGTTTGCGCGCCAGTGCGTGGCCGCGCGCCCAGGGCGCAACGAAGGCACTCATCAAGGTGCAGGCCGCCGCCTGGGCTTCGTTGTTGCGGGTCGGTCGGCCGAGCTGCGCCGACCCAGCGATCACGCCGTCCAGCAGCCCCACGAACAGCGTGCGGCCGGGTACCAGGACGACACCGTTGTAATAGGTTTCCATCACCTGGCGTGGCGGCGGGGTCAGCCAGCCGAATCCGCCGCCGTCCTCGATCGCCGCCGCGGTAGCGGCGCAAAGTTCGTCCATCTCGCGGCCGCCCAGCGATTCCACGAGCCTGACTTCGGTTTGCACTTCTTCGTTCATGGTTTCCATTGCAGAAAGGCCTCGATGAAGGCAAGGCCGGCTTTCTGGCTCTTTTCGGGGTGGAACTGGCTGCCGATCATGTTATCGCGCCCGATCACGGCAGTCAGCGGCACACCATAATCGGTGGTCGCCAGCACATGCGCCGGGTCCCACGCCACGAACTGATAGCTATGCACGAAATACATATGGGCACCCGCCGGCAGGCGATCGAGAACCGGATGCGCGCGTTCGACCGTCAACTCGTTCCAGCCCATATGCGGCACCTTCAGCGCCGGGTCGGCGGGCTCGATCCGAGTCACCTCGCCGGCGACCCAGCCCAGGCCGCGGCATTCGCCATGCTCCAGCCCACGCGTGGCCATAAGCTGCATGCCGACGCAGATGCCCAGGAACGGCCGCCCATCTCTAATCACCGCCTGTTCCAGCGCGCCGACCATGCCGTCCAGCGCATTGAGCCCGCCCCAGCAATCGCCGAAGGCGCCGACGCCGGGCAGGACGATGCGGTCCGCCGCGGCGACCACGCCCGGGTCGGCGGTGACCAGAATCGGTTCGTCGGCCATGCGCTCGAACGCCTTCGCAGCCGAGTGCAGATTGCCCGACCCGTAATCGACGATGGCAACGCTCATGCCGAACCGCCGCCCAGCACGCCCTTGGTCGACGGGATCGCCTCGGCCTGGCGCGGGTCAATCTCGACCGCCTGGCGCAACGCGCGGGCCAGCGCCTTGTAGCAGGACTCGACGATATGATGGTTGTTCACGCCATAGAGGCATTCGACATGCAGCGTCAGTCCCGCATTCTGGGCGAAGGCGCCGAACCATTCGCGGAACAGCTCGGTATCGAAATCGCCCAGCTTGGGCTGGGTGAAGGCGACCTTCCAGACCAGCCAGGGCCGGTTGGAGCAGTCCAGCGCCACGCGGGTCAGGGTCTCGTCCATCGGAATCAGCGCGCTGCCGTAGCGGTTGATGCCCTTGCGCTCGCCCAGCGCCCGCGCCACCGCCTGGCCGATGGCGATGCCGGTATCCTCGGTGGTGTGGTGGAAATCGATATGCAGGTCGCCCTGGGCCCGGACCGAAAGATCGATCAGGCTGTGACGCGACAGCTGCTCCAGCATATGGTCGAGAAAGCCGATCCCCGTCGCCACGTCGTAACGGCCCGTCCCGTCGAGATCGACGGTGACGGAGATCTGCGTTTCGCGCGTATTGCGCTCGATGCTGGCTTGCCGCATGGCAATCTCCATTTCCTGAAAGCGGCGCTCTTTTAGCACCCGGACACCGCGAACGCCAGCATCCCGGCACATCCCTTGATTACTGGCGCGGAAACGCCACATGGGATAGGTTCGCGCGGCCTGTTTGGGCCTCGTCCGATAAATACGCAGCGGGTTTTTGCATGTCCGACAACAGCCAGTGGCACGGCACCACCATCCTTTCGGTGCGCAGGGGCGATTCCGTCGTGATCGCCGGGGACGGCCAGGTCACCCTGGGCCAGACCGTGATCAAATCCAACGCCCGCAAGGTGCGCCCGCTGGGCGACGGCGGCGTGATCGTCGGGTTCGCCGGCGCCACCGCCGACGCCTTCACCCTGTTCGAGCGGCTGGAGGCCAAGCTGGAGCAGCATACGGGCCAATTGACCCGCGCCTGCGTCGAACTGGCCAAGGACTGGCGCACAGACCGCTACCTGCGCCGCCTGGAAGCCATGATGGCAGTGGCCGACAAGAAGGTCTCGCTCGTCGTGACCGGCACCGGCGACGTCCTGGAGCCTGAGGACGGGCTGATCGGCATCGGTTCCGGCGGGTCTTTTGCCTTGGCCGCGGCGCGCGCCCTTGTCACCGTCGATGGGCTCGAGCCCGAGGACATCGCCCGGCGCGCCATGAAGATCGCCGCCGAAATCTGCGTCTATACCAACGAAAACATCACCGTCGAGAAACTATGACCGCCTTCAGCCCCCGTGAAATCGTCTCCGAACTTGACCGCTTTATCGTCGGCCAGAACGACGCCAAGCGCGCCGTCGCCATTGCGCTCCGCAACCGCTGGCGCCGCCAGCAGCTACCCGAGGAAATGCGCGAGGAGGTGCTGCCCAAGAACATCCTGATGATCGGCCCGACCGGCGTCGGCAAGACCGAAATCGCCCGGCGCTTGGCGCGCCTGGCCAGCGCCCCCTTCATCAAGGTGGAAGCCACCAAATTCACCGAGGTCGGCTATGTCGGCCGCGATGTGGAGCAGATCGTGCGCGATCTGGCCGAGGTTTCCATCCACATGACCCGCGAAGCCCTGCGCAAACAGGTGCTGGCCAAGGCCGAGCTGGCGGCCGAGGAGCGGGTGCTGGACGGGCTGGTCGGCCAGGGCGCGAGCGCATCGACGCGCCAGAGTTTCCGCAAGCGGCTGCGCGAGGGAGAGCTGGACGACAAGGAAATCGAGATCGAGATCCAGGACACGGGCATGGGCGGCATGTCCACCATCGACATCCCCGGCATGCCGGGCGCGCAGATGGGCATGCTCAATCTGAACGACATGCTGGGCAAGATGATGGGCGGACGGACGAAACCGCGCCGCATGTCGGTGTCCGAATCCTACGAAGTGCTGGTGGCCGAGGAAAGCGACAAGCTGCTGGACGACGAGACGGTGGTGCGCAGCGCGCTGGACGCGGTGGAACAGAACGGCATCGTCTTCCTGGACGAGATCGACAAGATCACCGCGCGGGCCGAACGCAGCGGCGCCGACGTCAGCCGCGAGGGCGTGCAGCGCGACCTGCTGCCGCTGATCGAAGGCACCACGGTGGCCACCAAGCATGGCTCGGTCAAGACCGACCATATCCTGTTCGTCGCCTCGGGCGCATTCCATCTGGCCAAGCCGTCGGACCTACTGCCTGAGCTGCAGGGCCGCCTGCCGATTCGCGTGGAATTGCGGGCGCTTACCCGCGAAGACTTCGTGCGGATTCTGAAAGAGCCGGAAAATAGCCTGATCAAGCAGTATGTGGCGCTGATGGGGGCCGAGGATCTGACCCTGGACTTCACCGACGACGCCATCGACGAGATCGCCTTCCTGTCGGCGGAGATCAACTCGCGCGTCGAAAATATCGGCGCGCGGCGCCTGCATACCGTACTGGAACGCCTGCTCGAGGAAATCAGCTTCACCGCCACCGACCGCGGCGGCGAAACGATCACGATCGACGCGGCTTACGTCCGCGAACAGGTCGAGGACCTGGCCAAGGAATCGGATCTCAGCAAGTTTATCCTATGATCGCGGGTCGCCGCAGCAGCGGTGCGGACCAAATCAGGAAAAATAGGAAACCTTCGGCCGCACCGTGACGTTCAGTTCGAGACCCCGGATTCCCGGGACGTTTTCTGCGGCCACACGCAAGGCCTCGCCCTGCTCCTTGGATGGCACAACGGCCCAGATGTGGGCCACGCCGTCCTTCACCGTGACCGTCGGATAGATCGCGTCCTCCCAAGGTTGCTCCTCCAGCGTGGCCAACACCTTCCCCCGTAGTTCCCTGTCGTCGGCGCTGGGTGCGGCGGGCGCTGCGAGTGTCAATGCCCGCAGCAGATTTGCCCGACTGACAATTCCCACCATCTTGCCTTCGCGAACCACCGGCACCCTCTTGATACCGTGTTTTTCGAGAAGCATGGCAATCTCGTTTAGTGGCGCGTCCTCGGGCACCTGCACTACTTCGCGCGTCATGACATCCTGTGCGGTGAGGCCGTGTGTTTTCGTGAATTCCCTGGCAGAATCCACGTTGCTTGTGATTGCCCGCAACCACCAGGGCGCGCGCCCTGCGGTGCCTGTCTCTTCCCGTCGCATCAGGTCGCCCTCGCTGACGACGCCGATGGGGCGTCCCCCATCATCGACCACCGGCACGGCACTGATCCCGTGTTGCAGAAGAAGTTTCGCGATGTCCATTACGGTCGTTGTCGGGCTGACCGAGATTACCTCGGTGGTCATGATATCGGCTGCATTCATGGCGATTCCTCCGTCATGTTCGCTCCGGCCAAAGGCCGGGGCAAGGCACCCTCGTCGCAACCCGCATGACGATGTAGCTTTGGTTCACATATTTGCATCCCGGCCCTGGGTTTCAACGATTTGGCCCCTTGCACACAGTGCTTGAGCGGATCTTCGAAGAGATCAGCTTCACCGCCACAGACCGCGGCGGCGAGACGATCACGATCGACGCGACTTACGTCCGCGAACAGGTCGAGGACCTGGCCAAGGAATCGGATCTCAGCAAGTTTATTTTGTAAGTTTCAAGCGCCCTAATTCAGGATATCGTTTGGTTACGCTCACCTGTCGGCCCGGGGGGCGATACCAATTCTGAGGGCGATCTGGCATGAGCGACGATACGTCCAGCCATCGCGGGCTTCTGGCCTGGCTGTCGATGGGCCATCTGGCGAACGACTGGGCGCCGAGCACGATCTGGATCGTCGCGCCGGCGATCGCGGCGACCATGGACCTGTCGCCGGCCGAGGTCGGCTTGCTGATCACCATCGCCCATTTCGGCGCAGCGCTGGGTTACCTGCCGGCCGGCGTGCTGGCGGACCGCGTGGCGAATCGCGGGCGGTTGCTGCTGGGCACCTTCTGGTGGGTGGCCATCGGTTACCTGGCCGCCTCTTTCGCGCCCGGGTTCTGGACCCTGGCCCTGATGCTGGCGTTCGCCGGCCTCGGCGATGCCGCCTGGCATCCGATCGCTACCGGCGTATTGGCGCAGAGTCTGCCGACGCGGCGTGCCCATGCGCTGGGTATCCACGCCATGACCGGCGCGTTTGCCGAAGTTCTGGCGCCACTCAGCATCGGTTTTCTGCTGGCCTGGTTTGACTGGCGGGTGGCCATGCAGATTTCCACCATTCCCGCGATCCTTATGGGTATCGCTTTCTTCCGCATCGCCGGTTCGGTGCCGTCGTCCCCGCACCACGCCATCTCACTGGCGGATTTGCGGGCGCTGTGGAATGTCTGGCGGGTGCCGCGCGGGCTGGGTGTGATCGGTATGGTCAGTATCTACAACATGTCGCTGCTGGCGATCCTCTCCATGACACCGCTGTTCCTGCAGCGGGTCCACGGCCTGTCGCTAGCGCAGACCGGGGCCGTCTTTTCCGCGATGGTGATGGTCGGCGCTCTTTTCCAGCCATTTGTCGGCCGCCTGTCCGACACCGCCGGCCGCAAACCGGTGTTCATCGCCGGCACCTTGGCCGCGGGTCTGGCCTGTATGGCAGTTGCCTGGAGCGCGACGCTGGGCGTGGCTGTCCTGGCCTTGATCGCCGCCGTGGCCGCGCTTTACGGCATCCGGTCCTCGGTTCTGGCCTCGGCGGTCGAATTCGGCGAGCGGCGCGAAGCGACAACGCTTGGCCTTGCCTTCATGCTGCTGGATGGGGTCGGAGCGCTGGGCGCAGCACTTGCCGGAGCGGTGGGAAGCCTCGATCTGCACTACGCCTTCCTGCTGGCGGCGGGCATGGCCGGCATCGCAGCGGTCGCCGCCGTTCCGATCATGCGGAAATGACGGTTCGCCTTACCCCTCCTTCAACGCCGCCAGCAGCGCCTTTACCTTTTCGGTCGGCAGTTTCCTGATCTGCTGGGCCAGTTCGTTGGCGAGTTCGGTGGCTTCGGGCGACAGGCCCGACGTGTCCACGGTGATGCGGGGGTGGGAGATGCGGGCCAGGCGCTGGAGTTCGTCGGCCTCATCCCAGACCAGATTGAAAAACTGGCAGATTTCGTGGACCCGCACGCGGCTGGGGCGGCCGCGCCGGCCATGTTCAAGGGCCGACAGGTAGGAGGTCGAGACGCCCAGTGCCAACGACAAGTCCTGAAGGTTCACCCCTCGCTTTTCGCGCAGCTCGCGGATTTTACGGCCGAAGGGGGTCATCCGGCCTGCGCCCGCGGCCGTTTGCGCCGCAGCAGCACATAGAGCGCGCCCTCGCCGCCATCGTCGCGCCGGGCATGGGTGAAGGCGAGGATGCTGTCCTGCAGGGGCGGTTCGTTGAGCCAGCGGGGCACCGCAACCTTCAGCACGCCGCCACCCTCGCGGAAGCTGCCCTTGCCGGTGATCACCCGCACGCAGCGCCGGCCGGCCGCGGCATGGCCGGCGATAAAGGCGTTTAGCACGCGGTGGGCTTCTTCCTGGGTGTGGCCATGCAGGTCGATCTCGGCCTCGATCGGCAGTTGCCCGCGGCGCAGCCGGTCCATGGTGCGCTTGTCGACTCCGGCCGCCTGGCCATGGCTGAGCTCGCGCGCGGGCAGGGCAGGCGGGGCCTTGGGCCTGGCGGCGGCGGCGCGCGCCGGAGATGCCGCCGGTTTTTTCGGCTTCGCCTGCGCGGGCTCCCCGGCGGGTTCGGGCCTGGCCTTGGGGGAGGGTGCGTGCTTGATCGGCTTCACATCCTTCGTGACCGCTTTCCACAAGGCGGCATCGTCATTGCCGGGTTTGCGCCGCTCAGCCATCGTCCTCGACCATGATCACATGCAGCCGGCGCGGCCCGTGCGCGCCGAGATGCAGGGTCTGTTCGATATCGCCGCTGCGCGATGGGCCGGTGACGAAATTGACCGTGCGCGGCAGCCGGCCGGTGGCGCGCAGCCTGTCCCAGGCATCCTCGTAGGCGCCGACCATTTCGCCGGCGCGAAGTACGACGATATGGGTGTCGGGCAGGAAATTCAGGGTGGTCGGAGATTCGGGCCCGGACAGCAGCATCAGCGTGCCGGTTTCCGCGATCCCGGCAAAGGCACCGGTCACGGTGACCGGGTCCGCGGGCCGGGCCTTGCCGTAGCTGATGTCCAGCATCGGCGCCCTGTCCCAGGCACAGGCGTCCAGTTTCGGGTCCGGCGCCATGCGCAAGGCAGTGGGCAGATTCTCGCCGCGCAGATAGTTCGCGACCGCGGCAGGCACCTCGTCGAGCGCCGAAACGCGGGCCACGGTCGCATCGACGGCCGTTGCCTGGGTGGCGAACAGATCTGCCAAGCCTTTCCGGTCCAGCTTGCCGCGGGCGGGGACGGTGCCGCGAGGATGCCCCTTGAGTCGGCCCTCGACCGTGGCGCGGGCGGCTGCGCCGTCGCCATCGCGCTGCGCGGCGCCGTGCAGCTTGCCGAGAATGGTCTCGCGCGAAGTCTTGCTCATTTCGATGCCTCCCGCCGGCCACCCTTGCGGTCCCACATGGCCTGGAAGGTCGGGCCCTGGGGCGCGGGGAGGTCGCGCTGGCTGGTCCAGCCGCCGGCCAGCGGCATCCGGCGGAAGCGTCCCTTGCGCCCGGCCAGCAGGGCCAGCAGGCGCACCGGCAGCCTCATCGCCAGCCCATAAAGGGCGGGGCGTTTGGCCAGCCAGGCCCACGCGGCCAGCCCCCAGCGTAGGGTTGCTGGCGGGATTCCCTTCTCGAATTCGCGCTCGCGCAGGTGGCGCATCAGTTTGGGCAGCGGTATGCGCATCGGGCAGACGGCCTCGCAGCGGCCGCAGAAGGTCGAGGCGTTGGGCAAATGATGGGCTTCCTCCACCCCGATCAGCGAAGGGCTGAGCACGGCGCCGATCGGGCCGGGATAGACCCAGCCATAGGCGTGGCCGCCGATCGCGCCGAAGACCGGGCAATGGTTCATGCAGGCGCCGCAGCGGATGCAGCGCAGCACCTCCTGCATTTCCGTGCCGATCAGGTCGGTGCGGCCGTTGTCCAGCAGCACGACGTGGAATTCATGCGGGCCATCGGCATCCTCGCCGCGGCGCGGGCCGGTGGAGAAGGTGGTGTAGGAGCTGTATTCCTGCCCTGTCGCCGAGCGGGCCAGCAGGCGCAGGATCGTCGAGGCGTCCTCCAGCGTCGGGACAATTTTTTCCAGGCTGGCGAGCACGATATGGACGCGCGGCAGGGTCTGGGTCAGATCGCCGTTGCCCTCGTTGGTGACGATCACAGTGGAGCCGGTCTCGGCGATCAGGAAATTGGCCCCCGTGATGCCCACGTCAGCGGCCAGGAAGCGTTCGCGCAGCACCTGGCGCGCCTCGTCCTGCAGTTGGCGCGCTTCCTCGATCACCCGGTCCGGGTCCAGGTGGGTATGCTCCTTCCGGAAGGTCTCGATGACCTGTTCCTTCAACACGTGGAAGGCCGGGGCGATGATATGGCTGGGGGTCTCGTGGCGGAGCTGGATGATATATTCTCCGAGATCGGTCTCCACCGGCTCGATGCCGTTCTCCTCGAGGAAGGCGTTGAGGCCCATTTCCTCCGAAATCATCGACTTGCCCTTGGTGACACTCTTCGCCCCGGCGGCGCGGCAGATCGTCAGCACCGCGTCGCGCGCCTCGGCCGCGTCGGCGGCCCAGTGCACATGGCCGCCGCGCTCGATCACCCTTTTCTCGAAGGCCTCCAGATAAAGGTCGATGTGGGCCAGCGTATGGTTCTTGATGTCGCGAGACTCGTCGCGCAGGGTTTCGAACTCGGGCAGGCGGGCGGCGGCCTCGCTGCGGCGGATGCGGAAGCCCACCTTGGCGGAGGCGAGGCCGCGCTGCAGCGTCTCGTTGCCCAGCGCCTCGCGCGCATTTTCGGGGAAACGGTGGCTGGTGGGGGTATGGACGCTCACGACTCGCCCTCGCCGATGGCGGGCGCACCGGTGTCGCCGGCCAGCAGTTCGGCCACATGGCGCACCCTGATCGCCGAGCCGCGCCGCTTCAGCTTGCCCGCCATGTTCATCAGGCAGCCCAGATCGCCGGCCAGCAGCGTATCGGCGCCGGTGGCCTCGATGTCCTCGGCCTTGTCGGAAACCATGCGGCCGGAGATATCGGGGTATTTCACCGCGAAGGTGCCGCCGAAGCCGCAGCATTCCTCGGGATGGGCGAGGTCCTTCACCGTCAGCCCGCGCACCGATTCCAGCAGTTTGCGCGGCTGTTCGCGCACGCCCAGTTCCCTGAGACCCGAGCAGGAATGGTGATAGGCGGCAACGCCGTCATAGGCCGCATCCACCGACGTCATGCCACGAACATCCGTCAGGAAGGAGGTCAGCTCCCAGGTCTTTTCTGCCACCGAGATGGCAAGCCTTGACATCTCCCGGTCATTTTCGAACAGCGCGGGCCAGTGTTTGCGGATCATGCCGGCGCAGGATCCGGACGGCGCGACCACATAGTCGAAGGGCTGCAACGCCGGAATGGTGCGCCGGGCGATGTCGGTGGCATCGGCACGGTCGCCTGAATTATAGGCCGGCTGGCCGCAGCAGGTTTGCCCGCGCGGCACCGCCACCTCGCAACCCGCCTGCTCCAGCAGCTTAACGGCGGCGAAGCCGACGGAAGGGCGGAACAAATCTACCAGGCAGGTCACGAAAAGCGCCACGTTTGGCTTGGCATCGGCCATGTTCGATCGTCTCCGGATATTGCCGCGCCATAAATGACCGACGCGCGGCTGGAAGGCAACTCTCCGTTGTCAACCGGCGGCCAATCTGTTCGCCAGCAGCTTCGGCAGCAGGATGTAATAGCGCCCCTGGCTCTTCATGCGCCCGGCATATTCGAGCGCGCCATCGCCGGTGCCCCAGAAAAAATCGCCCCGCACCGGTCCCTTGATGGCCGACCCGGTATCCTGCGCCAGCATCAACCGTCGCAGCGGGCCCGCATTGTCGCCGGGCATGGTGGTGTCGAGCCAGAGCGGCAGCCCCAGCGGGATATAGCGGGTATCCACCGCCATGCTGCGGCCGGGGGTCAGCGCCACGCCCTGCGCGCCGACCGGCCCCTCGCCGGTTATTTCACCGAAGAAGATGTAGCGCCGGTTGACGGCCAGCAAATCCGCTGCCTTTGCCGGATTGGCCTGGAGCCAGGCGCGGATGTTCGGCCAGGACGCGGCATGCGCCTCCAGCTCGCCGCGCTCGATAAGCGCGCGCCCAATGGAATCGTAGGGATAGCCGTTATGCGCCGCGAACCCGATCCGGGTGGTGCGTCCGTCCGCCAGCGTCACCCGGCCCGAGCCCTGCACATGCAGCATGAAGGCGTCCAGCGGGTCCTTGAGCCAGACCAGTTCAATGCCCTTGCCGGCCAATACGCCGCCCTGGATGTCGCCGCGCGCGAAATAGGGCTTCAGCCTGCCGCCGTCGACGCGGCCGACGAAGGATCGGCCGGAAAGCGCCGGGTCGAATTCGCCGAGATCGACGGTCACATGATCCGGCGGCTTGCGGTAGACCGGCACATTATAGGGCTCATCACTCGTTATCGAGCCTTGAAGCTCAATTTCGTAGTAGCCAGTGAAGAGACCTTCCGCCTTGTCGTTGTTGGCTACCGCCCAGGGCTGGAACCATTCTTCAAAGAAGGAGCGGGTAGCCAGGTCGTGTCCCACCGGCAGTGACTGCGCGGCGCGGCAAGCCGGCTGAATGTCCGCGGCGGTTGCGCCGGGGATCCGGGGACTCAATGGCGTGGCCGGCGAAGATTTCAGGAATCGCTCGCATGACCGCAACAGTGCGGGAAGCACCTCGGCATGGCGGTCAGTGTTCCAGCCCGGCAGGTCCGAGAAGCCGGCCGGCGAGAAAATCGCCTGTTCCGGCAAGGGCTGCGGCGGCGGTTTGGCTTCCTCCTGCTCGCAGGCCGTCAGCAAGAACAGGCCCACGGCGATAAGCCCCGTGGTCATAGCGCGCGGAAATCCGGTGATCAGGCGATGCGGTAATGGCGAAGCCTTGCGGGCCATCCCCGGCCCCGTCACCCCTCGCTGCCGGTTGCGACCAGCAGCCAGTTGGGGTCGGCCTTTTTCATGTTGCGACAGAATGTCCAGACGTCGGTGACTTTTACGACGTTGGCGGGGTCGCCCTCGACGATTTCGCCGGCGGCGTCCTTCAGCGCGTTTACCTGCTCGGTGACGAACTTGACGGTAACGCGGGCCAGGCTTGCGTCCATTTCGGCCTTGACGATTTCCGACTCGTCGATACCGACGATTGTCGTTTCCAGTTGGTGGCCCGCCTTCGACCGCGCCTGAATGGCGCCCGCGAAGTTCTCGTATACCGTATTGTCCAGCAACGATTTCAGGGTCCTGGAGTCGCCTTTCGCAAATGCCTCCAGAATGGCCTCGAAGGCCATTCGCGCGCCCTTGATGAAATCCTTCTCGCGGAAAGACGGGTCTGCCGCCTTGATCTGCGCGATACCCGCCTCCAGCGGGTCCATGGACGCGAGCTCCTCGGCCGTCGGCCCGCGGCGTTCCGGCATCGTAACCACACTGTCGCCGGAGGCCGGCTCGCGTTTTGAAATGCCGAAGGGATCGGTCTGCTGCCCCTCATCCCCGCCGCGCCGGCCAAGCACCGAGCCAAGCTTGAAAATAAGGAACAGCGCAAGCACCGCGAACAGAACGATATCGATTATTTGAAAGCCGCCGCCCATCAATGAAACTCTTTCCGAAACAATACCCAGGACCGCCGCAAGCAGGCGAGCGCATAACGGCGCCTGTTGCCAGCGAGGGTTCCCGTCCCTACATGCTAGCCTAACACATCTTCGGACCAATGGGTCCACTGCTGTGTCGGAACATGCCTCGAACGCGATCCCGTCGGCAGTTTAGATAGGTTCTGTTTAGGAAAAGAACAAGCGTGCCCTTAATTCTGATCCTCATTTTTGTCGGCGTTCCGATTCTGGAGGTCGCCCTTTTCATCGAGGCCGGCGATATCTTCGGCCTGTGGCCCACCCTGGCCGCCATCGTCGCCACGGCGATCATCGGTGGCGCGCTGATCCGCGCCCAGGGCCTTGCCGCCATCGGTCGCGCGCGCCGCAGCCTCGACCAGGGCCAGATGCCCGTCCACGAAGCATTCACCGGTATCTGCCTGCTGCTGGCCGGCGCGCTGCTGATGACGCCCGGTTTTCTTACCGACAGCATCGGATTCCTGCTGCTGATCCCGCCGCTCCGGCGGACGCTGGGACAATGGCTCTTGAATGCGCTGGTCTATGGCCGGAACACACGCATGTGGGTAAATGACGAGGAGATCGTTACCCCGGGGCAGCGGCACGGCGATGAACCGAAAGACGCCATCGACGTCGACTTTACCGAGATCCCGCCACGGGACGATGGCGGCAACAGGGACAACATACCGCCAAAGCGTTGAGTTGCGCGGCGTCCTGACGGTTGTCTCCGCCCTAAATCCATGCTAGCCACGCCCAGCCAAGGAAATCCACGGAGTTCTAAATGACAGACCAAGCAGCGGGCGGGGCCGAGGGCGCCGCACAGGGCCCGAGATTCGAAATCGTCCATCAATACATCAAGGATCTGTCGCTGGAGGTGCCGGGCGCGCCGCAAATATTCCAGACGCAGTCGCCGCCGGAAGTGGCGGTCAATGTCGATGTCGGCGTCCAGCCCGCCGGCAACAATGATTACGAGATCGTGCTGCGGATCGATGCCCGCGGCCAATCCGGCGGCAACCAAATGTTCATCGTCGAGCTCGCCTATGGCGGGCTGTTCCGCACCGTGGGCGACATCCCGCAGGAACATCTGCAGGCGCTGCTGATGATCGAGGGGCCGCGCATGCTGTTTCCGTTCGCCAGGAGCGTGGTCGCAAACGTCACCCGCGACGGCGGCCTGCCGCCACTGATGATCAACCCGATCGATTTCGTTCAGCTCTTCCGCAGTCGGATGGAGCGCGCCCAGGCAGAGGCGGCCGCACAGGGCGGCGACGGCGCGCCGGCCTAATCTTCCCAGACAGGTTCTGTCAGACGTCCCAGGAACTTGCGGTGCGCCGCAAGCTCCTCGGCGCTGGCCACATGAGGGCGGGCAGGCCGGGCCACCCGCTCGATCGGGGCCACGGCCACCGCCGAGCCGCCTTCCTCTGCGTCGGTCAGGCCAAAGCCGCGCTGGCGACCCCCCATAAGTTCCAGGTAGACTTCCGCCAGCAACTCGGCGTCCAGCAGTGCGCCATGCCTGGTGCGCGCCGAATTGTCGATATTGAACCGGCGGCAAAGGGCGTCGAGACTGGCCTGGGCGCCGGGAAACTTGTCGCGGGCGATCCTCACCGTGTCGATCGCCTGGCTCATGGGGATCGACGCGAACCCCAGAGTCTTCAGTTCGGCATTGATGAAGGCCATGTCGAATGCGGCATTGTGGATTACCAGCCTGGCATCGCCGACGAATTCTAGGAACTCGCCGACGACTTCCGCGAACACCGGCTTATCCGACAGGAACCCCTCGCTAAGGCCATGGACCCGGAAGGCCTCGGTCGGCATGTCGCGTTCGGGGTTGATATATTGATGATATGTGGCGCCGGTCGGAACGTGATTGTACAGTTCCACACAGCCGACTTCCACGATCCGGTGGCCTTCCGCCGGCTTGAGGCCCGTCGTTTCGGTGTCGAGTACGATTTCACGCATGGTATGCCCGCCTTCCGCTCCGCCAGCCTCCGTCACGGACCAGTTTGACGATACGGGCCAGGCAGCGCAAGGATTCCCGCCGCCCGAGCCCCGTATGGACAATGAAGTCGGCGCGCCGGCGCTTCTCCGCGTCCGGCATCTGGCGTGACCTGATGTCGGCGAGCCGCTGTTCCGTCATGCCCGGGCGACGCAGGACCCGTTGGGCCTGGATAAAGGCGGGCGCCGTAACCAGGACAATCAGGTCGCAATCACCTTCGCGCCCGACCTCGAACAGCAAGGGCACGTCCAGAACGGCGATCGAATCGCGGTGCAGGGCGCAGCACTTGAGAAACTTCCGGGATTCCCGCCGCACCAGGGGGTGGACGATCGCTTCCAGCCGGGTCAGGGCGCGGGGGTCGTGAAAGACCAAGTTTGCCAGTTCAGCGCGGTCGACCGTGCCATCGCGGACCGCCGAGGGAAATGCCTTGCGCACCGGGCCGACCGCTGAGCCGCCGCGTACGAACAACTTGTGCACGGCCGCATCCGAGTCATGCAGCGGCAGCCCCATCCGCACTAGGGCTCGGGCCGCGGTGGTCTTCCCCATGCCGATCGAGCCGGTGAGTCCGATAACGATCATAGGCGCCGCTCAGCCGCCCTGCAGGTCTTGCAGCACGAATGCCTGCAATGCCTCGTCGACCACCGGCCGGACTCCGAACCAGGCCTCGAACCCGGGGCGGGCCTGGTGCAGCAGCATTCCCAGCCCGTCCACCGTGCGATTTCCGCGCGCCCTGGCCGCGGCCAGCAGGTCCGTTTCCAGAGGCGCGTAGACGATGTCGTAGACGGTGGCGCTAATGGGCAGGGCGTCGAGCCGGATTTCCAGTGGCGGCTGACCGGTCATGCCTAGCGTAGTCGTGTTGATGACGAGCGCCGCCCCGTCCAGTGCCTCTTCGCACCGGCCCCAGGCAATCGCGCTGCATTGTGGCGCCATGGCGCCAGCCAGTTCGCTGGCGCGGTCCGGCGTGCGGTTGACGATGCGGATCGATTCGACGCCCGC
Source organism: uncultured Alphaproteobacteria bacterium (assembly GCA_947259795.1). GTDB lineage: Bacteria > Pseudomonadota > Alphaproteobacteria > UBA8366 > JADFVY01 > JADFVY01. Next base: position 605 of record CAMYNJ010000101.1, on the reverse strand, counting down.
ATCGATCAGCGCGACGCAGGCCGACCGCGCCGCGCCACCGGCGCCCAGAACGACCGCCGGCCCGTCGGTGGCCAGCCAATCGCTGCCTTCCCGCAGGTTCTCGATCAGGCCGAAGGCGTCCGTATTGCTGCCTTCCAGCGCGCCATCGGGGCCGACGGTGACCGTGTTGACCGCCCCGATGCGCTGCGCCAGGGAGTCTACCGCGTCGCAGGCACGCAGAGCGGCCTGCTTGTGGGGCATCGTTACGTTCGCGCCGCGCAATCCGAGCGCCGGCAGGGCGCGCAAGGCCTGTTCCAGGCGTTCGGGCGGTACGGCCATCGGAATATAGGCACCGTCGATGCCATGTTTTTCCAGCCAGTATCCGTGCAGACGCGGCGAGCGCGAATGCGCCACCGGCCAGCCCATCACCCCCGCCACCCTCGCTTTCCCGCTTAATATCATTCGGTAATCACTCCATGACCGCGGAGGAAGTCCAGCAGCGGCAGCAGGGGCATGCCGAGAATGGTGAAATAGTCGCCCTCGATGCGGCTGAAGAGCTGTGCGCCGAGCCCTTCCAACTCGTAGCCGCCAACCGTTGCGAAGATATTTTCGCCCATTTTCTCAAG
>CAMYNJ010000100.1 GCA_947259795.1 uncultured Alphaproteobacteria bacterium | reverse complement strand
GGGCCGACGAAGCGATGGCGGCGATCCACCGGCACGGGCTGTCGAAATACAATCACGGCGCGGACGGATTCGCGATGCCGGGCCGCGCCGGGCGCCGCGTGCTGCTGGCCGACCAGACCCGCGACGACATGTCGGTTTTGCTGGGCGGAGGCGACGAGGCCGCCTTCCGCCTGATGCTGGATGCCGCGCTGGCGGAAAATCCCGGCGCCGACATCCTGGTCAAGCTGCACCCCGAAACCGTGGCCGGGCGCAAGCGCGGCTACCTGGCGGAAATGGAGCTGCCGCGCGGCGTCACGGCGATCGCCGAGGCGGTCAATCCCGCGGCGCTGCTGGGGGCCTGCGAGAAGGTCTATACGGTGTCCAGCCAACTGGGCTTCGAGGCGCTTTCCATGGGCCTGCCGGTGTCCTGCCACGGGCTGCCGTTCTATGCGGGCTGGGGCTGCACGCAGGACCGCCAGGCCATATCGCGACGGCGGGCCGGACGCACCCCGCGAGAAATCTTCGCCGCCGCCTATCTGCAGTACGCGCGCTATGTCGACCCGGTGACCGGCGCGGCCTGCGGCATCGAACGGGCGATCGAGCTGCTGGCCGAGGCGCGCCGCGTCAACGAGGCCAACCGGGGGACCACGGTCTGCCTGGGCATGCGGCGCTGGAAGCGGCGGCATCTGCGGCCGTTCCTGGCCGGCACCGGCGGGCGCACCCTGTTCGCCCGCGACGGGCAGGACGCGCTTCGCCGAGGCGCCGCGCCGGGCGACCGCATCCTGGTCTGGGGCGAGCGCCGGCCGGCTGGGCTGGAGATGCTGGCCGAACGGCTGGGCGGGCCGGTGGGTCGGGTCGAAGACGGTTTCCTGCGCTCGGTCGGGCTGGGCTCGGACTTCGTGCGGCCGCGCTCGCTGGCCATCGACTGGCGGGGCGCCTATTACGATCCCAACCGCCCCAGCGACCTGGAATGCCTACTGGCCAGCGCCGCGTTCGACGAGGGCCTGGTGGCGCGCGCGGCGGCGATCCGCCGGCAGATCGTCGCGGCGGGGCTCAGCAAATACAATGTCGGCCGGGCCCGGCTTGCACGGCCGCAGGCGGCGGCCGGGCGGCGGGTCCTGCTGGTTCCCGGCCAGGTCGAGGGCGATGCGTCGGTGCGGCTGGGCGGCGGCGATCTGCGCAGCAACCTGGCGCTGGCGCGCGCGGTGCGCGAGGCCAACCCGGACGCCTGGATCGCGTTCAAGCCGCACCCCGACGTGGTGGCGCGCAACCGCGCGGGCGGCGGCGACATGGCGGCCATCGCGGCGCTGTGCGACGCGGTATGGACGGGGGCCAACATCGACGACTGCCTGGCGCTCGCCGACGAGGTCCATGTCATGACGTCGCTGACCGGGTTCGAGGCGCTGCTGCGCGGCAACCGGGTAACCACCTACGGCGGGCCGTTCTACGCCGGGTGGGGATTGACCGAGGACCGCATGACGTTCCCGCGGCGCAACCGGGTGCTGTCGCTCGACGAGCTGGTGGCCGGGGCCTTGATGATCTATCCGCGCTATTACGACTGGGAATCGGGCAGGGTCTGCGATTGCGAGGCGATCGTCGCGCGCCTGGCCGGGGAATGCGGCGCCGTGCCGACCCCGGCGGATGTGGCGCCCTTGTTGCGCCCGGACAAGCTGATGCGGCGGCTGGGGCGCCTGATCATGGAGACGGTCCATGCCTGACGCAGCCCCCGGATTCAAGCGGCTGTTGATGCTGCAGGGGCCGGTCGGTCCCTTTTTCCACCTGCTGGCACGCCGCCTGCGCCGGCAGGGAGTCGCGGTGCACAAAGTCAATTTGAACGCCGGCGACATGCTGTTCTTTCCGGGTCCCGGCGCACGCTCCTATCGCGGCCGGCCGGAAAATTGGGCGGATTACCTGACCGGCCTCATTGCGGAACTGGACATCGACGCCATCGCCCTGTTCGGCGACTGCCGGCTTCATCATCGCCAGGCGATCGCCATCGCCGAGCACAGGAATATTCCCGTCTTCGTCTTCGAGGAGGGCTATCTGCGGCCCGACCATGTAACCGTCGAACTGGGCGGGGTGAACGGCCATTCGCAGTTGATGCAGACGGCGGTGGCGCGGATTGCCGCGGATACCGGCAAAGCCGTTCCCGTGGGCAATAGCTTCCCGGCACTTGCCGGTTGGTCCGCGCTCTATTCGATAGCCAAGGACGCCGGCCGGCTTCTCTTCCCGTTTTACCGGCATCACCGGGGAAACAGCGTGACGGAAGGTCTGGCCTATTTCCGTTCGGGCCTGCGCAAGCTGTTGCGCCGGGGGCGTGATCGGCGCCGCGTCGAAGCCGTCCTGCGCGGCGGCAAACCCTATTTCCTGCTACCGCTGCAGGTTCACTTCGACAGCCAGATGACGGCTCATTCCTCGTTTCTCTCGGTCCCGCATCTGGTGACGATGGCGATCAAATCTTTCGGCAAGCACGCCCCGCCGGACGGTCTGCTGCTGGTCAAGCACCACCCGCTGGATCGGGGGCATTGCTGCTACCGCAATGTCATAGACCGTGCCGCCCGGGCAGCGGGTTGCGCCGACCGTGTGATCTATTTCGCAGACGGGCACCTGCCGTCGCTGTTGGATGGCGCGGCGGGGACGGTAACCTGCAACAGCACGGTCGGGTTGTCGTCGCTCTGGCACGATACGCCGGTAAAGGCGCTGGGGCGGGCCATATACAATTGCCCCGGACTGACGGCGCAATGCTCACTGGACCAGTTCTGGGCGGCGCCGCCGCCGGTCGACCGTGAAAATGTTTTCGCCTTCATCGCCTTCCTGAAGGCGGCCTGCCAGGCCAACGGCAGCTTCTATACGGCCTATGGGCAGACCGGCGTCCTGAACAACATAGTCTCGAAAATGACCGGCCAGTACGAAGTCGCTACGTCGATTCCCGCACCCATGCAGCCTCGCGATCTGCCGGTGATCGTGCCGCAGAAGCGCAGGGACAACCGGGCCGGCCCCGTCCCCCTGCTCCAGGCCTCGGCCGCGGAACGGGTGGAATGATGACGCAATTCATGATTGGACACCCGAAATCACGGCGAAGGCGGCTCGCCGCCTTCATCCCGGCGATGGTCCTGCTGTCCGGTTGCGGTCTCGACTTTTCCCTGGTGCCGATGGCCGGTGAACCCGACAGGACCGAACTGACGGAATGGCAGCACAAGCAGTTGCTGGACGCGCCCCTTGCAGCCCTGCCAAAAGATATTGCCGACAGCCTGCCTAACGATCGCGTGGCAGACGCCGCACGATTCCTGACGCGAACCCTGGAAACCGCGCCCGACGGCCAGCAACGGCTCTGGCGAAGCGTAGACGGGGAAACGGTTCTCGCCATACGGCCGGTTTCGACGGCCGCCGACGGGGAAACCGTCTGCCGCAGGGCTGTGCTGAGCTTGGAAACCGCCGGAACCAGGCGGGATTTCGACCTTCAAGCCTGCCGATCAAGCAACGGAATCTGGACAAGGTAGCGGTGCGGTGACGCGCCGCAAGGCGGTCGCCGGCAGGCTCACCGGGAAAAGCGACTGCCGAAGAAGGAGCGGCCCCGCCCGAAGGTCTGCTCGCTCATTTTTTCGTCTCTTTTTCCTGCGCGGCAATGTCACGGTCGGAAAAAAGATATTCCTTCAGTTCCCGATCGAAATCGTCGCTGTTGCGACGCAACCATTCCAGCACCATCGCGGCATGCTCGATTTCTTCGCGCATATTGTGAAGCAATATATTTTTCAGGGCTTCATCCTCGCAGTCATCGGCTCTTTGGCGATACCAGTCGACCGCCTCCAACTCTTCCATCAGCGAGACGATCGCCTGGTGCATGGAGAGCGTTTCCTTGCTCAAGCGCTCACGCGGGGCATGTAATCCTTCACTCGACACTTTATTCTCCCATATTCCGGTTGAGGTTGAGGTTGCGGTGGGCCACCCACATCGGGCAAGTCACGAATATGCACGTCATGGGCCGAATGCTTCAACAGAATATCCTTCGCCCGCATCGCCCGCTCGCCATCCGATTCGGCCAGCGAACCCCGGGGCGAGACGGGCCTTCGATATCGTGATATCCTGACCGGCGTAACAGCGGAGGGGAAACCCATGCACAGGATATTTCTGGCGGCGGCCGCCGCCTTTTTCATAACCGCCTCGGCCGTCCCGGCGCTGGCGCAGGACAGGCCGGTGAAGGGCAAGGAAGCGGTGGAAATCGTTTCGAAGGGGCAGATTCGCGCCTCATCCAGCGAGGGCTTCCAGGGGTTCCTGCTGCTGGTCGAATATCAGGGCCGGAACTATACATGCGCCGTGACCGCGACCGGCCAGGTGCAGGAGTGTTTTCCGCTCTACTGGTAATACCAAGGCTCGCTACTGCATGGGTTCGGCGCGTTCCGCGCCCCGCTCGAACATGGTGAGTTCCCACTGGCCGGAGCCGGTGTCGTGGCGGACGATCCAGATGGCCCCGTCGGGATCGCGCAGCTTGAAGTAACGATGCTCTGGCGCAAGCCAGCGGTCGACGATCGCCGCCACCTCGATGGTCCGCCCGTCAAGGATAAGCCGGCGGGGTTCCTGTTCGCCCCGGTGACCGGCGTAGCATTCGACCGTAATCGCAAGAATATTGCTGCTCATAGTCTTTGACGCCGGTCGGCGAGCGGTCGGTCCCCCGCCGCGAAATCGTCCCACCAATATTCGTTTTCGTACCGCTTGTCCGGGTCGTAGCGGTCGCCGCCGCGGCGCTCCGCTTCCAGCGCGCGCAGCTCCACGCGGCGGATCTTGCCCGAAATGGTCCTGGGCAGGTCAGCGAATTCCAGCCGGCGGACTCGCTTGAAGGGAGCCAGATGCGCGCGCGCATAGGTCAGGATGGCGGAGGCGGTTTCAGCCGTTGGCTGCCAGCCGGGGGCCAGCGCGACGAAACCCTTGGGCACGGCCAGGCGCAGCGGGTCGGGGCTAGGCACCACCGCGGCCTCTGCCACCGCGTCATGTTCGATCAACACGCTTTCCAGCTCGAAGGGGCTGATCCGGTAGTCCGACGATTTGAAGACGTCATCGGTGCGGCCGACGAAGGTCAGGTAGCCGTCATCGTCGCGCCGGGCGATATCGCCGGTGCGGTAATAGCCGCCCGTCATCGCCGCCGCGGTCTTTTCCGGATTGTCCAGGTAGCAGGTCATCAGGCCGACGGGTCGCGGGTCGAGCGCGATACAGATCTCCCCCTCCTCGGCCGCATGGCCCTCGGCATCCAGCAGCGCCACGCGAAAGCCGGGCAGCGGTTCGCCCATGGCGCCGGGCCTGACCTTGCCCCCCGGCGCATTGGCGATCAGGGCCGTGGTCTCGGTCTGGCCGTAGCCGTCACGGATGGTCAGGCCCCAGGCCTGCCGGACGGCCTCGATGACCTCCGGATTCAGCGGCTCGCCGGCGCCGGTCAGTTTGGTCAGCGAGGTCTTCCAGGCCGCCAGGTCCTGCTGCACGAACAGCCGCCAGACGGTCGGCGGCGCGCACAGCGAAGTCACACCGTTGCCTGCGATTACGTCCAGCGTCGCCTTGGCGTCGAAACGTTCGAAGGCGTGGACGAACACGGTGGCGCCCGCGTTCCAGGGGGCGAAGAAACAGCTCCAGGCATGTTTCGCCCAGCCCGGCGAACTGATGTTGAGATGGATATCTCCTTCGCGCAGCCCCAACCAGTACATCGTCGACAGATGCCCGATGGGATAGGAGGCATGGGTATGCAACACCAGCTTGGGCTTCGCCGTGGTGCCGGAGGTGAAATAGAGCAGCAGCGGATCATTGGCCCCGGTCTCGCGATCCGGTGAAAAATCCGCCGGGGCGCTGTCGACGCCGCCGTAGCTCGCCCAACCGGAAACCTCGCCGCCGACGACGATGCGCCTGTAGTCGCCCGGCAGGCCGTCGAATTTTCCAGTCTCGGCGGCGGCCGTCACGACGCAGGCAACGGTCCCGCGCTCCATGCGGTCGACCAGGTCTGCGCGGCCCAACAGTGTGGTCGACGGAATGAGGACGCAGCCCAGCTTGATTGCGCCCAGCATGATCTCCCACAAGGGCGGCACATTGCCCAGCATCAGCAGGATCGGATCGCCGCGCCCCAAGCCGTGCTCGCGCAGGAAATTGGCGACGCGGTTCGAGCGCACGCTCATTTCGGCGAAGGAGGCCTTGAATTCGGCGCCGTCGTCATCGACGATCCACAGGGCCGGCCGGTCGTTGCCGGCGGCCATCGCGTCGAAATAATCCAGCGCCCAGTTGAAATGCGGCGGCCGCGGCCAGACGAACGCCCGACAGGCCGCGTCGAGATCATCGCGATGTTTGACGAGCAGTTTGCGCGCGGCGAGGAAATCGCGGGCGAAGTCACTGTTGTCGGTCATGGCAGCCTCTCGATGGCTGTTATCCTCCGTTCACGGAAACATCGCCGCGGGCCCCGAAAAACCATAACATGCGTCCGGTCTCTCCGCCAAGCCGAACCGGCCGGGGCCGTCACGGCGCCGGATGCGGCGCGGCGAAGCGGCGCTCTTTAACATCGGTCAAGCTGTGTTTGTTGAAACCCCACTATAACGGGCTAGCTGACCGTGCGACAAAATTTCCCGGGTATGGGGCCGCTCGGTCGGCTATAACCTTCCTGCGCTGGAAGGTTGGCTTTCTCGGGGCCACCTTCCGGCGTTCATTTATGAGGTGCATTCTTGCGTAAAATCCGATTGGTAATGTGGCTTGTGATCGCGACCGCCGTGGCGGTGATGGGCGCGCAACTGGTGATCCGGCTGATGGACGACGCCAACGCGCCGCACACCGCCGAGGAACGGGCGCAGACCGCGCAGCAGGTCGCCCGCGATATCGTGACCGGGGAATTCTCGCTGATCGACCATCGCGGCAATGCGGTCACGGACCAGGATTACCGCGGTTCCTGGCCGCTGATCTTCTTCGGCTACACCCATTGCCCGGATGTCTGCCCGACGACGCTGGGCGTGGTCGGCCTGGTCATGGACGAACTGGGCGAGGATGCGGCGAGGGTGCAGCCGCTGTTCATCACGGTCGACCCGGAACGCGACACGCCGGAAATCATGGCGGACTATGTCGCCGCCTTCCACCCCCGGATCATCGGGCTTTCCGGTAGCGCCGAACAGGTCGCGGCCGCCGCCCACAGCCACCGGGCCTATTACGCCAAGGCGCCGGTGGAGGAAGGGGCGGAGATCGGCGTGACCGAATACGCCATGGACCACAGCGCCTATCTCTACCTGATGGATCCGGACGGGGTCTACGTCCATGTCTTCTCGCCGACCGATTCGGCGGACGAAATCGCTGCCGGGATTCGCGGCTTCCTGAACAAATAAAACCCGTTTGCATGAAGGAGTAGCAGACATGCGCATCGTTCTTTCGGTTGCCCTGGCCGCGATGGCCCTGGCCGCCATCTCAATACAAACCCCGGCGGTCGCCGAAGGCTCGGCCGGCGTCGGCGACCTGCGCATCGTGCATCCCTGGGCGCGGGCCAGTGCCGGCCATGGCAATACCGGCGCCGCCTTCATGACGATCGTCAACAGCGGCGGCGCGGACGACAAGCTGGTCGCGGCCTCGACATCAGTCGCCAGGACGACCGAAATTCATGAGACCAAAATGGAAAACGGCGTCATGAAGATGCGCATGCTGATGGGCGGCCTGGTCATCCCGGCCGGGGCCGAGGTCGCGCTGAAGCCGATGGGCCTGCATGTCATGATGATGGGCGTTACGGAAAAGCTGGTCGAGGGCGAGACGCTGCTGCTGACGCTGACCTTCGAGCAGGCCGGCAGCGTCGAGGTGGCCGTTCCGATCGCCGGCCCCGGCGCGATGATGGCGCCGACTATGAACTGACGCGGCCCGCCGGGGGTGATGTCCCCCGGCGCCTTCGACTGCCTGCCCTATCTGGTGATGATTTCCGGCCCCATCAATGCCGTCGGCACGACGGTCGACAGCCAGGGAATGTAAGTCACCAGGATCAGGAAGATGAACAGGATTCCGAGCCACGGCAGCGCCGCCTTCACGACTCGCATCATCGGCATGCCGGCGACGCCCGAGGTGACGAACAGGTTCAGCCCCACCGGCGGGGTAATCATGCCGATCTCCATGTTGACCACCATGATGATACCCAGATGGATCGGGTCGATGCCGAGGCTGACCGCAATCGGGAACACCAGCGGCGCGACGATCACGATCAGGCCCGATGGCTCCATGAACTGGCCGCCGATCAGCAGGATCAGGTTCACGATAATGAGGAACATGACCGGTCCGAAGCCAGCTTCAAGCATCACCCCGGCGATCGCCTGGGGGATCTGCTCGTCGGTCAGCACATGCTTGAGGATCAGCGCGTTGGCGATGATGAACATCAGCATGATCGTCGTCCTGCCAGCCTCGAGCAGGGAGCGCTTGGTGTCGGGATGGAAGAAGACCGTGATCAGGCTTTGCGGACGCGAGAACAGTGAGTGACGGTGGTCGCCCTCGCCCTTCAGGGGCCCCATGTCCTTATAGACGAAGTTGGCGATGACGAAGGCATAGACGGCGGCGACGGCGGCCGCCTCGGTCGGTGTGAAGATGCCGCCATAGATGCCGCCGAGGATGATGATGATCAGAAACAGACCCCAGCCGGCGTCGCGCGCCGCGGTCAGTATCTCGCCCCAGCCTTCCCAGTCCTGCGCCGGCAGGTTGCGGACCTTGGCCGCGACATAGATGCCCACCATCAGCATGAAGCCGGCCAGCAGTCCGGGGATGACGCCGGCGAGGAACATCCGGCCCACCGAGACGTCCACCGCCGAGGCATAGACCACCATCACGATCGAGGGCGGGATCAGGATGCCCAGCGTACCGGCGTTGCAGATCACGCCGGCGGCGAAGTCTTTGGTATAGCCGACCTGCCGCATGCCGGCGATGACGATGGTGCCGATGGCGACCACGGTGGCGGGCGACGAGCCCGACAGCGCCGCGAAAAGCATGCAGGCGAACACACCGGCGATGGCCAGGCCGCCCTGGAAATGGCCGACGCAGGCAATGGCGAAGCGGATGATCCGCCTGGCCACGCCGCCGGTCGACATGAAGGTCGAGGCGAGGATGAAGAAGGGGATCGCCAGCAGCGTGAAATGGCCGGCGAAGGCATTGAACAGCGTCTGCGCGATCGATCCCAGCGAGCTGTCGGAAATGACCATCAGGAAGATGATCGAACTGAGGCCCAGCGAGACGGCAATCGGCACGCCGATCATCATGAAGCCGATCACCATGACGAACAGGAAGACGACATCCATGGCTCAGCCCTCCCTGTCCGCGCGGGCGGCGGCTTCTTCGACGAGATCTTCGGCCTCGTGGCTGGCGATGATGCGGTCCAGGTCGCCGGTGACCACCTTCCAGGCGGTCTGGACAAAGCGAAGGGTCAGCAGGAACAGACCGATCGGCAGCGCGGCGTAAGGGATGAAACGGGGCAGCTTCTCATAGGCCTCCCCCTGGTTCATCGGACCCTCAATGAAGCGCAGGAAATCCAACATCGGAACGTCATTGACCTCGTACCAGGCCTGGTCCTTGAGCGTACCGTCCAGCATCGGCAAGGCCGCGAACGGCGCCCAGTAGTTCCAGGCGCCGGTCAGCAGCAGCGCGCTGAAGGCGAGGCAGGCGGCGATGGACAACAAGGCGAAGGCCCGGCGCCCACCCGCCGGCAGAAGGTTGATGATCGCATCGACGCCAAGATGCGCGCGGGTCTTCACGCAGTAGGACGCGCCGATCAGGACCAACCAGGCGAACAGGAAGACTGTCGTTTCCAGCGCCCAGAGGATGTTGGTGTTGAAGACATAGCGCGCGACTACGTTTGCAAACGTGACCAAGGTCATGGTCCCGAGGATGAGCGCGATCAGCGTCTCCTCGATCTCGTTGATCACGCGCCCGAACTTCGTTCTTGGCGCGACGTGCATGAGACGGCCTCCCGAGAGTTTTTTTATATTCGCAGGGAATGCGGTCCGGCCTGCCGGACCGCTCCCACGTTTTATTCGATCGTCAGTTGGTCACGTTCGCGGCCTGGGCCGCGGTGATCAGGTCGGCGCCGATATCGCCCTCGAACTTTGCCCAGACGGGTTTCATCGCGGCGACCCACTGCGCCCGCTGTTCGGGCTTCAGGGTGCGCACGACCCCGCCGGCCGCGATGATTGCCTGTTTGGCTTCCTCGTTGACGCGGTTAGACTCGGCGTTGCGGGTGTCGGTCACCTCGTCGAGGATGGTTTTCAGCTGGGTGCGAACATCGTCCGGCAGGCCGTCCCACCACTCGGTGGAGGCCACGACCAGATAGTCGATGATGCCGTGGTTGGTCTCGGTGGTGCCGTCCTGGACCTCGAAGAATTTCTGGCCGTAGATGTTGGACCAGGTATTCTCCTGACCGTCGACGACGCCGGTCTGCAGCGCGCCGTAAACCTCGGAAAAGGCCATTTTCTGCGGGTTGGCTTTCAATGCATCCATCTGGGCCACCAGCACGTCGGACGGCTGTACGCGGAACTTCAGCCCGGCGGCGTCGGCCGGCGTGATCAGCGGCTTGCTGGCTGAAATCTGCTTCATGCCGTTATGCCAGAAGGCCAGGCCCTGGAGGCCGCGGCGCCGCATTGAATCCTTGAGTTTCTCGCCATCATCCGAATTCTGGAACCGGTCGACCGCGTCCACATTGTCGAACATGAAGGGCAGGTCGAAAAGGCGGAATTTCTTGGTGAATTTCTCGAACTTCGACAGCGAAGGCGCGGCCAGCTGGACGTCGCCCGCAAGCATCGCCTCCAATACCTGGTCGTCGTTGTAGAGTTGCGAATTGGGGAAGACCTCCATACAGGCCTTGCCGTTCATTTCTTCGTTCACCCGCTGGGCCAGCAGCGAAGCCGCGATTCCCTTGGGGTGTTTTTCGGCATTGGTGACGTGGCTGAACTTGATCTTGATTTCACCGGCCTCGCAGGAGGCGAGCGCGGTGTTTGCCGTAAGCGCGACTGTCGAAACGGCAAATATCGCTACCAGCGTAGCAATGGCAACACGATGCATAACGTTTCTCCCTTGTCGAAAATGTCTGATGCCGGGCGGTTCTTCCACCCCGGCCGTCCCTTCCTCTTCGCAAAGCCCGCATTAAAAGTCTAACTGTATATTTTTATAATATATTTTAATATCTTACAGCAATCTGGCGCGGCGACAGGAAACCGTCGTCAGGCAAGCCATGCTTGTTCGGCTTGCCGCAAGGGGTCTTGAGCGAATTGCGCGACCGTTCGGTTAGCTTATCACGTTAATCTCGCCACAAGCCAGAATCAGAACGGCGCGGCCATCCTTCCGGGTAGGGGGTAGGGTCGCCCCTACCCGCCACGGCGGTTTTGTCCGTTTCGCAGAAGCGTTATAAGCTGCATCAGTAATCCCTGAGGAGACTGGTGGATGGCGAAGCGCACGACAAAGGGAAAGGCGGGATCGAAACGTTTCCGCAGGCTGCTGGTCGCGAACCGCGGCGAGATCGCAATCCGCGTGCTGCGGGCCGCCAACGAGCTGGGCCTGCGCACCGTCGCCGTCTATTCCCATGAGGACCGCTTCGCGCTGCACCGCTTCAAGGCGGACGAAAGCTACCTGATCGGCCAGGGTAAGGAGCCGGTCCAGGCCTATCTGGATATCGAGGATATCCTGCGCGTCGCGCATGACGCCCATGTGGACGCGATCCATCCCGGTTACGGCTTCCTGTCTGAAAACCCGGATTTTGCCCGCGCCTGCGCCGACGCCGGTATCGCCTTCGTCGGCCCGCCGCCGGCGGTGATGGAACAGCTGGGCAGCAAGGTGGCGGCCCGCGAACTGGCCGAGAAGGCCGGCATTCCGGTGATGCCCGCCACCGGCGCCCTGCCCGCGGATATCAAACAGATCAAGCCGCTGGCGCGCGAAGTCGGCTATCCCTTGATGCTGAAGGCGAGCTGGGGCGGCGGCGGGCGCGGCATGCGCGTCATCGAAGGCCCGGACGACCTGCACGAGCAGATCGCGGCGGGACGGCGCGAGTCGAAAGCCGCCTTCGGCAACGACGAGATCTTCCTGGAAAAGCTGGTGCGCCAGGCGCGCCACGTGGAGGTGCAGATCCTCGGCGACACCCACGGCAACGTCATCCACCTCTTCGAGCGCGACTGTTCCATGCAGCGCCGCAAT
>CAMYNJ010000099.1 GCA_947259795.1 uncultured Alphaproteobacteria bacterium | reverse complement strand
TCCGATCTGCCGGCCATCGGCGCCCATGATGGCGAAGACCTGCTCGCCCTGGATGGTCATGGGGCGAATATAGGCCACCTCGCCGAAGCCCAGCATGGCGAGATCCTGTTGCGTCAATGTTTTCAGTGCTGTGGTATCGAGCATATCCCTCTCCTTGCCTGACAGGCCGTTATATTGTTCCGGTTTCCAGTTTCCGCCCGGGCTTGCCGCTGCGGCGGATTTCTATCGACCGGGTACTCTCCTCGGCCAGCGGGCGGCGCAGATCGATGTTCAGCAGGCCGTTGTCCAGCTCCGCCCCCTCGACCTCTATGCCGTCGGCCAGCACGAAACTGCGCTGGAACTGCCGGGTCGCGATGCCGCGATGGATGAAGACGCGATCGGCCGCCGCCTCTTCATGCTGCTTGCCGCGGACCACCAGTTGGTTGCCCTCAAGCCGGATCGAAAGGTCATCTTCCGAGAAACCCGCAACGGCCAACGTTATACGCAGCCGTTCTTCATCGATCTGTTCGATGTTGTAGGGCGGATAGCCCTCGGCCGGCATTTTAGAAACCCGATCCAAAGTGCGTTCGAAATGGTCGAAACCCAACAGAAGCGGGCTGTTGAACAGGGATAGTCGTGCCATTTTCCCAGCTATCTCCTCCTTGAAGCATGATGAGCGAGCAGCTGTCCGGTGGGGCCCGAAATCGGCGCCCCGCTGTTTGAGCTTGCCCGTTATTTGGGGAATCCGCCCACCATTATCAAGGCCACCCGGTTTACCGTATGATTTCAGGATTTTCGGGACATTGATTGCAGCCTCCTGAACGGTTCCTGGTATCAGCCCGCGGCGAGGGGGAGCAGGAGAACGGTCCTGAGCCCGCCCGCCGGTGATTCCTCCAGCTTGAGTTCGCCGCCGTACAGGGCCGCGATGTCCGCGACGATCGCCACCCCCAGGCCGCTGCCGGGCGACGACTCGTCGAGTCGCTTGCCGCGCCCCATCGCCTCTTCCCGCTGTCCGGGCGCAAGGCCCGGGCCATCATCGTCTATGACGATTGTCAGGCGCTCCGCCTCGGCGGTGACGGAAATGTTGACCTCGGCCTCGGCCCATTTGCAGGCATTGTCCATCAGGTTGCCCAGCATTTCCTCTAAGTCCTGATGCTCGCCCCTGAAAGCCGCCGTCCCGTCCACGGCCGCGATGCCGATCGTCAGCGCCTTGTCGGCATGGATGCGCAACAGGGTGCGCTTCAAATCCTCGACCACCTGCAGCACCGCCGTGCGGGCGCCCAGCACCGTGCCGGTGGCTGCCGCCCGCGCGCGCGCCAGATAATGGTCGATCCAGCGGTGCATGGCCTCGACCTGGCGGTCGATCGCGTCCGCCCGCGGCCCGCCCTTGCGCGATACCTCGTTGGTCAGTACCGCCAGCGGCGTTTTCAGCGCATGGGCAAGGTTGCCCACATGGGTGCGCGCCCGGTCCAGGACATCGGCGTTATGTTCCAGCAGCGCGTCCAGTTCCTTAACCAGCGGCTGCACCTCGGTGGGCCATTCGCCTTCCAGATGTTCGGCTCGCCCCTGGCGGATATTGTTCAATGCGGCGCGGACACGGCGCAGCGGCTGAAGCCCGACCCGCACCTGTATGGCGACGGCGACGCCCAGCCCCAGCCCCAAAACGCCCAGCGACCAGACGAGCGCGAGATTGAACGGGCGCAGCTCCGTCTTCAGTTCCGAAACCCGCGCGGCGACCGCGAATCGCACCGGCGGCGAATGGACAGGCAGGTCGGGCAGCGTCACGTCGATAAAGCGGATTCGCAACAGTTCGCCGTCCGGCCCTGCGATCTCGCCGGTCTGCATCACGCCCACCGCGTCCGACTGCGGTGGAACAAGGGCTCTGTCCCACAGCGATCGCGACCGGACCTGCGGCGCGCCCCGCGGATCCGAAACCTGCCAGTACCAGCCGGAATAGGGGATATTGAAGCGCGGGTCCGGCAGGGTTCGGGAAATTACCAGGCGGTTCGATATGTCCGCAGTGGTCACGGCGATTAGCGAATCGACATGGACGCTGAGTCTCGCATCGAAATTGCGTTCCACCGAATCGCGGAACAGGGCGGATATGATAATGCCCCCGATTGCCAGGGCCGCGATGATCCACAGGGCCGCGCCGGCAACCAGCCGGAACGCCAGGGAGCGGCTTCTACGCACCATCCTCCGGCTCCGTCATCCGGTAGCCCAGCCCGCGGACGGTCTCGATGACGTCGGCGCCCAGCTTGCGGCGCAGCCGGCCGATGAAGACCTCGATGGTATTGGAATCGAGGTCGAAATCCTGATCGTAGAGATGCTCGGTCAGTTCCGTGCGCGACATGACCTTGCCCAGATTATGGGCCATAAAGGCCAGCAGCCGGTATTCCTGCCCGGTCAGCTTGACCGGATTGCCGCCCACGGTGACGCGGCTGGCGCGGGTGTCGATGCTCAGCGGGCCGCATTCGATGACCGGCGAGGCGTGCCCACCGGACCGGCGGATCACCGCGCGCAGCCGCGCCAGCAGTTCCTCCACCTGGAAAGGTTTCGCGAGATAATCGTCGGCGCCCGCATCGAAGCCGGCGACCTTGTCGCTCCAGCGGTCGCGCGCTGTCAGGATCACCACCGGCATGACACGCCCGCTGCCGCGCCAGCGCTCCAGCACCGTCATGCCGTCCACATTGGGCAGGCCCAGATCCAGCACCACCGCGTCATAGGGTTCGGTATCGCCCAGGAATTGGGCTTCCTCGCCGTCACCGGTCAGGTCGACGGCATAGCCGGCGTCGCGCAGCGCGTCGACCAACTGCTCCGATAGATCCGGATCGTCCTCAACCACCAGCAGGCGCATTAACGCTGTCCCTTGATTTCCATTATTTTGCCGGTTTCGGCGTTTACGGTCACCGACGTGACGTCCCCTTTCTGGCCGCGAACCTTTATGCGGTATAGCCAGGGCGATCCGTCATTGTCGACCTGCACGTCCAGAATCTTGCCCGGGACTTTCTGGCTTACAACATTCAGTATATCGGATAACGGTTTGATTTTCCCGGATTCCGTGGCCGCACGAACCTGTTCCGGATCGGCGTCCGCCATCACCGTCGATTCGCCTGGCAGGCCCGTAAGCCCGGTCAGCGTCAGGAAAATAACCAGTATTCGCATGACCCAGAGGTAAGCCTGTGAACCTGAACGCCGGATGAATGCCGCATTCAGGATCGGTTCAGCGCGCCTCTGCGATGCTGCGATCCATCGACCCACCCGGTCACCAGTGATGGAGAAAATCATGCTGACACGTACCTCGACTATCCGATCGAAATTAGCCGTCTGCGCGGCTGCGGTCGCGCTGGTGGCCGGCATACTGGCGGCTCCGGCGGCAGCGGAGACCGAGCGCAAACGCTGGCTGCCGAACCAGGATCCGGCGGCCCGCTCCGGCAATGTCGAACAGGGAGGCCGGCAGGTCAACCACCGTAACGACGGTTATGACCGCGGGAAGCCGCCAGTATGGTCGACCCAGCCCGGCGAGCGTGGCCGCAAACGCGGGCAGGAGGCGCGGAATTTCCCGCAATACCCGCCCGCCCGTGGCGACCGCGACCGCCGCCATGAAAGCCGGCGCAAGCCGCCGCCGCCGCAGCATGCTGACCGCGATCGTCGCCGCAGTGACGACCGCCGCCAGGACGGACGGCGTGGCCCGCCGCCGCCGCAGCAAGCCGACCGCGATCGTCGCCGTGGTAACGACCGCCGCCACGACGGACGGCGTGGCCCACCGCCGCCGCAGTATGCGGAGCGCGACCATCGCCATAGCGACGGCCGCCGGCATAAGCACAAGGGTGACACGTACAATTACTATTACGGCTATGGCGGCAACCACGGCCATGCCGGGCGGCGCCACGATCGTCGCCGCGACTATCGCCGGAATTACTACAGCTATTCATTCTACTACACGCAGCCCTATCCCAGCGTGATCTATTACCCGGTGCCCTACCGCACGCGAAGCCGTGGCGCGGCGCAGGACTATTACGGTTACGGTCAGGGTGGCCGGACGCCGGCCTGCAGCGACGGTTACAGCGACGGCGGCCGCTACGTGATGGGGGGATCTCGCGAACCCGGCGGCATGATCCTGGGCGGCATCGTCGGCGCGGCCATCGGGTCGCAGGTCGGCGGCGGCAAGGGCCGGCTGGCGGCGGTGGGCGTCGGCACCCTGATCGGCGCCCTGGTAGGCCGCGATATCGGCCGCACGATGGACGAGGCCGACCGGGCCTATGCGACCGGCTCGTTCGGCCACGCCATGGAATACGCCCCGACCTGCAGCACGATCACCTGGAACAATCCCGGGTCGGGCAGCAACGGAACCGTGACGCCAATCCAAACCTACGAGCCCGAGCCGGGCCGTTACTGCCGCGAATTCCAGCAAGAAGTGGTAATCGGCGGGCAGATTCAGGATGCCTACGGCACGGCCTGCCGCCAGCCCGATGGCAGTTGGGAAATCGTTACCGAGTAGCCATAACCCCCAACTCGGTAGCGTATGACGGCCGTCTTTCGAAAAAGGTGCGGGTGGCACCACGGAAGGCGGCCGTCACTATTTCGATCCCTTCAAGATTGCGCCGAGCCCACGCAGGGGAATAACGCATTAACCGAAAGCTGAACGGCGAATGAACGCCACATTCACGGGGGGTTCAGGGGGGCTATGCCAAGATTGGCCCAATATGCGGACGACCAAACGTTCGCGACAGACTGCCGGGCAACCATTGCCCCCCGAGGCCCGGCAAAGACTGGCGGCCGCCACTGGAAACAGGACGGCCGCCGATTTTTTTGTACCCTTTACACCGCCTTGGAATGACGTCCGATGCCGCGATCCAGGTAACTGTCAAACACTGCGCAGACGGCGCGCATCAGCGGCCGGCCCGGTTCGGGAATCGAAATCCGCTCGCCGTCGATAACCGCTATTCCGTCCGCGATCATCGGTTCCAGCAGCTCGATCTCACTCCGGAAATAATCCGCGGTCTTGCCGTATCGGGCGGCCTGGGCCGTCAGGTCGACTGACATGTCGCACATCAGGCGCTCGATGATATCCCGGCGCAGGCGGTCGTCGTCACTCAGCGCAATACCCTTGTCAACCGCCGGCCGGCCACCTCGCACAGCATCGGCCCAGGCACGCAGCGGCACCGCATTCTGCACGTAGCCCTGCGGCAGCGCCCCGATGGACGAGGCGCCGAAACCAACCAGCGCCCGCGCCTCGTCGGTGGTGTAGCCCTGGAAATTTCGATGCAGACGGCCCTGGTCCAGCGCCACGGTCATGGCGTCCGTTTCCAGCGCGAAATGATCCAGCCCGATCCGCCGGTAGCCCCGTTCGACCAGCTGATCGGCCGCCGCCTCGGCCTGTTCGAAACGCTGCCAGTCGTCGGGCAGGGATTCGTCCGGAATCATCTTCTGGTGGGTCTTCATCCAGGGCACGTGGGCATAGCCGAATACCGCTATGCGATCGGGCCGCAGCTTCGCCGACAGGTCGACCGTCCGGCGCACATCCTCGTCCGTTTGGTAGGGCAGCCCGTACATCAGGTCGAAATTGATCGCATCGATGCCGGCGGCGCGCAGCCATTCCACGACCTGCGCCGTCATCTCATATGGCTGGATACGGTTGATTGCCTTCTGCACCCGGTCGGTGAAATCCTGGACCCCGAGGCTGGCGCGATTGACACCGGCCCTTGCCAGCGCGCGCACGCGGTCTTCGGTCATGGTGCGCGGGTCCATTTCCACCGCGATTTCCGCGTCTGGCGCCACATTGAACGCGGCGCGGATTTTTTCCATCAGATGTTCAAGATCGTCCGCCGACAGGATGGTCGGCGTGCCGCCGCCCCAATGCATGTGGGTGACCGGCGGGTGGGCCTCCAGCATGTTTCCGATCAGGGTGACCTCTTGCGCCATGGTGGAAGCATATTCGCCGACCGGTTCGTAGCGGCGCACTACTTTCGTATGGCAGCCGCAGTACCAGCACATCTCGTGGCAAAACGGGACATGAAAATAAAGCGACAGGGGTGCTTCCGGCCCGACCGCCGCCAGCCAGCGCTCATAGGTCGCCGCATTGATTCCGGGATGGAAATGCGGCGCCGTGGGGTAGCTGGTATAGCGCGGAACCGGCTTGTCGTAACGCTCTAGCGAGGTGCGTTCCATATTGTCTCTTCTCCGTGGCGATGGCCCATGGATACAATTTTCCGCCGGAAACCGCGTTGACACAAATCAAACGCAGGGCGGCGCAATCCCGATCGCGGACCGCTTGCAGGCGGCCACGCATGCTTCTATGTTCCTGTATAAGCAGCTCACGGGAATATTCATATGAATCGTCTGATCAGCATTTTTATTGCCGGTCTTCTGGCCGCCGGTTTATCCCTTGGCGAGGCCGCCGCCGTCAACCCGGACGAAGTCCTCGAGGACCCGGTTCTCGAAGGCCGTGCCCGCGAGTTGAGCCTGAAGTTGCGCTGCCTGGTCTGCCAGAACCAGTCGATCGACGATTCCAACGCCGACCTCGCCCGCGATTTGCGCCTCATCGTCCGCCAGCGGCTGGTCGCCGGCGACAGCGACAAAGAGGTCCTTCAGTATATCGTCGACCGCTATGGCGATTACGTGCTGCTGGAGCCCCCGGTCAAAGGCATAACCTATGCACTATGGTTCGGCCCGGCGGTTTTGCTGGCGGTTGGCGGTGTAGGCCTGCTGATCGCGGCGCGGCGGCGGCGCAACGCCAGGCCAGCGGACGGGCTGAACGAACAGGAAGAAAAACGCCTGGCGCAATTGCTGGAATCCGGCGGCGAAAGCTGAACCGGCAAGGTCCTTACGGCTCCCGCGACGGCGGGCCGCTGTTGGCCTTGATCCAGTCGACGAGGGTGGCAAGGTCGTCTTGGTTCCTCATCCCTGGAAAGGCCATCCGCGTGCCCGGCACAAGCAAGCTGGGCCGGGTCAGGAAGGCGATAAGGTTTTCCTCGCTCCATTTCAGGGATTCATCCGCCGCCATCTGCCGCAGCGCCCGGGAATACTTGAACCCCGGCACCGCCGCAGCCTCTCGATTGACGATTCCGAACAGGCTGGGGCCGTTGCCGTTCCGGCCGTCGGCAAGGCTGTGGCACTGCACGCATTTCTTGTTGAACAGCGCCTCGCCCGCACTGACGCTGTCGGCGTCGGCCGTCGTTCCCTCTTCCTGGGCGGGCGCCGGCGTGGCGCACATGGTCACTGCCCCGGCAAGAGCCAATATCCTGAAATAATTCAATTTCATCCCGCCACCTGATTGTCCCGGGAATTCAATTGGCATGCGGCCTTGCTGTCAAGAATGGACGCAGCAAACCTTGGTATCAACCCCAAACGAAAGCGGCGACCTGGATATTCCGGGCCGCCGCCTGCGAATCAGGCCGTGAAGGATCGGCTCAGCCGCCGTTCGCCTTGATGTAGGCGATGACGTTCTCGATATCGTCTTCCTTCTTCAGCCCCGCGAAGGACATCTTGGTTTTCGCAACCACATCCTTCGGCTTGGCCAGGAACTTCTCCAGGGTCTCATCGTCCCAGGTCAAACCCGATTCCGTCATGGCGGACGAATATTTGAAGCCTTCCACGGTGCCGGCCGCGCGGCCGATCACGCCGTACAGGCTGGGGCCGACCTTCTTCTTGCCCTCTTCGAGCGCATGGCAGGCCTTGCATTTCCTGAACACCTTCTCGCCGGCCTTGACGTCGCCATCGGCCATGGCCGGCGAACCGAATGCGGCAAGAACAGCGGTAAGGCCGACGACTTTGATAAAGCTGGTTTTCATTTTATCCTCAATTTGCTCTGTTTCGAACTCACACGAAGAAACCACGGACAATGGGTGGCGTTGCCCGCAGCCATTCGGTGGCCGCTCAATCCCCCTCGTAGAAGAGCCGCTATCCTGGCCACGTATGCCTCCAATACAAAGGTTTCCGCCGTTTTTGTCAAGGTTGAAAGCTGCGGCATCGGGTCGCTGAAAGCGACCTCCGCGAGAGCCGTCAATTGGACTCGCCATCCTCTTTCTTCTGACGCCTTTCACGCATCTGCTGCAGCTGTTCGGCAAAGGCTTCGCAGGGGTCCTCGTCGTCGACCCGCGGTGTAAACCAGATGAAATCGAACGGCATCGCGCCGCTATAGCGTTCGGCATACTCGGCCGGGTCCGATACGCCATTTGCGACCTCGGCCAATCCCACCGTCACTATGCGCGCGTCGGGCGCAATGCGTTTGAGATGCAGGGGCACGCCCCAATCGGCCCTGACATGCCCCGCGCCGGCGATCAGCACGGAAACATTCCGGTTTGGCGTGTTGCGGGCCGAGGCCATCCGCTCGGCCATGACCGCGTCCTTGGCTAACGTGACCGCCAGCAGCGGATCCAGCATGGGTTCGGGCAGTTGCTGGCAATGGCTGTCGAAGATCACTTGGCGCATTTCGTCGCGCATGTCTTCCTCGATCGGCCGGTCCAGCATCAAGGCCGCCGCACGCCCTTCGCCCATTGCGTCCGGTCCTCCGCTCGCAATCCTCTTGATCATGTCCCGGTCTATCCCGCCGGCCAGCAGCAGCATATCGTTATCGAGCGCCTGCTGGGCGATCGGCTGATACATCGTCCATGCGGGCCAGCCGCTTTTTTCCCAGCCGACGGCCGCACCGATCCCAGCGGCATCGTCCGGGTGGCTCGCCAGATGCGCGTCCAGCGGCTCCTGCTGCGACCCGGTCAGCATCTCGAATACCAGCGCGGGCCGGCCGCCATATGCCGCCAATTCTGCAACCAGCCTGGCTTGAAGCCGGTGATGGTCCGGATTATCGTGTTTTTCGCCGATCAGCACGTAATCGGCTTTTTTCAGGGCCGCGGAAACTTCGCCGGCCGTGGCATGCCGCTGATCTGCCGGCTTCCAGATCTGCCCCGCCAGGGGGTGATCCCGATACAGGGGCGATTCCCACATTTCTATTGCCTCGGCTGTTTCATCCTTCGTGCAGCCGGACAGAATCAGCGCCGCCAGACCAGTCCAGAAGATGATTGTCCGTCCCGTCATCACGTTGCGCCTCCGCCGCGGCCAGGATCGCGCAACATCAGGCAGCACCCCCCGGCCGCGAGCCGTCGATCACGATATCGCGCATGTCGCAATCCCGTATCGAATGTTCCGCCGACAATAGCGGGAGCGCCCGTCGGAGGCCATAGGCCGCGAAAAAAAACGAGAGCCCGGCGTTGGCCGGGCTCGATCGCTACTGCAAATCTGGTGGAGCCGGACGGGATCGAACCGACGACCTCTTGAATGCCATTCAAGCGCTCTCCCAACTGAGCTACGGCCCCATGGGTATGCCGGCGGGGTTATGCCCCGGCGAAGTCGGCACCGTTATAAGGCTGCCGCCCGCCGGCGCAAGTGAAAAATACTTTTTCCCTGCACCGCCTGGCTGATTTCCGTCAGGTCTCATCCTTGTCTTCGACGGTTTCGATGACGCTGCTGACGTCCTCGTCTTCGAGGTCACTGGCGTCCTCCAGGACATCGTCCTCGTCGTCGGCCAGCGCCTCCTTGTCGTCATCATCAAGGACGTCCTCGGTCTTGGCGGCCTCTTTCTTCGGCGGCTCCGGAACCTCCTCCACGCCCTTGACCTTGCGCGATTTCAGGATCGCCTCGGGATCGAACACGGCCTCGCATTTCGGGCACACGATCGGGTCGCGCCTAAGGTCATAGAACGGTGCGCTGCAGCTTTGGCAAATCCGTTTTGTACCCCATTCGGGTTTGGCCACAGTACTAACTCCTCTTCGTATGCCGATGCGGCTGGTGTTACTGCGCAGGCAATTGCCACGGGATGGGCGGGCTGTCAACGATTCGACGTCAATTGACTGGCATTAGACCAGCGAGGGCGAATTTCGTTCCGCCGCGTGGCTATTGCAGGTCCCAATCGAACCCTGTTCGCATCGAATTGTTTGTGCTACAGGCTTCGCCGCGCCGGGGATGGTCCGGCAAATAGTCGATTGAGGCATTCGATGCAACCCTTGAAATCCAGCATTTCGAACCCGATCAGGGGCGAAATCCGGGTTCCCGGCGACAAGTCCATATCGCACCGCTCGTTACTGATCGGGGCGCTGGCGGTCGGCGAAACCGTAATCGAGGGGCTGCTGGAAGGCGAGGACGTGCTGTGCACCGCGGCCGCGCTGCGGGCGCTGGGCGCGGGCGTAGCGCGTGCAAGTGACGGTGTCTGGCGCGTCCAGGGCGTCGGGCTTGGTGGCCTGCGCGAACCCTCCGGGGTTCTCGACATGGGTAATTCCGGCACGGCGGCGCGACTGCTGATGGGTGTCTTGGCCAGCCACCCCCTGACGGCCTTCCTGACCGGCGATGCGTCGCTTCGCCGCCGCCCGATGGCGCGGGTCCAGGTTCCGCTGGAGCAGTTCGGGGCGCGAATCGTCGCGCGCGAAGGCGGGCGTATGCCCCTGGCGATAACCGGCGCCGGCGAGCCCATGCCGATCACCTACCGCCTGCCCGTCGCCTCGGCGCAGGTGAAATCGGCTGTGCTGCTGGCCGGGTTGAACACGCCGGGCAAGACCACCGCCATCGAATCCCAGCCTACGCGCGACCATACCGAACGCATGCTGCGTCACTTCGGCGCCGAACTCGCGACCGCCGAAGAGGCCGAGGGCGCGCTGGCGGTGACGGTGACCGGCCAGCCCGAGCTGACCGGCCGCCACATCCAGGTCCCCGCCGATATCAGCTCAGCTGCCTTCCCGATGGTGGCGGCCCTGGTCGTGCCCGGTTCGGAAATCACATTGGCCGGCGTGGGCATGAACCCGCGCCGCACCGGCCTTGTCGATACGCTGGCGGATATGGGCGCCGGCATCGAACGCCTGAACGAAACCGAAATAGCGGGAGAGCCGGTGGCCGATCTTCGAATTCGCGCCGGCGGCCTGACCGGCGTGGAAGTGCCGGCTTCGCGCGCGCCGTCGATGATCGACGAATATCCGATCCTCGCCGTGGCCGCCGCGGTGGCGGAGGGCACCACGGTCATGCATGGGCTGGCAGAATTGCGGGTCAAGGAAAGCGACCGACTGGCCGCGATGGCACGCGGCCTGGCGACCTGCGGTGTGCAGGTCGAGGAAGGCAGGGACAGTCTGACCGTGCATGGCTGCGGCGGGCGGGCGCCCGGCGGCGGTGCGATCGAAACCGACCTCGACCACCGCATCGCCATGGCCTTCCTGGTGCTCGGCATGGCGGCTGAGCAGCCGGTCTCCATAGACGACGCCGAGCCGATCGAAACCAGCTTCCCGGGTTTCGTTGCGCTGATGAACGGCCTGGGGGCCGGCATCGGACCCGCGGAGACCGCCGCATGATTGTCGCGGTCGACGGGCCCGCTGCGTCGGGCAAGGGCACGCTGGCGCGGCGCATCGCCCGGGAACTCGGCTACGCCCATCTCGATACCGGCAAGCTTTACCGCGCCGTCGGGCTGGCGGTGCTGCGCGGGGGCGGCGATCCTTCCGATCCCGCGGCGGCCGAGGCGGCGGCTCAAGCGCTCGATCCCGACAGCCTGGACGATCCCGAGCTCGCCGGCGACGACGCCGCCCAGGCGGCCTCGAAGGTCAGCGCCATACCGGCGGTGCGCGCCGCGCTTCTGGAAATGCAGCGCACCTTCGCCGGCCGCGCGCCGGGGGCGGTGCTGGACGGACGGGATATCGGTACGGTGGTTTGCCCGGATGCCGACATAAAACTCTATGTTACGGCCAGCGACGAGATTCGTGCGCAAAGACGGCATAAGGAGTTGCTCCAAAGGGGCAAGGCCAGTATATATGCGCGCGTTCTGCAGGATCTGAGGGAGCGCGACGCCCGTGACAGTGCGCGCAGCGTTGCGCCGATGAAGCCGGCGGAGGATGCCGTGGTGCTGGATACCGACAGGCTCGATGCGGAGGCCGCCTTTACCGCCGCAATGGAGTTGATCCGCGGCGTCGCGGCCCGGGCCGGAGGGCCAGCGGGACAGTAAGGGATGGATGTGCGCCGTCGCGGCCGGATCGAGGATCGACCGCGGTGGCGTGAATTATTGATTAAAGACCGCCGGAGACAACCGGCCGGCCGGAAAAAACGACTGACTTGAAAGGACTACAGATAATATGGCTCAAGCGCAGGAAAAAGAGAGCTTTGCAGCGCTGCTCGAAGAATCCCTCGTCTCGAACGAGGGGCTTGAAGGCTCGGTAATTCCGGGCACCGTCGTCAGTGTCGACAGCGACTACGTCGTCATCGATGTCGGGCTGAAGGCCGAAGGCCGTGTTGCCGTCAAGGAATTCGCCCCGCCGGGGCAGAAGCCGGAACTCAAGGCCGGCGATATCGTCGAGGTGTTCCTCGAGCGCATGGAAGACCGCCATGGCGAGGTCATGCTGTCGCGCGAGAAAGCGCGCCGCGAAGAGGCATGGGGCCAGCTTGAAGTGGCCTTCAACGACAGCGAACGCGTTACCGGCGTGATCTACAACCGGGTCAAGGGTGGCTTTACCGTCGACCTCAACGGTGTCAGCGCCTTCCTGCCGGGCAGCCAGGTGGATATCCGGCCGGTGCGCGACGTGACCCCGCTGATGGGCAATCCGCAACCCTTCCAGATCCTCAAGATGGATCGCGCCCGCGGCAATATCGTGGTGTCGCGCCGCGCCGTGCTGGAGGAAAGCCGCGCCGAGGCCCGCAGCGAACTGATCGAAAATCTGAAGGAAGGCCAGGTGCTGCAGGGCGTGGTCAAGAACATCACCGATTACGGCGCCTTCGTCGACCTCGGCGGTGTCGACGGCCTGCTGCATGTCACCGACATCGCCTGGCAGCGCATCAACCATCCGTCCGAAGCGCTGCAGATCGGCCAGACGGTCGACGTCCAGGTCATCCGCTTCAATGCCGAGACCCAGCGCATCAGCCTCGGCATGAAGCAGCTCGAGGCCGACCCGTGGGACGGCGTCGACGCGAAATATCCGGTCGGCACCAAATTCACCGGCCGGGTAACCAACATCGCCGATTATGGCGCCTTCGTCGAATTGGAGCCGGGTATTGAGGGCCTTGTCCACGTCTCGGAAATGAGTTGGACCAAGAAGAATGTCCATCCGGGCAAGATCGTCTCGACCAGCCAGGAAGTCGAGGTCATGGTGCTCGATGTCGATCCGCAGAAGCGGCGCATCAGCCTGGGGCTGAAACAGTGCCTGGACAATCCGTGGGACAGCTTCATGGCCGAACATCCGGTCGGCACCGAGCTGGAAGGCGAGATCAAGAACATCACCGAGTTCGGCCTGTTCGTCGGGCTGCCCGGCGAGATCGACGGCATGGTCCATATGTCGGACATCAGCTGGGAGAAGTCGGGCGAGGAAGCGATCGCCGAGTACAAGAAGGGCGAAGTGGTGCAGGTCAAGGTGCTGGATATCGACATCGCCAAGGAACGCATCAGCCTTGGCATCAAGCAGTTGAGCGAGGATCAGGTCAGTGCCGGCATGGAAGGCGTCAAGAGGGGCGTCGTCGTGACCTGCACGGTCTCCAGGGTGCTGGATAACGGCATCGAGGTGATGGCCAACGAGACCGTTCCGGGCTTCATCCGCAAGGCCGACCTCTCGCGCGAACGTTCCGAGCAGCGCCCGGACCGCTTCGCGGTGGGCGAGAAGGTGGACGCCAAAGTCACCTCGATCGACAAGTCGGGCCGCAAGGTCAACCTGTCGATCAAGGCGCGCGAAGTCGAGGAAGAAAAAAAGGCGATGGAGGAATACGGAAGCTCGGATTCGGGCGCCTCTCTCGGCGACATTCTCGGCGCCGCGCTTAAGTCCAAGCAGGCCGAGGAGAAGGACGAATCCGGCGACAAGTAAGCGCGCCGGGATCGAAAAACGGAAAGCGGTCCGCCATGCCGGCGGACCGCTTTTTCGGTCCGCCGTCGCAACGAAAATGAATAATCCTTTAATTAGCGTGGGTTAACGCTTGACGGCCACGCCCAGCTTTGGCACGTTCCAAGGTGGACAGGGAGCAGGGGTAGCGGCGAAACCGGCGCGCGCCTGCCAATATGGCTGTGCCTGACAAAAAAAAGGCGTCCCGGATGACAAAATCTGAACTGATACAAAGGCTGGCGGAAAGCCATCCGCATCTTTATCATAGGGATGTGGAGCGCATCGTCAGCACTGTTTTCGAAGAGATATCCTCCGCGCTGGAGCGAGGCGACCGTGTGGAGTTGAGGGGTTTCGGCACTTTCTCGGTTAAACATCGCGGGGCGCGTGTCGGCCGCAATCCGCGAACCGGCGATACCGTTGAGGTAGCGCCGAAGAGCGTGCCCTTCTTCAAGACCGGCAAGCAGCTGCGCGATCTCGTAAACAGCGGCGCAGGCTGAAACATCTCACTAGGGCGACGGACCGCCATTCGATGAAGCTGATCTACTGGTTGATTGCTGGACCGCTGATTGCCCTGGCGGTTCTGTTCGCCCTTTCCAATCGCGGATCGGTCGAGCTTTCGATCTGGCCGCTGCCCTTTTTGCTGACCGCACCGGTATACCAGGTCGCCCTGGGCGGGCTGGCGGTCGGGTTTTTTGCCGGCGGCATTGTCGCCTGGTTCGGGGCCGGCCGCACCCGCGCCCGCGCCCGCGCCGCCGAGCGTACGGTGCGCGCCCGCGAGGTGGAGCTGGAGGATCTGCGGCGCAAGGTAAAGGAAGCCGAAATCGCCGAGGCCCGGAACAAAGCGGTTTCCGCCACGCCCGCGATGCCGGAATCCAAATTGCCCGCGCCTGTCGGTAACGCGGCGCACTGATACTCCACCAGCAAAAAAACGTTCCCCGCATCGGGTTGCTGGTGTAAACCGGCGGCGCAGTATCGCTACGGAAGTATCCCCATGCCCAGCGAAGGCCGGAATCCCATCCTTGTCGCGATCGATACGCAGGAGGTCGATCGGGCAAGAAACCTTTCCCGGTCGCTGGCCGGCGCGGTCGGCGGCATAAAGCTGGGGCTTGAGTTTTTCAACGCCCACGGGCCGGCGGGCGTGGCCGAGGTGGCTGGCGGCCGCAGCGACCTGTTCCTCGACCTGAAATATCACGACATACCGAACACGGTGGCGGGCGCGGTGCGCGCCGCGATCAAGCTGCAGCCGATGATCTTGAATGTTCATGCCGGCGGCGGCCCGGCCATGATGCGCGCCGCGCTGGAGGCCGCGGAGGGGGAATCGGCCCGGCTCGGCGTCGCCTGCCCGAAGATCATCGCCGTCACGGTGCTGACCAGCATGGACGATAGCGACCTGGATGCGGTCGGTCAGCGGGGGCCGGCCGTCGAACAGGTGGTGCGGCTGGCACGGCTGACGCAGAACTGCAGGCTCGACGGCGTGGTCTGTTCGCCCAGGGAGATTAAGGCGATTCGCGCCGCCTGCGGGCCGGACTTTACCCTCGTGGTGCCCGGAATCCGCCCTGCCGGCGCCGCTGCGGGCGACCAGAAAAGGGTGATGACCCCACGCGAAGCAATCGATGCCGGCGCCGACTGGCTTGTGATCGGACGCCCGATTACCGGCGCGCTGGACCCCGCCGCCGCCGCGCGGGGCATAGGGCAGGACTTGGCATGACCGTGCGCGCCAAGATATGCGGGCTGAACGACGCAGCCGCCGTGCGTGCGGCGGTCGACGGCGGTGCTGCCTTCGTCGGTCTTGTCTTCTACCCGCCCAGCCCCCGCGCGGTCACGCCCGAACAGGCGGCGGAACTGGCGGCGCTGGCCCCGGCCGGGGTCGGCAAGGTGGGGCTGTTCGTAGATGCCGGCGACGACGAGATCGACGCGGTGCTGGCGCGTACGCCGCTGGATATGCTGCAGCTTCACGGCGGCGAGTCGCCCGAACGCGTGGCCGGGTTGCGCGAACGCACCGGCCTCAAGGTCATGAAGGTGATAAAGATCGCCGGTCCGGCCGACCTGGAACCAGCGCCCGACTGGTACGAGGCGGCCGACTGGCTGATGTTCGACGCCAGGCCGCCGAAAGACATGCCGAACGCGCTGCCCGGCGGAAATGCGCTGGCCTTCGACTGGCTGCTGCTGAAGGACTGGGTGTTTCCGCTGCCCTGGATGCTGGCCGGCGGGCTGGATGCCGGCAATGTCGCCGAGGCCGTGCGTCTGTCGGGCGCGCGCTATGTCGATGTCTCGTCGGGCGTCGAGGACCGGCCCGGGGTCAAGAATCCGGATAAGATCCGGCAGTTCCTGAAGGCGGTGGCGGCCGCCGGATAAGGCGCTAAATCCCCATGATCGCAAAATAGGCGGCGTAAAAGGCGGCCCAGGCACCGGCCAACAGACCGATGCGCAACCGCTGCCCGGCATGGCGGGCCAGCACCGCCGATATCGCCCAGGCCCCGAGGCTCAGCAGCACAAACCGCAGCAACCGGGCCGGGAGGCTGACGGCCAGGAACAGCGCAAGGCCGATCCCGGCGCCCGCCGCCTCGACGGCATAGATCTTGTAGGGCACGCCATAGAGCGGGCCCAGGAACGTTGCCGTCATGCCATCTTCACCAAGTGCGCTTCGCACCTCTGCGATCATTGCCGGGTCGATGGCCGGCACCCAGTCCAGCGTCGCGCGGGCAGCCTCCGGGTTTGCCACGCCCCAGCCATACATCGCCAAACCGCCCAGCAACGCGCCCGCCAGCGCGGCCAGGCAGGCCAGGAGAGCGGGCCTCAGGCCGCGCCGCACGGCAATGGCGGTCAGCCAGATATCGGGAACGAGGAAAAACAGCGTCGCCTCGGCAAAGCCCCACAGGCCGGCGACGAACACCCGTTGGTTACTCCCAGGCCGGGAACCGGCCTTCGGCGGCCAGGTCCATCTCGCGTTTTTCCAACTCGGCCATGAACGAAGCCCGGTCGCCGCTCCAGGCCATCGCCTCGCCGACGAAGACGTCGCAGAAGAACGGCACCAGCAGGAAGGTCCCGCGCGGCAGGGCCTTGCCCAGCCCGTGCAGGAAGACCGGCACGATCGCCGCCTCCGCGCGTCGCTTGGCAAGATGCGCGATGCCGGTCTTGAAGCCTTCCATATGTTCCGGGTCGCCGCGCGACCCTTCGGGAAACAGGATCAGGATATCGCCGCGCGCCAAGGCTTCCGTCGGTTCGGCCAGCGGATCGCCGCCGCTCGCATGCACCGCCCGCTTCAAGGGGATGATGCCGATGATCCTGGTGGCGAACCAGGCCATGATGCGGTTGCGCAGGAAATAGTCGGCTGCCGCGACGGGCCGCAATCGCGGCAGCAGGCTGAGCGGGAACAGGCTCATCAGCACCATCGTGTCGAGATGGCTGTTGTGATTGGCCGCGACGATGGCCGGCCCCGCCGCCGGCAGCCGCTCGCGATGCCGCACATTGAGGCCGAGTACGACCAGCACCAGCGGGCGGACGACCAGCAGGAAGAACAAAAACCGCAGGAAATGATTCGGCGTGACCATCCGGGGTCCTCAATAATGCAGATAATAGACGTAATGGAAAAACAGCGGCGCGGTGAAGGTCAGGCTGTCGATGCGATCCAGCACGCCGCCATGGCCCGGTATCAGCGAGCCCGAATCCTTGACGCCGAGATCGCGCTTCAGCGCCGAAATGGTGACATCGCCCACGAATCCGGCGAACCCGATGATCAGCCCCGCTACCGGCGCCTGCCAGGTGACCAGCGGCGTAAGATAGGGCGCGATCAGCCAGGCCAGCAGGGTCGTCGTGGCGATGCCGCCCAGCAACCCCTCGACGGTCTTGTTGGGGCTGACCGCCGGCACCACCTTATGGCGCCCGAAAAGCTTGCCCCAGACATACTGGGCGACATCGTTGAACTGGGTCAGGAAGATCAGGAACAGCAGCAGTCCCGCACTGCCCGCGACCGGGTTGCCATCATCCGGCAGCGCCAGCAGATAGGCCGCATGGCCGATGGCGAACACCATGGTCATCAGCCCCCAATGCAGGCTGCCCGCCGCCCGCAGGAAGCCGTCGGTCTGCCCGGTCATGAGCATCGCCAGCGGCAGGAACAGGAACATGTAGACCGGCACGAAAATGATGAACATCCCGTACCATTCGATGCCGATCCAGTAGAACTGCAGCGGGATGGCGAGATAGGCCCAGAACAGCACGCGGCGGTCGGCGCGGCGGGTCGGGATCAGCGAGAAATACTCCTTCAGCGCCAGGAAGCTGACGAAACCGAGAAAGGCGACGGAAACCACGGGGCTGAGAACGATGGCGACCGCCAGCACCGTCACCATCACCCACCATGAGAAAATCCGCGCCTTCAACTCGTTATAGTCGCGCGCGGGCCGCGCCTTCGTCAGGGCGAATACCACGATGCTGGCGATGACCAGGATGGCGAAGACGCCGGCGATGCCCCAAAGCACCGGTGTTTGCGGCAGAGACAGGGTCATTCCGCGTTCCCCCCGGCTTCGGCCAGCGCCCGGCGGGCCCGGTTGACCATGGTGAGAACCGACAGCGCCAGCGCCAGCCCCAGCAGGATATCGATCCAGACCCCGGCATTGACGCCGATACCCAACAGGAACGCCAGCAGGCCGAAGACGAAGGCGCGGTCGCTCTTGCCCACCGGTCCGTCGTAGCGGCGCGAGGCGCCGATCTGCACGCCGACGACGCCGGTCATCTCGACCAGGATGCCGGCCATCACCAGCCCGACGACCGGCCAGGCCGAAACGCCGGACACCGCCGCCAGCGGCAGATACAGCGCCGCGTCCGCAACGACGTCGCCCAGTTCGTTCAAGACCGCGCCCAGCCGGCTTTTCATGTTGTGCTCGCGGGCCAGCAAGCCGTCGATGGCATTCAGGGCCATGCGCAGGAACAGCACTGCCGGCAACAGCAACAGCGGCCAGCGCGCCGCCGGCTGCCACAGGATCGCCCCGCCGCCGGCCACCGAAAGCAGCGCCGCCGCCACGGTCACCTGGTTGGCGGTTACGCCGGCACGGGCCAGCGCGCCGCAAGCAGGTCGCAACAGGGCCTGGAATCCCGGTTTCAGATCGTAGATTGTCGCCACGAAGCCCTCACATGCGAAATAATGGCCGCAATCCCATATAAGCCCTGAAGATTAACAATTTGAGTCTGTGACGAGGCTGCCAAATGCGCTATTAAGCTGCCCTGTTATAACGGAATTGCATAGCGCGCCAAATTTCCATGGCGTCCGACGGGGTTCATGAAACAGCAGATCAACACATACCGGGCCGGGCCGGACGAGCAGGGTCATTTCGGCATTTTCGGGGGCCGCTTCGTGGCCGAGACCCTGATGCCGCTGATTCTCGAGGTCGAAAAGGCCTGGGACGCCGCCAGGGATGATCCGACCTTCGCGCAAGAGCTGGAATACTACTTCAAGCATTATGTCGGGCGGCCCAGCCCGCTCTATTTCGCGAACAGGCTGACGGAGCATTTCGGCGGCGCCAAGGTCTATTTCAAGCGCGACGAGCTAAACCATACCGGCGCGCACAAGATCAACAACTGCGTCGGCCAGATCCTGCTGGCCCGGCGCATGGGCAAGACCCGCATCATTGCCGAGACCGGCGCCGGCCAGCACGGCGTGGCCACAGCCACCGTCTGCGCGCTGTTTGACCTGCCCTGCACGATCTATATGGGATCGAAGGATATCGCGCGGCAGGCGCCCAACGTGTTCCGCATGAAGCTCTTGGGCGCCGAGGTGAAGCCGGTGACCAGCGGCTCGAACTCACTGAAGGACGCGATGAACGAGGCGCTGCGCGACTGGGTCGCCAATGTCGAGGACACCTTCTACATTATCGGCACCGTTGCCGGCCCCCATCCCTACCCCGCCATGGTGCGCGACTTCCAGTCGGTGATCGGCCGCGAGACGCGCGAACAGATGATGGAAGCGGAAGGCCGCCTGCCGGATTCGCTGGTCGCCTGCATCGGCGGCGGCTCGAACGCCATGGGACTGTTCCACCCCTTCCTGGACGAGGCGGATATAAAGATCATCGGCGTCGAGGCGGCTGGCCTGGGGGTCGATACCGACAAGCATGCGGCCTCGCTGACCGGCGGGCGGCCCGGCGTGTTGCATGGCAACCGCACCTATCTGCTGCAGGACGATGACGGCCAGATCCTCGAGGCCCATTCGATTTCGGCCGGCCTCGATTATCCCGGCATCGGACCCGAACATTCCTGGCTCTACGAAACCGGCCGCGTCGAATATGTCTCGGCCACCGACAAGGAGGCGCTGGAGGCGTTCCAGCTCTGCAGCCGCATGGAAGGCATCATCCCGGCGCTGGAGCCGTCGCACGCGCTGGCCCATGTGTCGAAGATCGCGGGTGGCCTGCCAAAGGACCACATCCTCTGCATGAACATGTGCGGCCGCGGCGACAAGGACATCTTCACCGTCGCCGAAGCCTTGGGGGTGAAAATATGAGTGCGGCGGATTCCGGCCGCTTTAGCCGCCGCTTCGCGGCCCTGAAGGCGGCGGGCCGTGGCGGGTTGATAACCTTCATCACCGCCGGCGACCCGGATTACGAATCCTCGAAGCAGATCGTCTTCGGCCTGCCGGAAGCCGGCGCCGACGTGATCGAGCTCGGCATGCCCTTTTCCGACCCGATGGCCGACGGCCCATCGGTCCAGGCGGCCTCGCTGAGGGCGCTGGCGGCGGGCATGAAGCTGGCACGCGTGCTGGAAATGGTGCGCGAATTCCGGGCGCGGGACGACGACACGCCGATCGTGCTGATGGGCTACTACAACCCCATTTACAGCTACGGCGTCGACCGGTTCCTGGCCGAGGCGCGCGAATCGGGCGTCGACGGGCTGATCGTCGTCGATCTGCCGCCGGAGGAAGACCAGGAGCTTTGCCTGCCGGCCCTGAAAGCCGGGCTGAACTTCATCCGCCTGGCCACGCCGACCACCGACGATCAGCGCCTGCCGACGGTTTTGTCAAACACCAGCGGTTTTGTCTATTATGTTTCGGTGATGGGAATCACCGGCACCAAGTCGGCCACGGAAGGCGCCGTGAAGGCCGCCGTCGAACGTTTGCGCCGCCATACTGATCTGCCGATCGGCGTCGGTTTCGGCATCAAGACGCCGGAAAACGTGCGCGCGGTAGCCTCGGTCGCCAATGCGGCCGTTGTCGGTTCGGCGATCATCGACCGCATCGCCGGCGGGCTGGACGGCAACGGCAGGCCCAAACCGGATTTGGCCGCCGGAGTGCTGGGTTATGTGCGTGAACTGGCCGCGGGCGTGCGCGGCAGCGGGGGCAAGTAATGAACTGGCTTACCAATTTCGTCCGGCCGAAGTTCCAGGCGCTGGTCAAGCAGACCGAGCAGCCGGACAATCTGTGGTTCAAATGCCCCAACTGCGGGCAGATGATCTTCCACCGCGATCTCGAGGAAAACCTCTTCGTCTGCCAGCATTGCGACCACCATATGCGGGTCGATGTGAAAAAGCGGCTGGAGATGATGTTCGACGATGGCGCCTATGACCGCATTGAATTGCCCAAGGCTGTCACCGACCCGCTGAAGTTTCGCGACATCAAACGCTATACCGACCGACTCAAGGAATCCCAAGCAAAAACCGGCGAGGAAGACGCCATCATCGTCGCCCACGGCGCCATGGGTGGCCACAAGGTAGTGATCGCCGCCTTCGATTTCAGTTTCATGGGCGGCTCCATGGGCGTGGCCGTGGGCGAGGGGCTGGTCTCGGCGGCCAAGCTGGCCGTGCTGCAGGATGCACCGCTGATCGTCGTGCCGGCTTCGGGCGGCGCGCGCATGCAGGAAGGCATCCTGTCGCTGATGCAGCTGCCCCGCACGGTCATCGCGGTCGAGGAAGTCAAGGAAGCCGGCCTGCCCTATATCGTGCTGCTGACCGACCCGACGACGGGCGGCGTGACTGCCAGTTTCGCCATGCTGGGAGATATCCAGATCGCCGAACCGGGGGCGATGATCGGATTCGCCGGCCGGCGCGTGATCGAACAGACCGTGCGCGAAAGCCTGCCCGAAGGCTTCCAGCGCGCCGAGTATCTGAAGGAACATGGCATCGTCGACATGGTTGTCCCGCGGCACGAGCTGCGCGACACGCTGATTAATGTGATCGACCTGTTGCGCAACCGCACGCCGGAAGCGGAAGTCGTGCCTCTGCCGGTGGAAGGCGAGATCCTGCCGCCGGAAGAGGAAGAGGCCTGACCGCACCGCGCCGCGCCATTTAGACTGTAACACCGATGTTCGCTCAGCCCAGCGACGCCATTCTCGCGCGTCTGATGACGCTGCACCCCAAACTCATCGACCTGTCGCTTGACCGGGTCGTCGCCCTGCTCGACAAGCTGGGCAATCCGCACCGCCGGCTGCCGCCGGTGGTCCATATCGCTGGCACCAACGGCAAGGGATCGGTCGCCGCCTATATGCGCGCGGCGCTGGAATCGGCGGGCTACCGGGTTCATGCCTATACCTCGCCCCATCTCGTCCGCTTCCATGAGCGCATACGCCTGGCCGGCGCGTTGGTCGACGAGAAATATCTGGCCGACTGCCTGCAACGCTGCGAGGACGCCAACGGCGGCGCGCCGATCACCTATTTCGAAATCACCACCGTCGCGGCCTTCCTGGCGTTCGCCGAAACGCCGGCCGATATCCTCCTGCTGGAAGTCGGCCTGGGTGGCCGGCTGGACGCTACCAACCTGATCGATGCGCCGGCGGTCACGGTGATCACCCCGGTCTCCATCGACCATCAGCAGTTCCTGGGGGAAACGCTGGCCGAAATCGCCGGCGAAAAGGCCGCGATCCAGAAGCGCGGCGTGCCCTCGGTGATCGGCCCGCAAGCCCCGGAAGCCGCCGCCGCGATCGACGCTTATGCGGCACGGATCGGCGCGCCGACCTTCCGGTTCGGCCGTTCCTTCTCAGTCGAGACGATGTCCGGCGGCATCGTCTATAACGCCGGCCGGCGCGTGATGCTGCCGAGGCCCGTGCTGCCGGGCGCGCATCAAATCGACAATGCCGCCACCGCCATCGCCGCGCTGGAGCGCCTGAAAGGCTTTACGATTACCGAACTGGACCTGGCCAACGGCCTGATGAACGCCGAATGGCCGGCGCGCATGCAGCGGCTGAAGAGCGGTCCGCTGGTCGACCTCCTGCCAGAGGACTGGGAGCTGTGGCTCGACGGCGGCCACAACGCCGCCGCCGGCGAGGCGCTGGCCGCCCACGCCGCGGAACATTGGACGGACCGCCCGCTATGGCTGGTCGTCGGCATGCTGAACAACAAACAGGCCGATCGTTTCCTCGCCGCCTTCAAGGGCATTGCCGCCGGCGCGCGCACCGTAACCATCCCAGGCGAGCCCGCCAGCTTCACCGCGGAGGAGACCGCCGCGATTGCATCCGGCGTGGGCCTGCCAGCGGAACCCGCCGAAGACTTTCCTTCAGCCATCGCAACTATCTTGAAAGACGCCGGCACTCCGGCCCGCATCCTGATCTGCGGCTCGCTCTACCTCGCCGGCCGCGTGCTGTCGGAGAACGGGTAGGGGATAAACCCATGCCGAGCCGGCCGAAGGGTGTGCCGGAAGGGAGCCACGAAAATCCGGAAGATCGCCAAATGCAAATGAAACGGCCGCCGCATTTTCCATAACACCACCGGATTTTCCATAATATCCCGGCTGAAACCCGCGGAAATCCCCTTTGCAAGGGCTCGTTTTGCGACTCGATGGCCGCCCAGGGCCGCCTGCCCCCCGTCGCGGCGTCACGGCCCGGCCATACGAAAACAAGCCCCGCCTTTCGGCCGGGCCCGTTCGTAACAAGACTGTCCGGATAGCTCAGAGCAGCGAGTTCACCCACTGGCTGAGCTGCTGCTTGGGCAGGGCGCCGATTTTGGTGCCGGCAACCTGGCCGTCCTTGAACAGCATCAGCATGGGGATGCCGCGCACACCGTATTTCACCGGGGTCTGCGGATTTTCGTCCACATTCATCTTGGCGACGGTCAAACGGCCGCCCAGCTCGTTGTCGATCTCGACCAGCGACGGCGCGATCATCTTGCAGGGACCGCACCATTCGGCCCAGAAATCCACCAGGACCGGTCCCTCGGCGTTTAGCACGCTGGCCTCGAAATCGTCGTCATTGACATGCACGGTGCTCATGAATCGTCCTCATGCTTGTTCGTCAGAAATACAGCCTGCCCCCGGATGGTAAAATGCCATTCGACGCCTTCCGCAGAGGCCAGACTTGAATCTATGGGCGCGGCCCCGCCGGGTCAAGTCGCGGACCGACAAGTTCCATCAATCGCGGCCCGTCTGTCCACAGCAAAGCGCAGCGAATCGCCCGGTCCGGGTAAATTTTACCGATCACGGCGCGATATGCGGCCAATTGCCGCCAGTAGATTTCCGGCACGTCTTCGGGCCTTCGCGGCGGCGGGCGGTTCGATTTGTAATCCACGATCAGCACGGAATTGGCGGTCACGGCAAGCCGGTCGATCTGGCCGCTGACCGCCTGCGGCCCGTCCGGCCCGTCGATCAGGCCGGCGATCGGCACTTCCGCCCGGCTGCCGGGTGCGAAGATGGCCCCGAACGCGGTGTCCTCGATCACCGCCATCACCTCGTCCAGAACCTCCGCCCTTGCCGCCGCGTCCAGCCCATGCACCGGGCGTGCGAGATATTGCCCGGCGGCCCCCCGGCGGGCCTCCGGCGCCAGGTCCGGCAGGGTCTCCAGCAAGCGGTGGATGACGATGCCGCGCTGGAACCGGCGTCCGGAATCCGCGCCGGTGGGGGATACCACCGGCGGCTCCACATCGCGCGGGCGCGAAGGGGCCAGCGGGCGCGGCGGCGCCGGTTCGGGCGGCGCGGGGCGCTGCATCCAGTCCTCCGCATCCCGGATGCCCGGCCCTTGCGCCGCCGCCTTGTCGTCGTCCTTCGGCGGCGCCTTCTGCGAATTGGCCAGGACGAGGCCTGTGCCGCTCCAGCCCTGGCCCCGGGGTTTGCGGAATTCGAAAGTCGTCTCCTGGGCATGCTCGGCCAGGCCTCCGGCGATCAGCCGGTACCAGCTATCCTCCGCCGCTGCGCGCTTGCCCTCCGAGCCGCAGACATAGAGCCGGTCCTCGGCGCGGGTCATCGCGACATACAACAGGCGCCGGTATTCCTCGGCCGTACGCCGCTTCAGGTCTTCCAGCACCGTCTCGCAGACCGTGTCGCGATAGCCGCTGCGCGGCGGCCAGAGCGGCATGTCGGCGTCCCACAGCAGCGCCGGGCTGACCCGCGGCTTCGAGGTCGTGTCGGGCATCACCACGATTGGCGCCTGCAGTCCCTTCGACCCATGCACCGTCATCACCCGCACCTCGTCGCGGGTTTGCTCCAGGTCGCGCTTGATGGTCGCCTCGCCGGCCTCGACCCAGTGCAGGAAGGATTCCAGCGAGCTGGCATGGCCGCGCTCATGGGTGAAGGCGAGGTTCAGGAATTCGTCGATCGGGTCGTCGGCATCCGGTCCCAGCCGCGCCAGCATGCGTTGCCGGCCGTTCTCGTCGCCCACCGTGGGCCGCGCCAGGATTTCGGCATAAAGCTCGTAGGGCCGCACATAATCGACCCGGTTGAGGAGGCCGGCCAGCCAGGCGTGCGCGGCCTCGAAACGGGAGTCCCCCGCCGCCTGCTCCTGCAGCCGTTGCCACAGGCTCTTGCCCCCGCGGTCCCAGGCCAGTCGGAAAAGATCGTCGTCGTCGAATCCGACCAGCGGGCATTTCAGTATCGTCGCCAGCGTCAAATCGTCGGTCGGCAGCAGCAGGAAGCGGCCCAGCGCGATCAGATCCATCACCGCGATCTGTTCCGTCAGC
This sequence comes from uncultured Alphaproteobacteria bacterium, assembly GCA_947259795.1. Taxonomy (GTDB): domain Bacteria; phylum Pseudomonadota; class Alphaproteobacteria; order UBA8366; family JADFVY01; genus JADFVY01. The sequence continues at coordinate 21,026 of CAMYNJ010000099.1, read as the reverse complement.
ACCATCCGGTCGACGCCGGAAACCGGCACGCGCCGATCCTTCAGCGCGCGCACCAGCGCCTCGACGAAGCCGCCGCGCGTGCGCACCAGCACCATGATGTCGCCGGCGCGCACCGGGCGACCCCGCGATTCCAGCATCTCCCTGCCGATCCAGCCTTCGATCTCGGCGGCCAGCACCAGGGCCAGCCGCCCGGCCGGATCGTCGCCGGCCCGGCGCGCCACCGGGGCGCTCCAGGGGATTTCTTCTTCCTGCTCGCGCGGCGCGATGGTGGGCCAGACCTCGACCCGCCCGGCATGGCCCTCGCGGAAGGGGTAATGGGCGAGAGGCGCGCCCGGCTCGACCACGCCGGCCGCAGCCTCGCCGCGCGCGAAGACCCGGTCCACCGCGCCCAGCACCGCCTCGGTCGAACGGAAGGATATGTCCAGGTCGATCGGCCGCCAGGCGCCGCCGCCATCGACCACCCTGTCCGCGAAATGGTCGCGCATGCGGCGGAACTCCTCCGGGTCGGCATGCTGGAAGCTGAAGATCGACTGCTTGGTGTCGCCGACCGCGAAGATGGTGCGGACGACCTCGGGGCGTGCGCCCTCGCCGGTGAAGAATTCCTCGGCCAGCCTTGCGACCACCGCCCATTGCTGCGGGCTGGTATCCTGCGCCTCGTCGATCAGGATATGGTCGATGCCGCCGTCCAGCTTGAACAGGATCCAGGGCGCGACGTTCGGCCGATCCAGGAGGTCGGCGGTCTTCAGGATCAGATCTTCGTAATCCAGGCGGGCCAGCGACCGCTTCGATTCGTCATAGGCCTGCAGCAGCGCCTGGCCCAGGCGCAGCAGGCCGGCGGTGGCGTCCGCCGTCACCAGGGCGCGGCGCAGGTTCTGTACAGCCTGTATCCGTTGGGCTTCGCGGGCAAGATCCACCTCGATTTCCGGACTGGTTTTAAGAACCGACTTGGTGGCAAGGGTCGCGAATATACCGCCCTCTTTCTTGATGAAGGCGTGGGCGTATTCGTCAAAACCCTCGGCACGCGCGGCACTGTCCGATGCAAGCCATTCCGCAATGATCTGGCCGCGCGGCTGGTCGGTTTTCTCCGTGCCGGAGAGCAACGCTTCTACCGCCCCTTGCAGCGCCTTGCGGGAAAAGGCGGTCTCCTTCGACGCGCTTTGACGCAGGGAAACATCGCTGTCGCCGGGTTTCAGCCCCAGCCTCGTGCGGATCGCCTGCACCGCCTTCTCGAGACCGGCGTTCGATTCGATAAAGCGTTCCAGCCGGTGCCTTTCCCGGCCCAGTTCGTCCATCAGTTCGCCGAAGCGGCGTTCGTCCACATGCTCGCTTACCGCCTCCAGCGCCTTTCCCAGTTCAGGGTCCGCCTGGCTGCGCCGCAGGATCTCGTCGCGCGCGGTCTCGACCAGTTCAGCGGCGCTGCGCTCGTCGATCACCTCGAAATGCGGCGCCAGCCCGGCCTCGATGGGGAAACGGCCCAGCAGCGACTGGCAGAAGGCATGGATGGTCTGGATCTTCAGCCCGCCCGGCGCGTCGAGCACCCGTGCGAACAATCGCCTGGCCCGCCTGGCCGTCTCATCCGTGGGGGCCTCACCGGTCAGTTCCTCCAGCAGCCCGGTGAGGCCCCCGTCCTCTGCGGTCGCCCACCGGCTGAGCTGGCGGTTGATGCGCACCGCCATTTCCGCCGCCGCCGCCTTGGTGAAGGTCAGGCAGAGGATGCGTTCGGGCCGGGTGCCCGCCAGCAGCAGCGACAGCACCCGGTCGGTCAGCACCTTTGTCTTGCCGCTGCCCGCCGAGGCGGATACCCAGACGCTGGCCGCGGGGTCGGCGGCGCTGCGCTGGCGTCGCGACGGATCGGGCCGGGCGGCCACCGCGCTCATTCGCCCCACCCCCCGCCGGCGCCCCATTCACCGTTGCGCGCCAGATGTTCGTAATCGTTCCAGGCGGTGGCCCATGCCGGGCGCGGCGTCGCCATATAGGGGGTGTCTGGATCGTCGAACGCATTGATCAGGCGCAGCAGCCCGGCCCGCGCGGCATCGGCAAGCTCGGCCGGGTCGCCATCGACGATGCGGATCTCGCCCGGCGGCTCGCCGCCCGACAGGCGCCAGTAGGCCAGTTCCGACGCATCGCCCTTGCCCACCCCCTCGAAGCCGCCCGCGGCCAGGATGGCTGCCTCCAGCGGCAGCTGCGGGGCATAGCCGTAGGTAACCTCGTCCGCGCTCGGCGGCAGGCCGGTCTTGTAGTCGATGATCGCATGGCCGCCGGCCGTCAGCCGATCGATGCGGTCCGCCGTGGCGGTCAGGACGAAATCGCCCTTGCTGCCCTTCAGTGTAACTCGGCCCTGGACTTCGGTATGGGATCCGGCGACCGGCCCGGCCCGCCTTTCGCGCTCCCGCGCCAGGAACCATTCGGCGACACGCCGGAATCGCGGCCACCAGAAGGCCGTGACAGCCGGCCGTCCCAGCGCCTCGCCGAAAGCCTCCCTACCGCAGTTCAGAAGCCGGTCCAGGGCGTCCGGCGGCAACTCGCCCGGATGGTCGCGGACGAACCTGTCCAGCGCCTCATGGATGAAACTGCCGCGGTCGGCGGCGCCGGGGTCGGCCTCCAACGCGTCGAGCGGGCGGAGGTCCAGGATCTTGCCGGCGAAGATCGCATAGGGCTCGCGCATCCACAGCTCGATGCGCGTAACGGACAGCTCCCTCGGCCGTGAATCGAGTGGCGGGCGGGGCTCCGGCGGGCCGATGCGCACCGGCCTTTCCGGCCGCGAAAGTGCGTGGTAGAGCGCGCGCCAGTCCTTGCCGGGCGCCAGCGCATCCTCCGCGCCCGCCCCTTGCAGCACCGTATCCAGCCGGGTCAGCCAGCGCGACGGCACGGTCGGCGCTCCTTCCACCTTGGCGGCGCGGGTCAGCGCGACCCGGGGCGCGGCGAAGGCTTGCGCGAAATCATGAGCCGCCAGGCCGATGCGGCGTTCCGGCGCGGGCAGGCCGAATTGCGCGCGCATGGGGCGGCTCATCCACGGGTCGTTGCCCGGGTCCGGCGGCCAGACGCCTTCATTCAGCCCGCCGAGGATCGTCAGGTCCGCATGCAGCAGCCGGGCCTCCAGCGGCCCCCATATATGCAGTCGGGGATGCAGCCCGTAGCGCGGGCGCAGTGTGGCGCCGGACATCAGCGTCTCGAACAGCGCAGCATATTCGATGCCCCCGATCTCCCGCATTACCGGCGCGGCCTGACGCAGCTCGGCGATCGCATTGGCCAGTTCCTCGCCGTCGTCGCCGGCCCACAGGCGCGCCGGCCCCGCCTCGTCTTCCGTTGCGGCCAGCGTCTCGGCGGCGGCCAGATGGGCGTCGATCAGCGCGGTGAAGTCGTGGGCACCACCCTCCAGCATGGCGGCCAGCGGACTCAGGCAGCGCTCCACGATTTTCAGCAATGGCTCGAACTGCGGCGCTTTCTTCGGCTCAGCCGCCAGCAGCGCGCGCAGGCCCGCGAGTCCCGGCGCCGGGCGGGGGCCGCGCAGGATTTCCTTCTCGAACCCGCGCAACAGGGCGAGGAACGCTCTTCGCTCCACGCCGCCGGCAGCATGGGGGTGTTTCAGGGCGGCGAGCAGGATGACCGGCGACATTCCCTCGGCCGCCGCGCGCGCCACCAGACGCAGGAACACACCCGGCGGCGTGTCGGCCAGAGGGCGGCCTGCGGAATCGTCGATTTCGATGCCCCAGCGCCCCAGTTCTGCCGTCACGCGGCGCGCCAGTTGCCGGTCGGGCGTGACCAGTGCAGCCGTCTTGCCCTCTTGCTCCAGCGCATGGCGCAGCATCAGGGCGATGACGCCCGCTTCCTCCGCCTCGTTGGCGCAGTCCACGCGCTGGACGCCCGCGAGCGCGGCCTTCGGGATCGGCCCCAGCGCGCGCCAGGCATCGGTGGTCTCGGCCGGGCGCAGCGCTTCGGCCGCCAGCGCAGCGCGCTCCGGCGGGCTGGACCACTCCACGCCGCCCTCCCACTCGGGTACCGCCGCCACTGCCACCTTCAGGCGCTTGAGGAGCCGCAGCATGCCATGCTGTGGATGGGTCGGCTCGTCCCGCGCCGCCCGCTGCGTCGCCTCGTCCATGCCGCTGTCCAGGCCGGGCAGGACGATCCGGCCCTTCGGCAGGCCGACAACGGTTTCCAGCAGGTCGGCGGTGGCCGGGATGCTGCCGGTGGACCCTGCCGCGACGACCGGACCCTCAGGCGGCGCGTCGCGCCAGATTCCGGCCTGCACCTCCAGCAGCCGGTTGCGCCGGTCGGCCGGGTCGATGCAGTCCTGTTCGGCCAGGATGCCTGGCCAATGATCGGTGGCGATCTCCAGGAATTTCAGCACATCCTGCCAATGGTCGGCATATTCCGCCGGTGCCAGCCCGCTCAATTTCGCGAAATCCAGCCGCTCGGTCTGTACCTGGTTCAGCAGCCGCGCCAGTTCCCCGGCCAGCCGCACCGCCTGGTCCGATGTGATGTCGGTTCCCGATTTCCAGCCCAGTATCATGCGGGTCAACAGCAGCGCCCGCCGCATCTCGGGGATGGCCGGCGGCAGGGTCAGGGCCGCCTCGCCGGCCGGCAGATGGAAGGCCAGCGCCTCCTCGTCGACATCGCCCAGCGGCCGGATCGCCGGCAGGATCAGCGGCCGGCCCTCGCCGACCCGCAGGAACGCCTCGCCCAGTGCCCGACAGGCGCGCCGCGTCGGCAGCAGGATCAGGTAGTCCGCAAGCCGCTGCGCCTCCCCGCCCGCCTCGGCCAGCAGTCCCGCCGCCAGCGTATCCAGGAAGGGGCGGTTCGCGGCGATGGTAAGGATGCGGGCGGGTTCGCGCATTACCGCCCCCCGGCAAAGGCCGGCTCGGCGGCGGCCAGCTCCTCCGGCGTGCCCACATGGTACCATTCGCCGTCATGGCGCAGCCCGTGCAGCCGCCCCGCCTGCTGTGCCCGGTCATAAAGGACGTTCAGCGAAAAGGGCCCGTCCGGTGCGCCCTCGAACAGCCGCGGATGCAGGATCTGGATGCCGCCGAACAGGAACGGCGCGGTCCCGCCCTGCGCCCGCCGCCGGGCCCTGCCGTCGGCTTCCAGGTGATAGTCGCCCGGATGATCGCCCACGTTGCCCGCGACCGCCTGCATTGGCACCAGCAGCAGCAGCGCATCCATGGCCGCATCGTCCCACCGCGCTGCCATACGGGTGACGGTTGAGGTGGGACCGTCGCGCCAGACGGCGTCGGAATTCACCACAAAGAAGGCATCGTCGCCCAGATGCGGCAGGGCCGCCTTCACGCCGCCGCCGGTCTCCAGCAGCACTTCCTCGGGCGACAGGACGATGTCGTTGCGGACTTTCAGATGGGCCGCGATCATCTCGCCCCTGTAATGGCTGTTGACGACGAACGCGGTGATGCCGCCCGCCACCAGACTGTCGAGCGCGCGGTCCAGCAGGCAGCGCCCGGCCAGCTCCACCAGCGGTTTCGGCCGGTCGTCGGTCAGCGGCCGCATGCGCTTGCCCAGCCCGGCGGCCAGCACCATGGCGTGATCGATTCTGGCCGCGCTCATGGCTTCGCCCCAGGCGCGGGCGTGACGCGTGCCCGGCGAGGCAGCTCGCGTTCGAACCAGGCGCGCAAATCGGCCAGCGCCGGATGCGCCAGGTCGCCTTCCAGCCAGCGCCAGACGCGCGGGATATGGGTCAGGTAGCCGGGCTTGCCGTCGCGCCGATCGAGACGGGTGAAAATACCCAGGATCTTGGCGCTGCGCTGCGCCCCCATGATCGCGTAGGACGCGGTAAAGGCCTCGCGGTCGAGTTCGGGGAAGGCCTCGAGGTAGCGGTCCAGCAGTTTCGCGGTCAGGGCCGTCGGCACGTCGCGCCGCGCATCCTCGAACAGGGATACCAGGTCGTAGGTGACAGGCCCAAGCCTTGCGTCCTGGAAGTCGAGCAGCCCGCAGGCCGCCGCGCCCGACCGGTCCGGCAGCCAGATCATGTTGTCCACATGATAGTCGCGCAGCACCAGGGTCGCCGGCATGCGCCGCGCCTCGGCCAGCGCTGCCAGCCACAACTCGCAATATTCCGTGCGTACGGACGCCGGCGTTTCCTGGCCTTGCAGCGCGGGCAAATACCAGTCGGTCAGCAGCGTGGCCTCGGTGAGGAAGGCCTCGTCGTCATACGGCGGCAATGTCTCGTTGCCTTTGAATCGCCGGTGCAGTTCCACCAGCAAATCGAGCGCGAGTTCGTAAAGCGCCGCCTCGTCGCCACCATCGGCCAGCACCCGGGTATAGGTGTTGTCGCCCAGGTCTTCCAGCAGCAGCAGGCCGGCCTCGGCATCCTCGGCGATGATTTCCGGCGCGCTCAGCCCCATGCCTCGCAGCAGCCGGTCGACATGGATGAAGGAGCGGACATCCTCCATCGGCGGCGGCGCGTCCATCAGTACGGCCTGCTTATCGCCCCGAATCAGTCGGTCATAGCGGCGAAACGAGGCGTCGTCCGCCAACACGCCGCGTTCGGCGTCGCCCCAGCCGGCGGCCGCCAGGAAACTGGCGATCAGTGTTTCGCGGTCATTCATGGGCCAGGCCGCCGAGCCGGTCCCGCCAGGCGCCGCTTCCCGTTAGCGTCGCAATGCGCTCGGACTCGCCGCCCGCATAATCCATTCGCACGACCAGCCTGTCGCGCGGCAGGTAGCGCCCAAGCCGGTCGGGCCACTCGATTAGCGTCACGGCTTCGGCCATGGCGTCCTCGATTCCCAGTTCGAAGGCATCTTCCGGTTTTTCCAGACGGTAGAGATCGAAATGCCAGATTTCGAAATCGGCGGCCTCATATGTTTGAACCAGGGTAAAAGTCGGGCTCGGCACCTCTTCCTCGGCTGTCGTCAGTTCGCGAATCAGTGCGCGGGCGAAGGCCGTCTTGCCGGCGCCCAGATCGCCCTCCAGCGCTACCAGGTCGCCCGCGCGCAACAGCCGCGCCAACGCCGCCGCAAGCCTCGCGGTGGCGTCAGGATCGGCAAGCGTGACAGTAAGCCTGCCCGAATCGGCGGCGACAACCATATGCAGTTTGTAACGAAGCCTCGCTTCCGCGTCAGTGGAAAAATATGTTAGAGCCCTGTTATGAGTGCAAGTCATCACGAATGCGATGTTGCAGTAATCGGCGCCGGCCCTGTCGGGCTGTTCGCGGTCTTCCAGTTCGGTATGCTGGGCATGAAGGCGCATGTGGTGGATACGCTTGAACATGCCGGCGGACAATGTACGGCGCTCTATCCCGAAAAGCCGATCTACGACATTCCCGGCTATCCGCGGATCGATGCCGCCGAACTGGTCGGGAAACTGACGGAACAGGCGGCGCCCTTCGATCCCGTTTATCACTTCGGCCAGCAGGTCGTGGCGCTGAACAAGGCGGCAGACGGAAACCGCTGGCGGTTGGAAACCTCGGCTGGGACACTGATCGACACCCGGGTCGTGGTGATTGCGGCCGGGGTGGGAGCGTTCGGTCCGCATCGCCCGCCGCTGCCGGGCATCGAGGATTATGAGGGCAAGTGCGTCCACTACATGGTATTGCGCCGGCAGGACTTGGCGGGGAAGCGCGTTGTGGTGGCAGGCGGCGGCGACTCGGCGGTCGATTGGGCTATCTCGCTGTCCGAGGTCGCCGAAAAGGTCAGCGTCGTGCATCGCCGCGCCAAATTCCGGGCCGCGCCGGAAAGCGTCAACCGGCTGCATGCGTTGGCCGACGAGGGCCGCATGGAACTGGTCGTGCCCTATCAGCTGGCCGGGCTGGAGGGCGATGGCGAAACGCTGGACGCGGTCGTCGTCGCCGATCTGGACGGCAATAGCAGGCGACTGGAGGCGGATGTGCTGTTGCCCTTCTATGGCCTCGCCATGTCGCTGGGGCCGATCGCCGATTGGGGCCTGGATATCGAGCATCACCATATCGCGGTCGATCAGCAGACCTGTCTCACCAATATCCAGCGGGTCTTCGCGATCGGCGATATCGCGACCTATCCCGGCAAGCTGAAACTGATTTTGACCGGATTCGCCGAGGCCGCGTCGGCCGCCCACGCGGCCTGGCCGCTAGTGTTCGAGGGCCAGGAACTGCATTTCGAATATTCGACGACGAAGGGCCTGCCCGGAAGCGGGTAACCGCGTTACATCAGTAACTGGTTGTCGCCCAACTGCGGCGGGCGATCCAGCGGCAGGCGGCACGTTGCCTTCGTTCCCTGGCCCGGCGCGCTCTCCAACTCGACGCTGCCGCCATGCAGCTCGACCAGGCTCTTGACCAGGGCGAGACCGAGTCCGGTTCCCGATTCGCGCGCATTCGGGTCGACGCGCTCGAACCGCTGGAAGGCGCGGTCCTGATCCTCCGGCGCGATGCCGATGCCCGTATCGGTAACGCTCAGCAGTATCTCTTCGTCCGTGCGTTCGGCCGACAGCGTAATCGTGCCGCCGGCCGGGGTGAACTGAATGGCATTGGATACCAGGTTGAACAGCGCCTGGCGCAGGCGCACCGTATCGGCCAGCATGGCGCCGATATCAGGCAGGCAATCGACAACGATCTTCAGGCCGGCCTGATCGGCCCGCTCCACCGCAACCTCCGCTAGCGCACCCATCAGGGACGCGATGTCCACATCCTGCAAGTCCAGCGACATGTACCCGGCCTCGATCGTCGCTAGGTCCAGGATGTCGTCGATCAGCGCCATCAAATGGGTCGATGCCTGCAGAATGCATTCGACATATTCGGACTGCCGCTCGGTAAGGTCGCCGAAATAACGATTGTCCAGTATTTCGGTAAAGCCGACGATCGCATTAAGCGGCGTGCGCAGCTCGTAACTGACATTGCCGATGAATTCCGATTTGATCCTGTCAGCATTTTCCAGGGCGATGTTGCGTTCCCTGAGCGCCCGTTCGACCCGCGCGCTGTCGGAAATGTCCACGAAGCTCAACAACGTATTGCCGTCGGGTTGCGGGACGACGGCATACTTGGTCACGGTGTCGTCCGACCGGTGCAGTCGCCCGCCACGCGCGGTACGTTCGGTCACCATCAGGATAACGCGTTGCTTGAAACGCGGCCAGTCTATGTCATCGGGAAAATAGTCGCGCGCCCGTTCCAACAGTTCGCTTATATGCGGTCCCGTAGCAAGTTCGTCCTCTGGAATGCCCCAGATCCGGGCCACTTCGGGATTGGAAAGCTTCAGCCGGCCGTCGCCGCCGAACACCGCGACGCCTTCATAGAGCTTGTTCAGCGTCTCGCGCTGCACCTCGATCAGCGTATTGTACGAACTTTCCAGCGCCAGACGGTCGGTGACGTCTTCCATCGCGAAGATCAGTCCGCCCAACGGATGGGGCGAAACAACGAAGCGCAATGTGGTTTCGTCCGGCAGGTGCATCAGTTCCTGTACGGGTTCGATCAGCGAGGTGAACCAGCGGTCCTGTTCGGCCTTGAAGGCCGGGAAATCGGCATATTCGGGCAGCCTGCGGCTTTCACGCAACCATTCGAGGATTTCGCTGAGACTCGGTTCGGCCGCAAGTTTTTCCTTTTCGATCTGGGTCAATTCCGCGTAAGCGGCATTGAAGAATTTGAGCCGCTTGTCTGCACCGAAAACGGCGATTGCCGTATTCAAGCCTTCCAACACTTCCGCATGGGCTGCGATATGGTCGGCCAGCTGGTCCTGCAGCGCCTCCAGCGCCGTTGCATCCGTTGCAAAGCCACCGATCTGCCGTGCAGAGCCGTTCAGCGGGACCTCGGTGAATTCCAGCAAGCGTCGATTGCTGCCGATTACTACATGGTGGCTTTCCGATTGTGCCATGCCGGTCTTGGCCGCGCTTTCCGCCAATCCCCGACCGCCCTGATCGATATAGCCGGCGCCAAGTTCGATCTGATCTTCGAGTATCGTCTCGCGACTGCGATCGACAGCCTCGATATAAGCCCGGTTGAATCCTGCCAGCCGGCGACCCTGGTCGCGCCACCAGGCTGGCATCGGGATCTTGTCCAGCAACGCCTGCAAGGTCGCCACTTCAACGGATTTATCGTCGAGTTCGCGGGAAAGCCGTGTGAAGTCCGTCGCATCGAGCACCCATACGATGTCGCTCCTGTCCAGGCGCGCGCCACGTAGCGCCACGGAGGTTTCGCCCGATATCTGGAAGTAGTCTTCGAAGCCTTTCCCATTCGCATGCAGCGCCTGCAGCGCCGATGCCAGTCGCGCCTGTTCGGCTTTCGGCAGGGCCTTGCAGAGAATGCCATCGGCGTCGTCCGCAGCGATGCTTCCCGGGTTGCGCGCCAGCTCCAGCAATGCCACGGCCCTGGCTGAAAAGTCGGCGCCATCCATTTTCCAGCGGATGAGGCCCGCCGGCGCGCTGTTCAAGAGCAAGTGGGCATCCTGGGCTGCTTGCGCGGCTGCCCCGCGGCTGGCGCGCAGCACCGTGTAAAGATAGCCCAGCCCGGCGATCGCGGCAGCCAGCGCACCAGCCAGCGACAAGGCAACCGACATCGACACCGATTCTGCAGCATGGGCCGGAGAGTCGGCAAACAGGAACACCAAAGCCAGAGCGCTGGTGCGTATGGTTAACCCGTTCTTTAACACGGGGGGCAGTTTAGGTAAGCCGCGTGCGCTGCACAAGCGGCCTTGCATCCATACAGCCTTGAATCATGAAGAATTTTCGAGCGGTTGGCGCGCACCGACACCAAGGATCGCTGACAACGATTCATTTGACGGGCCGCAAAGCGCAAGGTCCCGGCTTTGGCCGGGCCTTCCGCGGATGCGCTTAACCGAGGGAGGGGTCCTAATACCGGTAGTGCTCCGGCTTGAACGGACCCTGGACCGGGACGCCGATATAGGCGGCCTGTTCTTTCGACATGTGTGTCAGCTGGACGCCCAGCTTGGCCAAATGCAGCATGGCGACCTTTTCGTCGAGATGCTTGGGCAGCACATAGACCTGCTTTTCGTAATTTTCCGGATGCTGCCACAACTCCATCTGGGCCAGCACCTGGTTGGTGAAGCTGGCGCTCATCACGAAGCTGGGATGGCCGGTGGCGCAGCCCAGATTCACCAGCCGGCCCTCGGCCAGCAGGATAATTCGCTTGCCGTCGGCGAATTCGATCTCGTCGACCTGCGGCTTGATGTTGTTCCATTTCAGGTTCTTCAGCGCGCCAATCTGAATTTCGGAATCGAAATGCCCGATATTGCAGACGATCGCCCGGTCCCTCATCGCCCGCATATGGTCGACCGTGATGACGTCGATATTGCCGGTGGTGGTGACGAAGATGTCGCCGCGCGGCGCGGCGTCTTCCATGGTGACGACCTCGAAGCCCTCCATCGCGGCCTGCAGGGCGCAGATCGGGTCGACCTCGGTGACCAGCACGCGGCAGCCCGCGCTGCGCAGCGATTCCGACGAACCCTTGCCGACATCGCCGAAGCCGGCGACCACGGCGACCTTGCCCGCCATCATCACGTCGGTGGCGCGGCGGATACCGTCGACCAGGCTCTCGCGACAGCCATATTTGTTGTCGAATTTCGACTTGGTGACCGAATCGTTGACGTTGATGGCGGGGAACATCAGCGTGCCGCTCTTGGCCATTTCATACAGGCGATGCACGCCGGTGGTGGTTTCCTCGGTCACGCCCTGGATGTTCTTTGCGGTCTTCGTATACCAGCCCGGCTGTTCCTTGACCCGCTTGGCGATCGCGGCGAACAGGGCTTCCTCTTCCTCGTTGCCCGGTTTGGATATCACCGAAATATCCTTCTCAGCCCGCATGCCCAGATGCAGCAGCAAGGTGGCGTCGCCTCCGTCGTCGAGGATCATGTTGGGCGCGCCGCCATCGGACCATTCGAAAATGCGGTGGGTGTAGTCCCAGTAATCGACAAGATTTTCACCCTTGATGGCGAAAACCGGAACGCCCGAGGCCGCAATGGCGGCCGCCGCGTGGTCCTGGGTCGAATAGATATTGCAGGATGCCCAGCGCACGTCGGCGCCCAGCGCCGTCAGCGTCTCGATCAGAACCGCCGTCTGAATCGTCATATGCAAGGAACCCGCGACCCGCGCGCCTTTCAACGGCTGCGCCTTGCCGAACTCCTCGCGCAGGGCCATCAGCCCCGGCATTTCGGTTTCGGCGATGTCCATTTCCTTGCGACCCCAGTCCGCGAGGCCAATATCCTTGATCACATAATCCTGCGCGCTCATAACGTAATTCCCTTGGAAATCCTTTGATTGCGGGCAGCGATATAGCAGCACCAGCGGCCCATTGCAAGTAGAATATAAAGATATCTTTATATTTATCTATTCAAGGGTTGGTGAGGGTTAGCGGGCAGATTTACTGCCTTAGGCCAACCCGTTGAAATCATCCAGTAGCGCTGCAATGCGGCCGGAATCGGCTTGGCTCATGATGATCTCGGCGCGCATGGTGGCGGCTGTCATGTCGATCTGGCGGATCCGTTGCTTGACCCGCGGCAGGCTGGGCGCCGCCATCGACAGCTCGCGCATTCCCAGCCCCAGCAATAGCGCCGTGTAGCGCGGGTCCCCGGCCATCTCGCCGCAGACGCTGACCGGGATTCGGGCGCGCATGCCCGCCTGCGTAGCGAACTGGATCAGGCGCAGCACGCCCGGATGCAGCGGATTGTAAAGATGGGCCACCTGTTCGTCGGCGCGGTCGATGGCCAGGGTGTACATGGTCAGATCATTGGTGCCGATGGCGAAGAAGTCGACATGTGCCGCCAGCGCATCGGCGGCCAGCGCCGCGCCGGGCACCTCAATCATCACGCCCAGCGGCGGGATCGGGTCGGCGATCGGGACGCCGCGCCGCTTCAGGCGTTTGATGACGCGGGTCAGTATTTCACGGGACTGCCGTATTTCGCCGGACCCGGCGATCATCGGCAGCAGGATCCGCACCGGCCCGTGCGCGCCCGCCCGCAGGATCGCCGCAAGCTGCGCTTCAAACAGTTTCACATGCTTCAGGGACAGCCGGATCGCCCGCAGGCCCAGCGCCGGGTTGACCGGGTCACCCAGATGCTCGCCCAGCGAATAGGCCAGCTTCTCGCCGCCGACGTCCAGCGTGCGGATGGTAATCGGCCGCCCGCCCATCGCCGCAATCAGCGCGGCCAGGGATTCATATTGTTCATCTTCGCCGGGCGGGGTATCGCGGTTCATGAACATGAACTCGGTCCGCAGCAGCCCGACTCCCTCTGCGCCGACGGACAGCGCGCTATCGACCTCGCGCGGAAGCTCCAGATTGGCTTGCAGCCGCACGGTAACGCCATCGCTGGTTTCCGCCGGCAGGTCGATCAACCGGCCTAATTGCCGCCTTTCGCGCTCCAGTGTCCTTTGGCGGCTCCCGTAATCCTTCAGCGTCTCCGGTCTGGGGTCGACGATAATCCGCCCGGCCGCCCCGTCGACAATCACCGTCTCGCCGCTTTTCACGCCGCCCAGCAGCCCGGCCACGCCGAAAATCGCCGGCAGGCCGAACGAGCGGGCCATGATGGCGGTGTGGCCTTCCTTGCCGCCCAGCACGGTCGCGAAGCCGGCGACGATCTCCGGATCGATAAGCGCCGCGTCGGCGGGACTCAGTTCCTCGGCGACGATGATGGTGCCGGGCGGCAGGTGGGCGAAAGCCTGGAACGGTGTGTCGGTAAGATTGCGGATCAGCCGCGCCCCGACCTCGCGAACGTCGTCGGCGCGCGCCGCCATATAGGCGTCGGGCAGGCTTTCGAATCCGCGCGCAACCTCCGAAATCGCCATCTGCACGGCGGCCTCGGCATTGATCCGTTTATTGGTGATGGTTTCCTTGACGCCGCGCACCAGCCGTGACCCGGTCAGCATCAGCAGATGCGCGTCCAGCAGATAGCCCAGTTCCTCGGCCGTGGCGTCCGGCAGCGCCAGCGATTTGGTTTTGAGTTTTGAGAGCTGGTTCTGCGAACGTTCCAGCGCCGCTTCGAAGCGTTTAATTTCTGCCGCCATGCTGTCCGCGGCTATTTCGTATTCCGGAACCTGCAGCGCCCCGGCCTCGCTGACATGGGCCGGCCCTATCGCGATTCCCGGTGCCCCGACGACGCCGTCGAAGATGCGCTCGCCTTTCGTTCTTGTCCGTTCAGTCTTCATCGAATCCGGCCGTCACCAGGGCGGCGATCGCCTCCACGGCCTGTTCCGCCTGTATACCGGTAGCGCGGACGCCGATCTGCGTGCCCGGCGCGGCCGCCAGCATCATCAGCCCCATGATCGACAGGCCCGAAACCTCGGCGCCGTCCTTGCTGACGGATATGTCCGCATCGAATTCACCGGCCAGTTTCACCAAGCGCGCTGCCGCCCGGGCATGCAGTCCGCGCCTGTTGACGACAGTGACCTCGCGGGTCACGGTTTCCATCATCAGTCGCCGTCTCCCAGCAGGCTGGATGCGACGCTGATGTATTTCCGGCCCGACTCCTGCGCCTGGGCGACCGCATCGTCGATGGTATGGCCTTCGCGCAGCCCCGCCAGCTTGATCAGCATGGGTAAATTGATGCCGGCGATCACCTCTACCTTCGCTTCCTTCATGATCGATATCGCCAGGTTCGAAGGCGTGCCCCCGAACATATCGGTCAGCACGACGACGCCGTCGCCTTCGTCCACCTCGGCCACGGAGGCGAGGATATCCTGGCGCCGCTGTTCCATGTCGTCATCGGCCCCGATACAGACGGCGGCCACGTTGCTTTGCGATCCCACGACATGTTCCAGCGCGGCGATGAATTCCGCCGCCAGCCGCCCATGGGTCACAAGAACCATCCCTATCATCATACTTTTCCTTATGATTTTTCCCGGTCGCCGGTCAACGCATGTCTTGCCCGGCACGCCGCAGTATATCCCGATGGGTCAGATGCACCCGGCGTCCGACCGATTCCAGCATTTTCCCCAGCCGTTCCGCAACGTAAACCGACCGATGCCGCCCGCCCGTGCAGCCGACCGCGACGGTCAGGTAGCTCTTTCCCTCCTGCTCGTAGCGCGGCAGCAGAACCGACAGCATAGAGGCCAGCCCGTCCAGGAACGTGCCAAAATCCTTGTCCCGCGCAATGAAATCGCCGACCGGCTTGTCCTGGCCCGTCATGTCCCGTAGCGCCGGATCGTAATGCGGGTTGGCCAGGAACCGCACGTCGAAGACAAGGTCGGCCTCGCGCGGCAGGCCATAGCGGTATGAAAAGGAAGTGATCAGCAGCGCGAGGCCCGACTGGTGGTCGATCGTAAAGCGGCGCGATATTTCGTCCTTCAGCCCCCCGGGTGAAAGCCGCGAGGTATCTATCACCAGATCCGCCCGCTCACGCAGATCCGCCAGCATGCGCCGCTCCAGCCGCAACCCGTCGGCGACCGGCCGCCCGGCGGCCAGCGGATGGCGCCGGCGCGTTTCGGTAAATCGCCGCACCAGCACCTCATCCTCGCAGTCCAGGAACAGCAGGGTCGCATCCACCCGCCCCGAAACCAGCAGGCGGTCCAGCCCGGATATCACCGACTCGACACCAAAGTCCCGGGTGCGTATATCGACGCCCACCGCCAGCGGCGGCTGATCCCCCGATCCTCCCAGCATATTTTCAAGCAGCGTCAACGGCAAATTGTCGACCGCTTCGTAGCCCAGATCCTCGAAGGATTTCAGCGCGGTGGAACGGCCGGCCCCGGATACGCCGGTTACCAGCACGATTCGGTTCCCCGCCCCTCTCCCGTCGCCATTATCGGCGCCTGTTTCGCCGTTTGTCATGATGCAATCCGTCAGGATCCCAGCAATGCCCTTAGCGCCAGCTTGACCTTGGCGGTCGCGGACATTTCAAACGGCGCCAGATGAATTCGCGGGATCTGCTGGCCGACCAATTCGACAGGCGCAAAATCCGCCATGCGTGGAACATCGGCGGGATCCGCCATGTCGATCAGAAGGAAGATCGGTACGATGGCCGGTGGCCCGATCTTGATAATACCGACTCCGCGCACTTCCATCTTGCCGGCAATCTCCGCCGGCGGCTGCGCCATGAGGCGCCCGTTTTCGATGAACAGAACGGTCTGATCGTCGGCGGCGAGCAAGGCGCCCTCGTTGATCAGCCGCACCGCGAGATCGGATTTGCCGCTGCCCGACGGACCACGCAGGACAACCCCACGGCCGTCCAGGGAAACGGTTGTGGCATGGATTGTAATCATGCCGCAGACAGTGGTGCGGCTTGCACGCCGAGTCAATCTTCCATTGACGCTTTTTTGCGGCGGAATATGGCGCGCGGCCGGGCCCCATGGTACTGTCTGCGCCCTCGACGGCCTCTATCCCGGAAATTCATGTTCGAAAACCTGTTTGCCAGTACCGGCGACCTGTCCGTCCTTGCGTCGGACCTGTTTGCCATCATCGCGCCGGTTTTCGCTTGCGCGGCCATCGGGTATGGCTGGGCCCGCCGGGGCATGCCGTTCGACAACGAGTTCACGACCAGCCTCACTTCGAACATCGCCTTTCCCTGCCTGATCGTGGCGACGCTCGCCAAGCTGGAGATCGGCGCCGAGGCGTTTTCGCAGATGGCGTTCGCCGGTTTGCTCACTGTGGCTGCGACGATCGCCGCCGCGGCGACGGTCCTGAAACTGGCGGGCTATTCGCAACCGGTCTACCTGCCGTCGCTCGTCTTCGGCAATACCGGCAATATCGGCCTGCCGCTCTGCCTGTTCGCTTTCGGTGAGGAGGGGTTGGGGCTGGCAATCGTCTTCTTCACCGTCTTTCTGGTCGCCCAGTTTACTTTCGGCATCTGGGTGTCGGCGGGTCACAGTTCGATCCGTATCCTCCTGCGTACGCCGCTGGTCTGGGCTGCGCTGGCCGGCATTTCCCTGCAGGTTCTGGACATCCATTTGCCCAGATGGATCGACAACACGATCGGGTTGGTCGGCGATCTGGCCATTCCGCTGATGCTGCTGACGCTGGGCGTATCGCTGGCGAAACTGAAGGTTACCAGCCTGTGGCGTAGCATCGCGCTGTCCGCCGGCAGGCTTGTCATCGGACTCGCCGTGGGGCTTGCGGTGGCCGAATTCCTGGATATGGAAGGAGTGGCGCGCGGAATCCTGATCCTGGAGTCCACGATGCCGGTGGCGGTTTTGAATTACCTGTTCGCAGCACGTTATGGTCGCTCGCCCGAAGAAGTGGCTGGCCTGGTGCTGGTTTCGACGACCATTTCGTTCGTGACCCTGCCAGGGCTTCTGCTGCTGGTTCTGTAGTTTTGTGCCAAGGACTGTTGATGGCGACCCCTGGTATTACCCTTCGGGTTCGGCAAACGGCAGGCGCACGGTAAACCGCGCACCCGCCGGCTGGCCGCCGGGGCCGGGAACATTCTCGGCCCTGATGGTTCCGCGGTGCGCCTCGACAATCTGTTTCGAAATCGACAGCCCGAGTCCCGAGTGAGTGCCGAACTTCTCGCCCGACGGGCGTTCGCTGTAGAACCGGTCGAAAATCGCCTCCAGCTTGCCTTCCGGCAGGCCGGGTCCCTCGTCTTCGATAAGCGTCTCGACCATATCGCCGTCCAGCCTGGCGGCCACACGGATCTTGCCGCCCGGTGGGCTGAAGCTTGCGGCATTGCCGATCAGGTTGTGGAAGATCTGAACCAGCCGATCCTCCATGCCGCTTACCGTCAGGCCCGTTTCTGCTTCCAGCTCCAGCACGAGTTCGGGGGCCTTCTTGCCGCTCGACGTCGTTCGGTGCATGTCTGCAAGCGTCGTCAGCACGATCGCCAGATCGACCTCCGACGACTGGGCGCGGCTGAGTTCCGCGTCCAGCCGCGATGCGTCGGCGATATCGGTAATCAGCCGGTCCAGGCGGCGCACGTCATCCTGCACGATCGCCAGCAGCTGCCGCTGTTTCTTGCTGTCTCTCACCCGCGCGGCGGTTTCCACCGCGCTCCGCAGCGAGGTAAGCGGGTTTTTCAACTCATGGCTTACATCGGCGGCGAAACGCTCGATCGCATCGAGCTGCGCCTGCAGTTCCTGGGTCATGGCGCGAAAGCTGCCCGAAAGATCGCCGATTTCGTCTTTCCGGCCTGTGAGATCGGGAATCGGATGGTTTTGCCGGCCGATATCCCGCCTGACCTTTTCGGCCGCCTCGGCCAGCCGTCGTACCGGCCTCGCGATGGTTCCCGCCAGATAGAGCGACAGCAGCGTGGTGACCAGCAGGGCGCCCGCAAAGACCTGCAGCACGACAAACCGCAGCGAGCGCACCGCCCTGTCGATGTCGTCGCCGTTTTTCGACAGCATCAGGGCGCCAAGCACCTGGCGATAACGCTGAACCGGCACCGCGACCGACAGGATATAGTTGGCGCCGATTTCCTCCTGGCGCAGTTCGTTGCTGGTCTCGCCGCGCAGGGCCCCCATGACTTCCTTGTAATCGGCCGCGTTCTGGGTCGGCGCCTCGCGGTAGGGCGGCAGGTCGTATCGCCGCGGCAGCCAGTCCAGCATGTCGATCACGGGATCCAGCAGCGGCCTTCGTTCGCTGGGAGGCGGCAGCACCTGGATATGGATCACGCCACCGCCGGCAACCAGCAAACGGCTGTCGGCCGCCAAGTCGCCGTCCGGCAGGAACAGCCGGGCGCGGACCGCGTTCGACTCACTCAGACGCCGCACGATCTGCTGCGCCGGCGGTATGTCCAGTATCTGGTCGCCGCTCAATGTGGTGGCGATGGCGCCCTCGCCAATTGCGCCCGCAAAGACCTCGCCCTGGGTTTTCAGGGCATCCATCTCCGTCTCGATGAGGCTGTCCCGGTATTCGCCGAGCGACAGAAAACCGGCCACGGGAATCAGCACCGCGATGAAATTGACCGCCAGGACCTTCCGTGTCAAAGGCGAGATAAACCGGCCCCGGCTTTCATGGGCCGGCCGCTTCGCGCGGGCACGGCGGAATATTACGGCCGGCTTGCCGGGCGACTGTTCTTCGCTCGGCGCCGTGTCCCTTTCGGCGCGCAGCACCGGCGACTCGCCGTTGTTGCGCTCCGCGGGGTCCGCGTCGGATTCTTCCGTATCGAGGGTAAGTTCTTTCGCTTCGGGCGCGACCTCTTCCTTCGCGTCCTCGCCTTTACGATCGGCAGTGTCCCACTCAGGTTCTGCCCTCATGCCTCTCGATATCTATATCCTACACCATATAGCGTCTCGATTTGCGCAAAGTCATCGTCCGCGGACTTGAACTTCTTGCGCAGCCTCTTGATATGGCTGTCAATCGTCCGGTCGTCCACATAAATACTCTCGCCATAGGCCGCGTCCATCAATTGGTCGCGGTTCTTCACATGGCCCGGCCGCTGCGCCAGCGCCTTCAAGAGCAGAAATTCGGTCACCGTCAGTGAAACCGGCTGCTCCTTCCAGGTGCATACATGGCGGTCCGAGTCCAGCACCAGGTCGCCGCGAACCAGAAGGCCCTCCCCCTTGGTTTCGCTCTTGTCTTCATTGATTTCCGTGCGCCGCAGCAGGGCGCGGATGCGTTCGATCAACAGGCGCTGCGAGAAAGGCTTGGTGATGTAATCGTCAGCGCCCATGCGCAGCCCGACCACCTCGTCAATCTCGTCGTCCTTCGAGGTCAGGAAGATCACCGGCGTAGCCATGGTTTTACGCATGCGCTGCAGCAGTTCCATTCCATCCATGCGCGGCATCTTGATATCGAGTATGGCAAGGTCGACCGGGCGTTGCGCCAGTCCGCGCAACGCCTCCTCACCATCTGAATAGGTCCGCACCTGATAACCCTCGGCTTCAAGGGCCATGGTTACGGAGGTTAAAATATTACGGTCGTCATCGACCAAGGCAATCGTTTGGTGCATCTGGCACACTCTCCACGCCAATTTTGGACATTATACCCTTAATGTTGGGTAATGCGCCATGTTTGCACCGCCCTGTGACGGAAATAGGGCTGACCGGTGTCTATTCCCGTTCCACTTCTGGACGATGCGGCGATATGTCCCGCCGTCATAAGCGGCAGCGTGGCATACAATTTCTGCCATGTGCTGCAGAAATTCAAGTCGGGCGGTTCCACAAATCCCGGGAACGGCATTTATTGCGTGCGAGGGACGATGATCCGGCGCCGGATCAGTTCCATGCCGGCGGGAATGGTGATCGCGGCGCTGGCAGTGATCGCCCTGGTAGCGCTTGCTGCGTTGTTCCTGTTTGGTGGATCGCCGGGTGGCGGCCCGCCGTCCGATGGCGGGGCTATCCGGGCCGATGGGCCGCAACTGGCCGGCCGGAGGCCCTTATACGACGTTTCCCGGCGCGCATTCGATTGACCGGACCGATCATCCTCGTCTACTGTCGCATCTGATGGTTCTCCCCTCGGGGAGACGAAGAGGGAACGACGGTGCGCCCCGCGAGCGGGCAAATCCGTGGCTGCCCCCGCAACTGTAAGCGGCGAGTTTCCATTCCGTATGGGTCCGTGCGCGGACCCGGCCACTGGGAAACCGGGAAGGTGGGAATGGGGGCGATAACCCGCAAGCCAGGAGACCTGCCATCCCCCGGACCATGCGCCGTCCGGCGGAATCTCGAAGGGACATCGGCGCAGTCCCGTATGACGCACGGAGGGTGATATGTCGCGCTTGGTATCGGTTATCGGAGAAACATCGTCGCTTGCCGCCCAGCGGGCAGCGGCAGTTGTCGTGGCGGCGTTGTTGGGTCTTTTCATTCTGTATGGGGTGGGTTTCGCCCAGATGTCGCACGAGACGGCGCATGATACGCGCCATGCGACCGGCTTCCCCTGTCACTAGTGGTGTAAATCAGACGGATGGTACCCATGGGATCGTGTTTCCCGTTTCCTCGGCAGGAGGGGATGCGTGGGCGATGCTGGCGCATCGTCAAGCATGCCCGACGCACCGAGGGGGCGGGAAACGCGACCCTTCGGGCGGCCTTGCGAGCCCACCGGCTGCGTTGCGCGCCGCTTGCGATGCGCCAGCATCGCGACGCGCCACGCGCCTTGCCGGATGAACTCGCAAGACCGTCCCATGGGTACCATCCGTTAGATTTACTCCACTAGATCTTCATTTGGCAGCCAGATCGCTCCTTCAGACGTAATTCATCAACATCCGCTTCGGACTTCAGTGGTTTATTGGCGCGAATTATGC
>CAMYNJ010000098.1 GCA_947259795.1 uncultured Alphaproteobacteria bacterium | reverse complement strand
ACCGTGCGCCACCAGGACGCGCGGCTTGATCGACGTTATGTCCTCGCCGGCCGGCGGCAAGGAGCCATGGAAGCTGACCACGGCCTTTACGTCGGCCCCCGCATAGGCCATCTGCATCACCGTCGCGCCGCCGAAACAGTAACCGATCGCAGCGGTCTTCCCGGCGTCGACCTGCGGCTGGGACTTGAGGACCGCCAGCCCGGCACTGGCGCGCGATCGCCAGGCATCGACGTTCGCGGTGATCTGCTTCATCCACGCGCCGGCCTGATCGCCGTGGCTGGTCACCTTGTCGTCGCCATACATGTCGAGCGCGAAGGCGACATAGCCCTCTTTGGCCAAGGCGACCGCGCGGCTCCTGGCGTAGTCGTTGAGGCCCCACCATTCATGGACCACCAGCACGCCCGGGCGCTTGCCGCCGGCCGCATCGTCCCAGGCCAGCACGCCCTTCAGCGTCGCGCCGCCGTCCTTGTATTCGATGGTCTTGGTCTTGACCGCAGCCTGCGCCGCGGTGCCCGCGATCGCGACACCCAGTATCAGTGCGGCCGCGAGTGTGGAGCGGTGGTTCATCCCTCTCATCGGTGTCATTCCTCCCATGGACCGGTTGCCGTTCGTCCGGCATATTAACCATGACGGGAATATCCGGGGAAGGGCAAAGGAATGACTCACCGGGTTGTGACTGCGCAATGCCGGTTTTTGCCGTACGATTCCCCATCGAGAGAGGAAACCCGCCATGCGCGCCCGAACCGCCACCGCCCTTATCGCCATCGCCGCCGCACTGGTTCTGCTGCCCGCTTCGCCGGCCCGGGCCGACCGGATCGACGGCAACTGGTGTTACAAGGACCGCCACATGTCGATCGACGGGCCGAAGATCATCACCCCGGGCGGCACGAAGATGACCGGCCTCTACGACCGGCACGGGTTCCAGTACACGGTGCCCCGCGGAGAGCCGGATCCCGGCGCAGAGGTCGACATGATCCAGTACGACGACAACACCATCCAGGTGACGACGACCGGAGGTGACGGCAGCAGGACCGAGATCTGGAACCGGTGCGACCTGACCACCTGACCGCAATCCGGTGGCGTGCCGGCTGTGACGGGCAGACCCGCGCGGCACCTACTGGAAAAGGATCGCAACCTTGGGTTCGATTTCCAGCTTCAACCCCGGTATCAGCCTCATCAATTCCTTCATCTCGGCAACGGAACCGGGTTTCTTGCCGGCCATGGCCTGAAGGGCGGCCTCGTTGGCGAGAAACGCGCCGAAGTCGATGTCCATGAGGGTGATCCGCGTTCCCTGGACATGCGTGGCATTGGTCCCGACGATGTTGCCCATGATGTCGACATGCATCGCCACGCGCATGTCCTTGAAGGCCATCTTCATCATCTCCATCGCCATCTGCTCCTGCTCCGGTGTGCTTGTGGATTCCGGGCTTTCCGTGGCGAAATCTCCAGGCCTGGACCCGGGCTCGTCCTTGCCGACCGGCCAATGGATGACGAGTCCGACCGGATTCGTGCGGCGCAGCGTGAAGGTGGTGAATGTCGGCTCCTCGCCCTCCGAATCGTCGCTCGCGGCTAAGTCACCCGGCATGCTGTCTTCGACGTCCTGGCCGATGCGAAGCGTATTGATGTCGTCGAAGGCATAGCGCGCCTCGTAGCCGCGCCCGAAATCCGTCACCACGTCCGTCGCCGACACGAAGCGTACGGAGTCGCCGAAGCTCGCGGCGTTGCCGCGCAGTTTCTCGTCGTCGCGGACGCTGAACGGCTCACCCTCGGGCTGCATGCCGGCCATCATCTCGGCGATGTCGTTGCCCATCACGAGGCGCTCGATGAGGACGCCACTGCCGTCGGCGTTCACCTGCACAACCCGCTCCATCTGCAGGCAGCCCGCAACGAAAACCGGCAAGAGCAGTAGCAAAGCAAACTTGAGGGGCCGGCGGCAATGACGTGCGCGCGACGCGATCCCGCTCCATCCGAATCCGGCGCCCATGGCGATCCTTTCTCGAAACCTGGATGTGCGCCGATTTTGAACGGACGGTTTTAAGATCAGGTTACTTTATCGCGGAATTGGTGCGCGGCAGGCCGGGCAAATGCTGTGTGAACGGGCGTGTGCTTCTCAGGGCCACCGCACGACCCAGCTTTCGGAGCAGCGCCGGTCGAGGCGTTTCAGGCCGTATTTGTGGGCGAGGTCCAGCGCTTGCCGATATTCATCGTGCGTGATTAAACGGTCCAGTTCGGGATACTCGCTGGCGCGGTAGGTGGGGCGGTACTGGTCCATGATGTTGAGGTAGGAGTCGCGCGAGATTTCCTCGGCCAGGAAGCGGACCACCGCCTCCGTGCCGGCGATGCCGCCGGGCAGCACCAGATGGCGCACCAGCAGGCCGCGCTGGGCGATGTTGTCGGCGGTCAAGTTCAAGTCGCCGACCTGGCGGTGCATCTCCCGTACCGCCGCCTGGTTCACCTGCACGTAGTCCGGCGTGTGGGAATATTCCCTGGCGAGGGCGGCATCGCCGTATTTCATGTCCGGCATGTAGATGTCGATCACGCCGTCCAGCAGCGCGAGCGCCTCGGGGCTGTCGTAGCCGCCCGAATTATACACCAGCGGCAGGCGCAGCCCATTGCGGGCCGCAATCTCCAGCGCCGCGAGAACTTGCGCCACCA
>CAMYNJ010000097.1 GCA_947259795.1 uncultured Alphaproteobacteria bacterium | reverse complement strand
CGCGGGCGCGATCCATGGCTGCGTGCTGTGCGAGGAGGACCGGCCGCTGGTCTATATGGAGGATGTCGGCCGCCACAACGCGATCGACAAGATCGCCGGCTACATGGCGATGAAGGGCATCGGCAACGACGGCAAGACCTTCTATACGACCGGGCGCCTGACCTCGGAGATGGTGATCAAGACCGTCCAGATGGGCATTCCCATCCTCATTTCGCGCTCGGGTTTTACCGCCTGGGGCGTGGAACTGGCGCGCAAGGCCGGCCTGACGCTGATCGGCCGCGCCAAAGGCAAGCGCTTCATTGCGCTGTCCGGCGAAGACCGGATCGTCTATGACGCGGATCCGGCGAAGCGGCCGGACCCTTCCGAGTCGAAGAAAATGCAGCCTGCGGACCGTGCGCGGCACAGGGCGTGATGCCGGCCCCGTGCCGGGAGCCATTGGATTTTCATAAATTGTTGAATAAATGGTGCTCTAATGGCCCGTGATTTTCCATTGCGGGAAGGATTATCGAAAAATGATTGGGCGCGGTTTCAACATATTCGGCATGACAGGCTCGAGGCGTTTCATGGTCAGCGATGGGTCGCGCGGCGGCCTGCCACCGCTGCCGGTCGTCGACGACACCGCCGCGATGATGCGGGACCTGGAGAAAGAGCACGGGCGGGTCTCACGCATCGGGGCGACGTATTGTGTTATTCTGGTTCGCCTGGACAATTTGCAGGAAGGCGAACTGACGTCGCAGATCGTGGACGGGGTCGGCAAACGGTTCGCGGTCAGCCTGCGGCCTTACGATTCGATCTACCGTTTCGGCCCGGACATGTTCCTGATCGGGGTCTCGCATATCAAGACCGAGGACGCCACGGTCATCATGGACCGGCTCCGCACGGTGGTGTCGGGCAGACTCCTGACCGTGGATGACGGCAGCGTCGTGCCGGCGACGGCGTCACTGGGCGCGATTATGCTCGAGAGCCAGTATTCGGTGCAGGAGCACCTGGACCGGGCGGGCAGGGCTCTGTATGCCGCCACCCAGAACGGCGGCGATTCAATTCGCCTGTGGTCGCCCGATCTGGAGTCGGCATAGACTTCCGACCAGCGGGCCGGGCCGCCCGCACCACGCCGGGAGGAAGGGATGACAGGCAATGGCGGATCACCTGGCAAGAGCGCGAGGTCCCGCGATATATCGGTGGCCATCGCAGACGCGCTTGTGGAGCACGGCGGGTGGCTGGAAGCATTGCACCGCGCCCTGATCTGTGGCCTGGCGCCGGATTCCCTGGTTGTCGACGAAAATGCGCAAATGAGCTGCCGTTTCGGTCAGTGGTTCGAGCGGCACAGCCGGTCAGGCATCCTTGATGGCGACCTTTTCGTCGAGCTGGGCCGGGCGCATCACGAGGTTCACGAAGCGGCCCGTTATCTTGCGGGGAAGGCCGCCGCCAGGGACCGGATCCCGGCGGACGAGTACGATGCCTTGATCAGCGCATATGACGGCTTCAGGAAGGTGCTGGCGCGCGTTCAGGAAGCGCACGGCCACCCGGAAGATATACAGGTGTCCGAGGACGAGGCCATCGCCGAACTGCAGAGCCGGATGACGATGCTATCGGAACTGGAGCGCGAATCTGAGCGGGCGGCGCGTACCAACACGTCGATGTGCCTGCTGATGGTTCGCCCCAACGGACTTGCCGAGATCGAGGAGAAGTACGGCAACCTGGGCATCGACCGCCTGGTCGCCGGGCTGGCGGCTCGGCTTTATTCGCATTTGCGTCCCTACGATGCGGTGTACCGCTACGGCCGCTCGGAATTCCTGATCTGCCTGCCCGGGGCCGATACAAGGCAGGCGAGCGCGGTCACCAAGCGCCTTTGCGAGGCCGTGGACAGGGCGCCGTTCGCACTGTCCGGATCGGTGGAAGCGACGGTCTCGGCCCGGTTCGGGATCGCCATGTCCGATGCGCGTGCAACGGTGCAGCAGATCCTGGACCGGGCGTTGCGCGCCGCCAATATGGCCGGGACGGGCACGGGCGAGGGGATCGTGGTCTGGTCTGCGGAACTCGAGAATTAGGCAATTTTTGTCGTTTCGGCGCCACCCGGGTCACGTTTTTCCCGTCTTGAAAACCTATCCTTTACCAATTACCCGCCAGTATGCCCGGCGTTTCGGGCGCGTGGTGCGGTTCCGGTAACGGTCGCCGGTGGCAGCCTCGCGCCCCGGGGCAGCATCGCATTTGGAAAAAAACCAGGAGGGCCGGCCTTATGGGCTTATTTGGAAATCCCAAGACTCCTGCCGGCGGAAATGGCGCTGCCGGCTTCGAGTTCGGTGAGCGGAAGGCAATGACGGGACCGTTGCCCTTCGTCGACAATCGGATTGAGACGGCCCAGTGGTTGGAAAATGCACGCAACCAAGTGGTCCAGGGTGGCGCCAGTTGCTGCCTGGTCGTCTGTGCGCCGAATCCCATCGAGGGTGCAGCCATGGAATTGACCGTGGGCGAGATCGCGAACCGCTTCGCGCACAGCCTGCGCTCGTACGATGCGATCTTCCGGCATGGCCGCGAGAAGCTGCTTGTCGCACTTCCGCATGTGAAGCCGTCGGATGCCCCGGCGGTGCTGCAGCGGCTGAACGCGATTATCGCCCGGCTGCCGTTCAAGATGCCCAATCAGAGCGTGGACATCTCCGTC
>CAMYNJ010000096.1 GCA_947259795.1 uncultured Alphaproteobacteria bacterium | reverse complement strand
CGTTTCGGCGCTGATCGGTTTCGTGCGCGGCGGCCTGGCGATGGTCAATGTCGGCGTGTCGCTGTTCTTCGCCGAAATATCGGGATCCGCCGTGGCCGATGTCGCAGCGATCGGGTCGGTGTTGATTCCGGCGATGAAGAAGCGCGGCTACAAGCCGACTTTCGCCGCGGCGGTGACGTCATCGTCAGCGTCGCTGGCGATCATCATCCCCCCCTCGATCCCGATGATCCTGTACGGGGCGCTGGCCGACACCTCGATCGTGCAGCTGTTCGTGGCCGGCATCCTGCCCGGCCTGATTGGCGGATTCGCCATGCTGTGCCTGTGCTACTGGTTCGCCGTTCGTTACGATCTGCCGCGCGAGGAGGCGTTCTCGCTGCCCGGACTCTGGGCCGCATTCAAAAGCGCGGCCTGGGCCTTGACGCTACCGCTGATCATTCTCGGCGGCATCTTCGGCGGCATCGTCACCGCGACCGAAGGCGCCGGACTGGCGGTCGTTGCCGCGCTGCTGATCGGTGGGCTGATCTATCGCGAACTGAATCTCAGACAGCTGTATGGCGCGCTGATCGAGGGGGTGACCCAGACCGCCGTGGTCATGCTGCTGGTCGCGACATCGGCGGTTCTCGGCCTGCATCTCACCGAGATAGAGTTGCCGCAGAATCTGGCGCGCGGCATTACCGAGCTGACGACCAACAAATATCTTGTGCTCATGATGTTGAATGTCCTGCTTCTGGTACTGGGCATGTTCCTGCACGGCGCGGCGGCGATCATCCTGGTGGTGCCGATCGTGTTGCCGCTGATTCATGCGGTCGGCATCCACCCGGTCCATTTCGGTGTCATCCTCACCCTGAACCTGGCGATTGGCCAGCAGACGCCTCCGGTGGCCAGCGTGCTCGTCACCTCCTGCTCGATCGCGAAGACCGATATCTGGAAAGCCACCAAGGCAAACATCCCGTTCATCATGGTTCTGTTCGTGTTGTTGATGCTGGTGACCTACGTCCCGGCGATCCCGATGACCTTAGTCGACATCTTTTACAAATAGGCGATATCCATGAAACCGACCATCGCGCTCGTACAGGGAGACCCGACCGGCATCGGTCCGGAACTGATGGCCAAGCTGCTGGCGCTGGACGAGGTTCGCGGCGCCGCCAACATCGCGATCTTTTCCGACCGCCGGGTCTTCGAGGCCGGCTGCCGCACCGCCGGGATATCGCACGACGTGCCGGTGATCGAGGATATTGAAGAGGCTGACTTTTCAGCGAACCCGGTCTGGCTCATCGACCTTCCGGCGATCGACCCTGAAACACTGACGCCCGGCCGACTGTCGCGCGACGCCGGCGCCGCGGTCCTGACCTGGTTCGGCGCCGCCCTCGATCTGTGCGCCGCCGGTGTCCTCGACGGCCTGTGCTTCATGCCGTTCAACAAGGATGCGATGCACCAGGCCGGGCTGGACACCGAGGACGAAACGCAATGGGCGAGGAAACGTATCGGCCACCTTGGGCGGGTCAGCGAATTCAACGTCATCGACGGCATGTGGAACGCCCGGGTGACGTCCCACGTACCCCATCGCGAGGTCGCCGGACTGCTGTCGGTGGACGAGATCGTCGCCTCGATCGCGCTCGCCGACCGGACCCTGAAGGCCGCCGGTTTCGCGCGGCCCCGCATCGCCGTCGCGGCGTTGAATCCGCATGCCGGCGACGGCGGCAATATCGGGCGCGAGGAGATCGAGATCATCGCGCCGGCGGTCGAGAAGGCGCGCGCCCTGCAGATCGGGGTCGATGGGCCGTTCCCGTCCGACACCCTCTATATCAAGGTGCGCGACGGGCAATATGACTGCGCCGTCAGCATGTATCACGACCAGGGGCAGATCGCGATCAAGCTGCTCGGCTTCCATATGGGCGTGTCGGTGCTGTCGGGGCTGCCCTTCCCGATGGCGACGCCGGCCCACGGCACCGCGTTCGACATCGCCGGCACCAACAAGGCCAATGTCGAGCCCGCGCGCCGGGCCTTCCTGATGGTCGCCGAGATGGGTCGCAACCGCAACGACGCAGGGGCCGAGACGGCGAGGCGGCGGGCATGAAGATAAAATCGGTCCGCACCCGTGTCTTCCGGTGGACCGGTGAGACCGTGGCGCCGCAGGCGAATTTCTGCACCAACGCGGCGGATGCGCTGTATATCCGCGGCGACGCCATGGGGTCCTTCCGTTTCCACGAATGGCTGGTCTGCGAAATCGAGACCGATGACGGCCTGGTCGGCATCGGCAACGCGGCGCTGGCGCCTCGTCTGGTCAAGAACGCAATCGACCTGTACATGGCGCCGCTGGTGATCGGCGAAGATCCCTGGGACTACGCCCATCTGTGGGAAAAGATGTATCGCCGAACCCTCGCCTGGGGTCGCAAGGGCATCGGCATGACCGCGATTTCGGCTGTCGATATCGCGATCTGGGACCTGCTGGGCAAATCGGTGGGACAGCCGGTCTTCAAGCTGCTGGGCGGCCGCACCAAGGAAAAAATACCGGTCTATGCCTCGAAACTCTATTCCGACGATATCGACCGCATGCAGGCCGAGGCCCAGCGCTATGTCGACCAGGGCTTCGAGATGATGAAGATGCGCTTCGGCTGGGGCCCCAAGGACGGCACGGCCGGCATGCGCGAGAACATTCGCCGCGTCGAGGCGGTGCGCGAGGTCATCGGTTACGATCGCGACCTGATGCTCGAATGTTATATGGGCTGGAACCTGGACTACGCCCGCCGGATGATTCCGAAGCTGGAACGCTTCGAGCCGCGCTGGCTGGAAGAGCCGGTGATCGCCGACGATATGCATGGCTATGCCGAACTCAACGCCATGGGCATCCCGATCTCGGGCGGCGAGCACGAATTCACCCTGTTCGGTTTCCGCCAGATGCTGGATATCGGCGCGGTCAGCTATATCCAGTACGACACCAACCGGGTCGGCGGCATCACGGCGGCACAGAAGATCAACGCCCTGGCCGAGGCCTGCCAGGTGCCGGTCGTGCCCCATGCCGGCCAGATGCACAATTATCACCTGACCATGGCCAGTCCCAACTGCCCGATGTCGGAGTTCTTTCCCGTGCATGACGTGGAAATCGGCAACGAGCTCTTCTACTACATATTCGAGGGCGACCCCGAACCCGACAACGGTTTCATCGACCTGTCGGACAGCGAGCCCGGCCTGGGGCTTTCCCTCTCCCGACGCCATCTCGACGATTTCGAGATTCTGGAGTAAGCCATGTGCTTGTGTGGAAAACCGATCGCGGTCGGCGATAACGTCGCTTGCAACTCCGCGTTTCGCATAATCGCAGAGGCCGGCCAGTCCTTATCAGTGAGACCGTCATGAGCGAGCCATTCCGCGGGGT
The DNA here is from genome assembly GCA_947259795.1 of uncultured Alphaproteobacteria bacterium. Classification (GTDB taxonomy): domain Bacteria; phylum Pseudomonadota; class Alphaproteobacteria; order UBA8366; family JADFVY01; genus JADFVY01. The sequence continues at coordinate 11,259 of CAMYNJ010000096.1, read as the reverse complement.
TTTCCCCATCGCGCCAACCCCGTTTACCGAATCCGGCGATATCGACTGGCAAGCCCAGAAGCGGGTGCTGGACTGCATGGTCGACCAGGGGGTCGACGGCATTTGCATTCTTGCCAATTACTCCGAACAATTCGCGCTTACCGACGAAGAGCGCGACGGCCTTCTAAAGCTGTGCCTTGAGCATGTGGACGGCCGGGCGCCGGTGATCGCCACCTGCTCGCATTTTTCGACTCGGATCGCCGCAGAACGATCGCGCCAGGCGGCGGAACTGGGCGCCGCGATGATCATGCTGATGCCGCCCTATCATGGCGCCACCCTGAAAGCCACGGACCAGTATATCTACGAGCATTTCGCCCGTGTCGGCGAGGCTGCGGGGATTCCCATCATGGTCCAGGACGCGCCCCTGAGCGGCGTGGACCTCTCGGTCGATCTGTTGGCGCGGATAGCAACGGAGATCGAACAGGTCTGCTATTTCAAGATCGAAACCCCGATGGCGGCGGCCAAGCTGCGCAGCCTGATCGAAGCGGGCGGCAGCGCCATCGAAGGACCGTTCGACGGCGAGGAATCGATCACCTTGATGGCCGATCTGGACGCCGGCGCCACCGGCACCATGCCGAGCGCGTTGCTGCCCGACCTGATCAAGCCGGTTGTCGAGCATCACCGGGCGCAGCGAGTCGACGAAGCGTCGGCGAGCTATGCCGGCATTCTGCCCCTGATCAACTTCGAGAACCGGCAATGCGGGCTGCGCGCTTGCAAGGCAGTCATGCTCGAGGGCGGCGTTATCGAATCCGACCATGTCCGCCATCCCGTACCGCCGCTGCACCCGGCGACCCGGGCAGAGCTTCTCCGCCTGGCCAGGCAGTCCGATCCCCTGGCATTGCGCTGGGGGCGATAGGTCTGCCGAGGGCGATCTTCGCATTTTCGGAAGGAAACCAAAGCGACGACAGGCGAAGCGACGCGCATTCCTGGCTTCCATTATGGCGGCTACCGTCGCCAGGTTGACGCCGTTACCGTAAATATCACCGTCCTCGACGGGTAACGGCCCGCCGATCGCGGCGACGGGCGGCGCCGGTTGTCACTGCATTATTCTGCCATGGCGGGCGGGCGGCCTTGCATGACCTGAATCAATCCTGCCCGGCGCGGGCAACTAGCCCCGCGGTGGCGCCGTCGAGCCGCGCACGACGAGCCGTACCTCCACCCGTGTGCGGTGGCGGACGGGCTGGTCTTCGATGCGGTTGACCAGATAGTCGGCGGCGAGTTCGCCCATTTCTCCGGACGGCACATGCATGGTGGTCAGTCCAGGCGGGATGTGGCTGGAGAGTTCGGTATCGTCGAAGCCGACCACCGATAAATCACCCGGCACCTCCAACCCCATGGCGCCGGCCTCGAATATGGCGCCGAAGGCCAGCAGGTCGTTGCCGCAGATCACCGCGGTGGGACGGCTGCCGGCATCGCCCGCCAGCACCGAACGCAGCCCGTCGCGCGCCTCGCTCACGCCATAGGGGACTTCGATCAGGCGGCCGTCTTCCAGCGACAGCCCACGATGCCCCAGCGCCGCACGCACGCCGTCGACCCGCGCCGCCGCCCGGTCGTTGCCCTTGGCGATGCCTGCGATCATGGCGAAGCGCCTGTGGCCCAGGTCCAGCAGGTAATTGGTCAGCCGTACCGCGGCCTCGGCGTTGTCGAAACCGATGCAGGGATGCTCGGCATCGCCCTCGTCCACCCAGCTGTTCACATGGGGCACGCCGCGCGTCTTCATCAAGGCGTAGAGCGAGGGGTGGTGTTCGGTGCCCATCAGCATCAGCCCCTCGATACCGCGTTCCAGCAAAGTCGTGGCCTGGCGCAACTCCTTGTCGATCCGGTAGTCGGAACTGGCCACCACCAGCGCATAGCCACACTCGTTCAGCCGCGACTCCAGCCCCTGCACGCCGGTTGCGAAGATCGGATTGTCCAGCGTCGGGACCACCGCGCCGATGGTGCGCGAACGGCGCGAGGCCAGCGCCCGGGCCGCCGCATCCGGCACGTAACCCAGCGTCGCGGCGGCCGCCTGGACCCGCTCGCGCATTTCCCGGCCGACCTTTTCGGGGCGGTTCAGCACCCGGCTGGCGGTCGCCGGCGACACGCCGGCCAGCGCCGCGACATCCGACAGCTTGACCTGCTTTTCGCCGGTCACTTGTGCGGTACGAAATCGCTTTCTGGTTGATTTCTGCTCCATCTGCATAACCTGCCCGCCTGCCGGTAGCGACGCAAGGATATTTTTTGTTAATGAATATCAATGAAATAAATACTATATTCCCGATCCGTTCGCACGGACCGGCAAAAATACAATTGACAGACATCCCCCCCTTCCCGCTATATTTATCGCTGACGTGAAAGCGCTTTCACATGAAGACGGAAAGTGCGAACAGGCCCGGGGCCGGCAGAAGCCTCGCGGCGATGAACCGGGAGGCCCTCGACTTGACGACGCGGCCGGAACAGGACCAGACAAACGAAACCGGTGGCGCCAGCCGCAAGGGGCGCGGCTTTCTGGTTGTCTTCTATATCCTATTCACCCTCTTCACCCTCAATATTCTACTTGGCAAGGCCAGTGTTCAGCTTGGTTGGGACTTGCCGTTCCTGTTGGGCGATGTCCCCGAATTCCTGCTTCTTCTGGTGGCGGCAATGTTTTTGATGCTCGCCGCCCTGAGGCGGGAAAAAGGGCAGTCCGGCGAATAGCAGCGTTCATGGAAAGCACAGGGAGGAAAAGCACCATGACTGACCGTAAAGACGACGAAACCCGCCCACAGAAACGTATGGAAGGGCAGGACCGCCGCGATTTCCTGCGTACCGCGGCCACCCTTGGCTTCACCACCGCCGTGGTGGCGGCCGGGGCCGGGGCAATGAGCAAATCCGCCGCGGCGCAGACCAAGGCGGAGGAGCAGGAGCGCCAGAAGACCGCCAAATACACCATGACGATCGGCACGGCCTACAAGATCGGCACCACGCGGTCCTATCCGATCATGCAACTGAACCTGAAGGAGAACATCCAGAACCTGACCAATGGCCAGGTCTATGTGAAGCTGGCCCCGGGCGGGGCGCTGGGTGTCGGCACCAAGCTGGTGGAGAAGGTTCAGGCCAACACCATCCAGGCGGCGCAGCATTCGCTGTCGAACTTCGCGCCCTTCGCGCCGGCGGTGGATTTGATCAACCTGCCCTATTGGTGCGGCGAGAACCAGCGCTTCGTGAACCTGGTTACGTCGGGCGCCTGGGAGCAGGAGGTGAACAGCCGGGTCAAGGCCAAGGGCTTCAAGCCACTGTTCTATTTCTGCATCGACCCGCGCACCGCCGCCAAGCGCCGCGGCCTCAGCGACGAACCGTTCAAGACCCCGGCCGATCTTCAGGGCATCAAGTTCCGCGTACCGGGTTCCAAGATCCTGCAACAGTTCTATCGCCTGCTCGGCGCCAACCCGACCCCGGTCGCCTGGGGCGAGACTCCGTCAGCGATCAAGCAGGGCGTGGCCGATGCGCTGGACCCGGCGGTCGAGGCGCTCTACGCCTTCGGCTTCAAGGACATCCTGTCCTGGGTCACCTTCAACCGCCCGGTGCCGGACAGCCAGGTTTATTCCTGTAACCTGGAATGGTTCAACGGCCTGCCCAAGGACGTCCAGGAAGGCATCGATTTCGCCAGCGAAGTCACCTTCCAGCAGAACCTGGCCCAGGTGCCGGCGAGCCGCGCCTTCGCGATGGCCGAAATGGCCGCAGCCGGCGTCAAATTCCACTCGCTGACCAAAGACGAATACGCCCAGTGGGTCGAGGCCGCCGGCCAGCAGCGCAAGGAATGGGACGACTGGAAGAAGGAACTCGGCGGCTCGATCGCGACCTTCGACAAGCTGTACGAAGCCGCGAACACGCAGGGCAAATACACCGTCCACGACGTTTGAGTGGAATGTCGCGGGGACGGCTGCGCATCGTCGCCGTCCCCGTACTTCCGAGTTATCTCGATCCTCAGCCGACAGGCGGATAGCGTAATGCTCGATCTGTTGCGAAAACTCGACCAGCATGGCGAACGGGTGCTCCTGCTGATCCTTTACTGCTTTATCGTACTTGCCATCTTCACCGAGGTCGTGCGGCGTTTCGTGCTGCTCTATTCCTCGGTCTGGGGCGAGGAAACGGCGCGCTACGCCTTCATCTACCTGGTGTGGATCGGCGCGGCCGTGGCGGTAAAGGAGCGCGCCCATATCCGCATCGATGTGCTTATGCATTACCTGCCGCCCCGCGGCGTCGCGATGCTGTATCTGCTCGGCGATCTGTTGACCGCGGTGCTGGCCTGTTTCGCAATTTACTGGTCGATGGATCCGGTCCTGGTGTCGTGGAAATTCGGCAATGTCACCGACGGCCTGCGTATCGTCCGGGTGTGGTTCCTGATGGCGGTGCCGCTGGGCTTCACGCTGGTGATGTACCGGCTGGTCCAGTCGATCCTTCGCGATATCGGCGACCTGCGCGCCGGCCGCCCGCCCTATACGGGCGAAAAGCTGTTCGATTAGGGGGCGCGGGAAATGTATAACATGTATGGAATCCCCGAAGCCTCCACCGAACTGGGCTGGGAAATCGGCCTGCCGCTGTTGCTGATGGTCGTCCTCTTCGCCCTGGCCATGCCGGTCTGGGTGTCGCTGGGCTTTTGCGCCATCGCGCTGCTGATATCGACCGATGTTCTGCCGCTGACGCTGTTCGGCGAGGCGCTGTTTTCAGGCATCGACGCCTTCGCGCTGATCGCCATCCCGCTGTTCATCCTGACCGGCGACGTGCTGGTCCGATCGGGCCTGTCCAACAAACTCCTGGACGTGGCCGAGGCGACCATGGGCAGCCTGCGCACCGGACTCGGCACCTCGACGGTGCTGGGCTGCGGCTTCTTCGCCTGCATCTCGGGTTCCGACGCGGCCGGGGCGGCGGCGGTGGGACGCATAACCATCAAGCGCCTGACGGACAGCGGCTACCCGCTGCCCTACGCCTGCGCGCTGGTGGCGTCGGGCGCCTGCACCGGCATTCTGATACCGCCGTCGATCGCCTACATCATCATGGGCCTGGTGCTGGGCATATCCGCCTCGACGCTATTCCTTGCCGCCGCCATACCGGGCGTGCTGATCATGATCTCGATCATGATTACCAACGTCGTCGTCAACCGGCGCAGGGGTTACGAGCATAGCCGCGCGCAGTTCTCGTTCGCGCGATGGATCCGCGCAGTGTGGGACGGCAAATATGCCCTGATGATCCCCTTCATCATCCTGGGCGGCATCTATTCGGGCATTTTCACGCCGACCGAGGCCGCCGCCGTGGCCGTCGTTACCACCATCGCCATCGGCATGATGCTGGGTACGCTGACGCTGTCCGATTTCCCGAAGATGCTGGAAAGCTCGGCCAAGGTGAACGGCGTGATCGTGCCGATCATTGCCTTCGCGTTGCCGTTGGCGCAGGTGCTGGCGGCGCTGGAAGTGCCGCAGACCTTCGTCCAGGGCATCACCTTACTGACCAGCGATCCGACGCTGATCGTGCTGATGATGCTGGGTATCTTCATCATGGCCGGCTGCGTCATGGAAACCACGCCGAATATCGTCATCCTGTCGCCGATCATGCTGCCGCTGGCGCAGGAAATCGGCATGAGCGATATCCAGTTCTGCATCTTCATGGTGACCTCGCTGGGCGTCGGCTTCATTACGCCACCGCTGGGGCTCAATCTCTTCGTCCTTTCCGGGCTGACCGGACAATCGGTGCTGGGCATTGCGCGCAACGCGGTTCCCTATGTGCTGTCGATGCTGGTGGTGGTCTTGCTGATCGCGTTCATCCCCGAGGTATCGCTCTTTGTCGTCCCGGAACAACTCCGTTAAACCGCTTGCCGCAGGATCAGGAATCATGGCTGTCGAATATCTGAAGAAAGCATCCAAAACCGCCGCCACCGGCGAGGACGATACCCGCCGCATCGTTGCCGAAATGCTGGCCGATATTGAGGCCGGCGGCGAGGACCGCGTACGTCACTATGCCTCCACGCTGGATGGCTGGACCGGCGATATCGTGGTCTCGGAGGACGAGATCGCGGCGGCGGCGGAAAAGGTGCCGCCGCGGCTGCGCGACGATCTGCAGTTCGCCCATGAGCGGGTACGCAAGTTCGCCGAGGCCCAGCGCGCCAGTCTGACCGAGTTCGAGACCGAACTGTCGCCCGGTCTGTTCGCCGGCCAGAAGCTGATCCCGGTGACCACGGCGGGCTGTTACATTCCGGGCGGCCGCTATTCCCATGTGGCCTCGGCCATCATGAGCGTCACCACGGCCAAGGTAGCCGGCGTCGACAATGTGATCGCCTGCTCGGTCGCGCAGAAGGGCCAGGGCGTGCCGCCGGCAATCCTCTATACGGCCGATCTGTGCGGCGCCGATACGGTCCTGGCGCTGGGCGGCGTACAGGGCATCGCGGCCATGGCCTTCGGCCTGTTTGGCGGCAACCCAGCCGATATCCTGGTCGGACCGGGCAACCGTTTCGTCGCCGAGGCCAAGCGTTTGCTGTTCGGGCGTGTCGGCATCGATCTGTTCGCCGGACCGACGGAAATCGCCGTCATCGCCGACGCGACGGCGGACCCCGACATCGTCGCCTCGGATCTCGTGGGCCAGGCGGAGCACGGGCCGGATTCGCCGGCCTGGCTGATCGCGCTGGACCGTGGTTTGGCGGAGGCGGCGATGGCGCGCATGGACGGGCTGATAAACGCCCTGCCGGAGGTACAGCGCGACGCCGCCACCGCCGCCTGGCGCGACTATGGCGAGGTGGTGCTGTGCGACAGCCGCGAGGAAGCGGTCCGGGTCTCGGACGATTACGCCGCCGAGCATCTCGAGGTGCAGGCCGCCGATCTGGACTGGTGGCTGGCCCGCCTGCGCAATTACGGCTCGCTGTTCGTCGGCGAGGAAACCACGGTGGCCTTCGGCGACAAATGCAGCGGCACCAACCATATCCTGCCGACCAAGGGCGCGGCGCGCTATACCGGCGGGCTGTCGGTCGGCAAGTTCATCAAGACCGTCACCTACCAGCGCATGACCGAGGAGGCCAACCGCGAGGTCGCGGCGGTGACCGCCCGCATCTCGCGCCTGGAAGGCATGGAGGCCCATGCGCGGACCGGCGACGACCGGCTGCGGAAATATTTCCCGGGCACGAATTTCGATACCGAAGCGGCATGACGGCCAGCTTCGACCTGGCCGGCAGCGTCGCGCTTGTCACCGGCGGCGGGTCAGGTATCGGCCGGCGCATCGCCATCGCGCTGGCCGGGGCGGGGGCGTCGGTGGTGGTGGCGGCGCGCCGGCTGGAGAAGCTGGAGCAGACAAAAGCCGAGATCGAGGCGGAGGCCGGCAAGGCGGCCTGCCTGCCGGCGGACCTGGAGGATATCGATGGGCTGGATGCTGTCGCGGTGGAGGCCGCCAAACCCTTCGGCGCGCCGGATATCCTGGTGAATGCGGCAGGTGTCAATTTCCGCGAGGCGGCGGCGGACGTGACGCCGGAGAGCTGGAACCGGACGCTGGCCATCAACCTTACGACGCCGTTCTTCCTGGCGCGTGCGCTGGTGCCGGCGATGAAGGATCGGGGCCACGGGCGCATCGTCAATATCGCCTCGCTGCAGTCCGTGCGCGCCTTTTCCAACGGCATGGCCTATGGCGCGTCGAAGGGCGGCGTCGGGCAGCTGACCCGCGCCATGGCCGAGGAATGGTCGCGCTTCGGCATCGCCTGCAACGCCATCGCACCGGGCTTCTTCCCGACCGAACTGACCGCGCCGGTCTATGAGGACCAGGGGCGGGCGGACGCGCTGGCGGCCCAGACCGCCATCGGCAGGAATGGAGAATTGAACGATCTTGACGGGCTCGCGGTCTTCCTGTGCGCCCCCGCCTCGGATTACATCACCGGGCAGATCATATTCATCGATGGCGGATTTACCGCGAAATAGAGGGATGCAGGCATGAAAGCCCTGGTCTATACGGCACCGCAAGAGCTGGATTATCGCGACGAGCCCGACCCGGTTCCGGCTGCGGGCGAGGCGCTGGTGCGCATCGATGCGGTGGGCATCTGCGGCTCGGACATGCATGCCTGGCACGGGCACGATTCGCGCCGCGTGCCGCCGCTGATCCTGGGCCACGAGGCCGCCGGCGAGGTCGTGGGCGGCGCGGGCGTGGGCCGGCGCGTCACCATGAATCCGCTGATTACCTGCGGCCATTGCGGCTATTGCCTGACCGGGCGCAGCAATCTGTGCGAAAACCGCACCATGATCGGCATGACCCGGGCCGGCGCCTACGCGCAATATCTGACGATCCCGGAACATTGCCTGGTCGACCTGCCCGACGGGATGGAACCGGCCCGGGCGGCGCTCACCGAACCCGCGGCGACGGCATGGCATGCGGTCGATCTGGGCGCGCGCGCTTCCTGGCGGGCGCTGGCGGAATGCGACGCCATGGTGATCGGCGGCGGCGCGGTCGGGCTGTTGACCGCGCTGGTCCTGAAATCGCGCGGCGCCCGCACGGTGAGGCTGGCGGAGACCAACGGGCTGCGCCGCGAAACCGCGGCCAAGGCGGGGATCGATTGCTTCGATCCCGCGGATACGAATCCGGCGGACCGGAGCGCCCATGTCGTTTTCGACTGCGTCGGCGGCCCGAAAACCCGCGAACTGGCCATCCGCGCGGCGCGGCCCGGCGGCGTCGTGGTTCATGTCGGACTGCAGGATTCCTCGGGCGAGATGGATGTGCGAAAGATCACGCTGGCCGAGCTCAGCTTTATCGGAGTCTATACCTACACGACCGCCGCCGGCCATTGCGGCAAATCAAGACGAATCCACCTTTCTTGGTACTCGTCGCGTAATCCGACTTTTCAGCCATGCCGATTCGCTGCGGTCTGTGCGCAAATCCCGGCCAAGCTATTTCAGGGCGACGGCGGCCGCCCCTGCTTCAAGAAAATGTGCCGCCGCGCACTACCGCGTACCGTGAAGATTACTCCCCGGGAATGGTGCCGGTCACTTTGCCGTCCGCCGAAATCAGCAGTATGTACTGCCCGCCGGGCATGGACGGCTCCAGTTCGACGTAAACCCACCAGCCCGGCCCGCCGAATACTGCCGGCTGGGTGCCGTCGTCGGGCCGGATGCCTTGCTCAGCGAGGAATTGCGATGCAATGTCGATGGCCTGGCCCTTGGTTGCGACCCGTTTCTGTGAGACGGGACAAGCCGGTTTTTCTGGTATGGGGACGACCACGCAATTGGCAGACGCCTTGCAGCGCAAGACAGTTCCATCGGGCATCAACGTAACAGTCGCATACCCTTGTTTCTCGCCGGACCATGCGGTGAATTCGATGGACCACAGGTCGTTTTGCCAGGACGCGCCTTTGACAACCTCTTTATATCTGGACTTACGGTCGGCATTCCATTCTTCGGCGATACGGATCGCCTCTGCCGCCGATCCATAGTCCCGGCATGGTATCGCAGCCGAATTGAGCGGCTGCGTGGCCGCCACGCCCGGGCCGCATGCCGACAGGGCCGTCATTATGATTGGCCAAACCAATCTCCTCAGTGCCTGCAAATAATCCATGTTGCTGTATACCGTACGTCGCCAAATTGCCGATTGCAATTTGTGCGGGAAGTGTGGCGAAAAATAGGATACAGAACATTAATAGAGAGCCCCGTCGATACCGGGAAGCCGCGCCGGACGGGCAGCCTGCGCACGGGAGTTCGGAAAATGGCTGGAAACGGCTGTTCTGGGCCGCCTTCCGCTACGACCGCCTTCAGGCGACATTCCGAGCTTCAATGTCCGCCCTGCACCGCATAACAGACCAAGTTCAGGTGAGCCGCTGACTTCCGGGTTTGACCCGACTCGGACATTCAGGTGACAACGCCCGGGTTGCTCGACCGAGGCAGATGCCAACGATTGCGGGTTACAATGCCGCCCTAGCGGTAACGGGCGGCCCTTGAGGCGGCGCGAAGACCGGTCTCCGCTCGGCGCGGCCGAGCAGTCGGGCGTAGGGGCCGAGGCGCCGCCGCAGCTCCCCGTGGTAGAACTCCGGCAACGTTTCGGTGTCTCCCTCGTGAAAGGCGCGGAACTGCGAGTTGTTTGCCAGCATCGTGCGGACGCGGCGGAGATCTCCGAGCTCCTGGCGCGCCGCATAGGTGCGCAGGCTGTGAATGAAACGAATCGCCGGGTGCTGCCCGGTCCGCAGGCGGCGGACGAGCTGGGCGTTCGAGGCCAGCGTCTCTTGGATGTCGATCAAGTGATCGTAGTACGCGAGCGCCGTGTAGTGCTTGATCCGGATGGCGAGATAGGGGTGGTAGTAGAAGGCGAAGGGCATGGCGCGCAGCACCCGCCCCTCGGCGAGATACTTTTCGTATAGCGGCGTCCCGCCGAAGGGCGTCGGGATATTGATGGTCGGCCAAACCTCGGGCATGCGCCGGATGAACTCCTTGGTCAACTCGATCGGCTCGTCGCCGCGGTCGACCTCAGTCCCGACAATGATGTTGGCCTGGATTCCTGGGACGACGCCGGCCAGGAGGTGCAGGTGATCGACGATCCGCTCCATCTTGTCGCGGCCTGCTTTACCTGCCGTTCCGGCCTTGCCGGACTAGTCGGTCCACGATTCGATGCCGGGCGCGGTATAGACGCAATTGGTCTCGCGCAGACGGGCGAGGCGCGATTCCTTCAGGATGGAGAGCGAGCTCTCCATGATATAGCCGTTGCGCCGCCCCTCCGGCACGGACGCGATCATATCCATGGTCTCGTCGAAGCGGACCGCGAAGTTCGGATCGTGGTAGCCAACGAGCGCACGGGGGAAGTGCTGGGCGACGTAGCGCAGGTCCTCCCGGATCTGCTCGTCCGGAAAGGTGACGTAATTGCTGTTCCAGTCGACGCAGAAGTCGCAGCTGTAAGGGCAGCCGATGCTCGTCAGCATGGGAATGACGGTAGTCAGCCTGGTCCGGCCGCGGATGAAGGCCGAGGCCTCGATCTCGGGCCGGCGCTCGGCCACGGTCGGGATCTCGGCGAGCGGCCGCCCGCTGGAGAGGACTGCCGGCGGATCGACGTGCCCCTCCAGGATGTCGCCGATCAACGCGCGGTCGCAGGCCGTGACCACGATATCGAAGAAGCGCGAAGCGTCTTCCGGAAACGATTTGGCATGGGGGCCGCCCAGTACGGTCCGGACCTTCTCGGCGCGGAAGACCTTGGCAAGCGCATAGGCGAGCAGCGCGCAGGGCGTGTGCGCCGCGATGAAGACGATATCGAGGTCCT
>CAMYNJ010000095.1 GCA_947259795.1 uncultured Alphaproteobacteria bacterium | reverse complement strand
TTCGTAATCGTTGTAGGACGTATGAGTAAAGGCACCGCGGCCGTTGACGTCGCCGATCGCCCAGATTCCCGGCACGTTGGTGCGAAGCTGGTCGTCGACTGGGAATACTCCGGCATGAACGATCCGATCTGGGACCTCGGCGATGTCTCGGTCGAAGCCGGCTTTGATGCCGCCCAGGATGCTGAGATGATGGAGGCCTACTGCGGCGGCGCGCCCTCGGCCGCGCTGATGGGGCGCATGGTGATCTATAAGGCCATGTGCGACCTGCTGTGGACCCTCTGGGGCCTCATTCAGCACGCCAGCGACAACCCTGCCGAAGACTTCTGGGCCTACTCGGTCGGCCGCTTCGAACGCTGCCAGAAACTCATGCAGGACCCGTCCTTCGCCGGGCATGTGGAAGCGGTGAAGGCGGGGTGACGACGAGGCCTTCTGACAGAAGACATGCTATTTCGGTCCATCTGGAACTTCCGCACTCAAATGGTGGGCAGGCGCGACAGCCTTAGAAGCTCAAGTCTGAGGAAGACCCTGAGCGGAAGTTCGATAGGGCGTCCCAGGGACAGTCATTCCAACGGCCTCAGGTCTCCAAGCATGGTCGGGATTAGCTCAGTGACCGTCGGATGGATGTGCATGGCACGCTGGATGACCGTGTACGGCGCATCAGCGTACATTAAGTCGAGAAGCGTGTGGACGATTTCATCGCCACCGATGCCGAGGATCGCGGCGCCCAGAATTTTCTCGCTTTCAGCGTCGATCAGAATCTTCATGAACCCTTGGGTCTCGCTGCGCTCGCGGGCGCGTCCGACGCGCGCCATCATCATCTTGGCGACCAGCGCCGTGCGGCCCGACTCGCGGACCTGGGATTCGGTCATGCCGACCCGGCCCAACGGCGGATCAATAAACAACCCGTAAGTGGTGATCCGATCGGAAACCTTCGTAATCGTTGTAGGACGTATGAGTAAAGGCACCGCGGCCGTTGACGTCGCCGATCGCCCAGATTCCCGGCACGTTGGTGCGAAGCTGGTCGTCGACGGTGATGTAGCCCCGCGCGTCCGTTTCAACACCGGCCGCTGCCAGGCCCAAATCGTCCGTATTGGGTTTGCGGCCTACGGCGAGGAGCACGTGGGAGCCAATGATGTCTTCCGGCCCCGGTTCACAGCTTGCAGTGACGGCGACCTGGCTGCCGCGCCGCGACAGCCCGATGCAGCTGGCGTTAAGGCGAAACTCGATGCCTTCGTTTTCGAGGATTTCCTGGACCGCCGCGGAGATCTCGTCGTCCTCACGGCCAATCAGTTTCGGCGCCATTTCGACGACCGTGACACGGCTCCCGAAGCGCCTATACATTTGCGCGAACTCAAGCCCGATGTAGCTGCCGCCGATGATAATCAAGTGTTCGGGAAGAAAATCGACGTCCATGATACTGGTGTTGGTCAGGTAGTCGATATCGCCGACGCCGGTTATGTCGGGGACGACGGCCCGGCCACCGACGTTGAGCACGATTTTCTCGGCTTCCAGCAGATCGCCGTTGACGCGGACCGAGTTGGCGTTCTCCAGGCGACCGTGACCCTCGAACACTGTCAGATTGTCCATCGTCTTGAGCCAGTTCGTGACGCCGTCGCTGGACTGCTTGACGATACCGTCCTTGCGGGCCTTGACCTGCACCATGTCGACATTAATCTGGCCTTCGATGGAGATGCCGAATTCGCTACCGCGCCGCGCCATGTGGGCCGCCCGCGCGCTTGCAACCAACGCCTTGGTCGGAATACAGCCGACGTTGACACAAGTACCGCCGAACAACTTCCGTTCGATGATCGCCGTTTTCATGCCCTCCCGGGTCATGCGCTGTGCCAGTGACGGGCCCGCCTGGCCAGTACCGATGATGATCGCGTCGAATTTTTCAGACATGTCCCACTCTCCAGTTTCCGCGATACCGTAACACTGTTGCTGGATGAATACAGCGGGGTCGGAGATTATGGCGGGCACGGTGCTCGAAAGAATCAGGGCCCTCGGTGCTAGCTATCCGTTGTTCGGATGTCCGGATATGGCACATCTGCGACAATGCCTGCTCTGGTCAAGAGGTACGGAGTGAGCGGCGGAACGGACCATCTTCTTGCGAAGGTGGCTGGCCCTTAGCGGGTGATGCTCTTTGCGCCGCAGAGGCGAGGCTTGGCCGGAGAGGCGCCGCTAACCGGCGAGTAGCTTCAGCAATTCCTCATGAATCTTGGCGCTGGCGCTGGCGACCACGCGGCCGCCTGACTCGAGGGTCAGCGGCCGGCCCTGCCAGTCGGTGATGATGCCGCCGGCGCCTTCGACCACCGGCGCCACCGGCAGGAAGTCATAGGGCTGCAGATTGTAGTCGACCACGGCGTCGACCTGGCCGGAGGCGAGTTGGGCGTAGGGAAAACAGTCGTAGGTCAGGCGCTGATATTGTCCGGTCGCCATCAGCTTCTCGAAGATCGCCGGCTCCTCGGCCATGATGCTGTTGGCCTCGTTGATGCAGAGGAAGGCCTGGTCGAGGGCCACGCCCTTGCGGCAGGCGAGGGGCGTGCCGTCGCGGTCGCTGCCGGTTTCCAGGGACCCGGCGTAGCATTCGCCGAGGGCGGGCATGCGGATGATGCCGGCGACGGCCTGACCGCCCTTCAGCACCGCGACCAGCATGCCGAAGAGGGGCGAGCCGGAAATGAAGGACTTGGTGCCGTCGATGGGATCGATGACCCAGACCACGTCGCGGTCCAGGTTCTCGCTGCCGAATTCCTCGCCCAGGATGCCGTGGCCCGGGAAGCGCTCGGCGATGGCGGCGCGCAGGGCGGCCTCGGTCTCGCGGTCGGCGATGGTGACCGGGCTTTCGTCCGCTTTCTGCTCGATGTCGAAGCCGCGGCGGAAGTGATGCAGCGGTATCGACAGGGCCGTGGCTGTGATCTCGCGGGCGGCCTGCAGCAAGGTGGCGGCGGATAGGTCGCTCACGCGGGAACTCCTCTTGTCTTGCTCGCTTTCGAAGGAGCTATGCCTGTTCCGCTGCCGGCTCGGCGACGACCAGGTTCACCGCGGCTTCTTCCAGGAACTCTGCGATGTCGGCGGGCGGCGGCGCGTCGGTCACCAGGGTATCGATGACGCCGGCATCTTCGACGCGCACCGGCGCGCGGCGGCCGAACTTGGTGGCGTCGGCGGCGATGATCGACTTTTCCGCGTGCTGGATGATCTCGCGGGAGAACTCGGCTTCCTGCAGGTCGAACAGCATGAAGCCGGTCTCGGCATCGATGGCCGCGGCAGAGAGAATGGCGTACTGCACGGAGAACTGGCGCACGAAGGCGATGGCCTCGCGCCCGAAGGCGCCGGCGTCATGGGCCCGTAACTCGCCCCCGGCCATGAAGACGCGGTTGTTGTTGCGGGTCGCCAGCATCTGCGCAACGGCGACGGAATTGGTGACGACAAAGAGGTCGTGGTGTCCGCGCAGCGCGCGGGCGACGTAGGCGGTGGTGGAGCCGATGTCGAGGATCAGCGAATCGCCGTTCTTGATCATGCGCGCCACCTGGGCGGCGATCAGGCGCTTGGCGTCGGGGTTCTCGTCCATGCGCTGGGCGAAGGAGGCTTCCTGCACAGCGTCGGGCA
>CAMYNJ010000094.1 GCA_947259795.1 uncultured Alphaproteobacteria bacterium | reverse complement strand
GCTCTCGGTCAGGACCAGGTTCAGCCGCCCCGAATAGCAGGGAACCAGCCGGCGGTCCGCCAGCAGGGTCCGGTGAATCAGCCGGCGCTGCAGGATGTCCTGCGCGGCCTTGAACCGGGCACCTGCAAATCCGTGGATGCTGGCAGCCCCGTTCTTCAGGTCCCGTTCGAGGCGATCGATGGCGCGGCGGTATTTTTCGATATCGACCGCCTTGTACCGTTCCTCGCGAAGATTGCCGCGCACCAGAGAGATCGTATGCGTGCCCCCGGTGTCGAGCTTCCCTACAAAATCGATGACTTCGTCCATCCGGTCCTGGTTTTCGGAAAGGAAGACGGTGTTGATGCCGAGCTCGAGATTCGGATAGCGGCGGCGCAGCGCGCCCAGCAGCCGATAGGTTTCCAGGGCCTTGTCGAAGGCGCCGGGAGACCTGCGCAAGGCGTCGTGGTCGCCCTCGATGCCGTCGAGCGACAGCTTGACGACGATCGCGCTGTTCGGACAGCGCCCGAGAATCCGCTCGGTGCGGTCGCGGATCCTCTCCGGCATCAGGCCGTTGGTCGGGAACAGCATGACCGGCGGCTTGTTCCGGTCGTGGAAGATCGCGCTGATATCCACGATATCGTCGCGCAGGAAGACCTCTCCCCCCGAAAAGGCGACCCATAGCAGCCGTCCCAGGGACCGGGAAATCCTGTCCACCTCGTCCAGCGACAACTCCTCGCCGGCAGGCGCGGTACCGGCGGCTTTCAGATAGAAGCACCAGGGGCAGGCGGCATTGCATTTCCGGGTCACGAAATAGGTCAGCTGGATCGGCCGGCGTTTGCGGAAGATCGACGGGATATGGCGCAGCGGGGAATGCATGGTCATCCGTTCTCCCGTTGCCGGCGCTCCAAGAGGAAGTAACGGACAATGCCCGCAAAGGCGCCCGCGCCCACGGCCAGGGGAAACAGGAACAGATAATACGCCATCGCGGCAAATCCGAAAGTCGGTCCTCCCGTCCTGAAAAACGCTGCAATCAGGCCCCGGCTCGCCAGGATAGCGCCGATGAATGGCAGCGCCGCCGCATAGAGCAGCAGGCGGTTGCCCCAGGCGCCGTAGGAAAGCAGCAGGGCCAGACCAGTCAGGCATAGTACCACATTCGCCTTGAGTTCGGCCGATGCCGTTCCCGAATCGGCGAGGATGTCCCTGTTCCGCATCGAGTAGATCGTCCAGTACAACGCCTTGAAGGCGGCGTTGCGCAGTGACCGGTAGAGGGAAAAGCCGAAAATATGCCGGACCTGGAGCCGCGGTTCGATGACGATACGATATCCCGCGCGGCGCTGCCTGTGGCTGAATTCCACATCCTCCGCCACCGGCAGGAAGGCCTCCGCAAAGCCTCCGCTGCGCCGGAAGGTTTCGGACTCGATGACCATCGCATGGCCGGCCGCGTAGTCGGCATCGGCGGCGTTCCTGCACTCCGAGTAATTAACGAATATGGACTGGAACCGGCTGAAGAAATCCCGGTCATACGGTTCCGGGGTGTAGGTTCCCCCGACGATCACATCGGGCCCGTGCGATGCGAGAGCCTGGCTGGCAATCGCCAGAGTGTCTTCCTGCAGCAGGCAGTCGGCGTCGGTGAAGAAAAGAAGTTCGCCACGGGCATGCGCCGCGCCGGCGTTCCTCGCGCCCGAGGCGCCGACATGCCGGTCGAGCCGGATCAGCCTGCAGGGGAACCGCTCGATCGCCGCTGTGGACCCGTCTTCGGAATGGTCGTCGGCGACGATGACCTCGAAGGTCTCGTAGCGGGACGCGAAGGCGGCCTCGAGGCATCGCCCGATCGTCGCCTCGCCGTTCCGGTTGGGGATGATGATCGAGACAAAGGGTGCCATCGTCCATTCCGTGGAAGAGGTCTCGCCAGGAGACCAACGCGAAAAATCCCGAACAAGCCGCCAACAACGTCGGTTACCGGGGGCTGGCGCCCTGGGCGCGACTCTCGAATTATGTTGGATTATATCGAATAACCATATAAAATATGTTATATTTCTTTATGTGAATACACGCGAGCGTAATCAGACTTTTCCACGGCGGGAGAGGGTTCGTGTGTAACGGTAAACTTGATCATTCTTCGCTAAGCAAGAATGGGAATCGTCTGTTTCGCTCTGGTCGACTGTCGGACCCCGAAAGAAGGGCAGACAGGAAAGGCGCTGTCACGATAGTGCTCGTCCCCGTGTTGTTGGATGGGCCGGAGTGCCAACGCCCCCACAACAGAGGAGGAAATAGAATGATCAGAATACCGGTTTTCCGCAGTCTGGGAGCGGCATTTGCCGTGCTTTTGGCTGTCGCCTGGGCCGATATGGCGCCTGCGGCGGAATGGGCGAATCCCGACCTGCTGGCGACGCCCGAAACCGTCAAACAGAATATCGGCAAGGCGGACTGGGTCGTTGTCGACTGTCGCGGCCTGGGGGACTACGCCAAGGGCCACATCCCCGGCGCCATCAGTCTCGGCAATTCGTGCAGCAAAGCGCTCAGAGATTCAACGTCGCGTGTCTTCAGGGACATCTCGAAATACGAGAAGCTCCTCGGCAAGGTGGGAATCGGCAACGATACGCATGTCGTTTTCTATTACGGAGACATGGGCACGATAACCAGCGCCACGGTCGGATTCTGGATTCTCGAATATCTCGGCCATGACAAGGTCCACGTCCTCAATGGCGGTCTCGACGCATGGCGCAAGGCGGGCAACAGGCTCGACAAC
>CAMYNJ010000093.1 GCA_947259795.1 uncultured Alphaproteobacteria bacterium | reverse complement strand
GCGGGCGCTGCCGCCCCGTCGGCGGGCGCCGCCTCGCCGGATTCGGCGCCATTCCCGCCCTCGCCGTCGGCGCTGTCGGAACCCTCGCTGTCGGAACTCTCGCCATCCGGCCCGTCGCTATAGGTCGCGTCCAGATCGATGACGTCACGCAGCAGCATGACCTCCTCGATCAGCGAATCGTGCCACTGCACGATTGCGTCCATGGTCAACGGGCTTTCGCAGATCGCGCCGATCATCTTCTCGCGGCCGGCCTCGATCCGCTTGGCGATGGCGATTTCGCCCTCGCGCGACAACAGCTCGACGCTGCCCATCTCACGCAGATACATGCGCACCGGGTCGTCGGTGCGGCCAACATCATCGTCGTCGACATTGCCCGAAGTCCGGCTTTCGCCGTCGTCGTCGTCTTCTTCCTTTTTCGCGACCGCCTTGCTGTTCGCCGCTTCTTCGGATTCCTCGTTTTCGACGACATTGATTCCCATCTCGTTGAGACGGGCCATCACGTCCTCGATTTGCTCGGAATTCATCTGCCCCTCGGGCAGGGCGGCGTTCAGCTCATCATGGGTGATGTAGCCGCGCTCCTTACCTTTGCCGACGAGTTTCTTGATCGCGGCCTTCGACGTATCCATCAGCGGACCATCGAAAGACTCTTCGCTCTCCGCGGAATTTTCCGCAGTGGCCGAAGCCTTTTCCACCATGCAGTTTGTCCCCGCTAGTAAAATGTCGCCGCCGGCATCATGCCCGCGGACGCGTTGCTGCGCATATCAGCCGCCGTCGTTTCCGTTCCCGGCACTATCCAGCCCATCGCCGGCTTCGAGTATCTGGCTTTCTCCCAATTCGACATCTTTTCGAAACGCCAGAAATCTCTTTTCGCTCTCATCGCCCGGGTTTTCAGCAGTATAACGTGCGGTAGCCACTAATTCTTCCCGACGCCGCCCCTGAAAAATCAACGCCAACACCTCTCGCAGCCCAATACGCGCTGCCTCCACCGGGGCACCCCGGCGGGCGAACGCGGCGTGCGCCAGCACATCATCGGCGCAAAGCGCCCCGATCAGGGTGGCGAAGCCATCCTGTGAGAGGTGGCGTTTCAGTGTCTCCGAGTCAAGGTCCGGATTGGCAGCTAGCTGTTTTTGTAGTGCCTGCAGCAATTTGTCAAGATCGGGTTCGAATTCGGCATGGGACAACAAGTCGCTGAATTCGTCCGCCAACGCGGGGTGGCCAAGCAGGGCCGCCAGCACCACCTGCTGGCCGCGGCGGCGCAGGGTGGCCTTGTTCACCAGCGCGCGACCCCCGACCTGGACCGGCGGATGCAAGCGGCCGCGAGGCCTCGCGGCCTGCCGGCGCACCGCCTGGAAATGGTTCCAGAGGCGCTCGCGGAAGGTCGAGCGGTAATGGCCCTGCACCGTGGTATCCTCGATCTGGCGCGCCCTGGCATCCAGCCGGCGCTGCAGGTCGGCCTTGCGTTCCGGTGTATCGACCGGCCGCAGGCCCAGTTCCAGGGTCCATAACAGATCGGAAAGCGGCCTGGCGCCGTCAAGCACCTGGCGCATGGCGGCCGGGCCGCCGCCGGCGATCAGGTCGTCCGGGTCCTGGCCGGGCGGCAGCATGGCGAAACCCAGCGATTTACCGGGACGCAGCAGCGGCAAGGCCCGGTCGGCGGCGCGGGCCGCGGCGCGGCCGCCGGCCTCGTCGCCGTCGAAACAGAGAACGGGCTCGTCGGCCAGCTTCCACAGGGCCGCGATCTGGTCTTCAGTCAGCGCCGTGCCCAGCGGCGCCACCGCCCCATGGAACCCGGCCCGGTCCAGCGCGATCACGTCCATATAGCCCTCGGCGACGATCAGATCGGCCCGGTCATGCACCGCGGGCGCGGCATGGTCCATATTGTAGAGCATGCGCCCCTTGTGGAAGAGCGGGGTTTCCGGCGAGTTCAGATATTTCGCCCCGTCGCCTTCCAGGATGCGGCCGCCGAAGGCCACCACGCGGCCTTTGCGGTCGGCGATCGGGAAGATCACCCGGCCGCGAAAGCGGTCATAGGTCGGGCGGCCGTCGTCGGGGCGGCCCAGCAGCCCGGCCACGACCAGCACGTCCTCGGAAAATCCTTGGCCGGTTAGGGCCCGTTTCAGCGAATCGCGGACATCCGGCGCGAAACCCAGGCGGAAGCGGCCGATCGTCGCATCGTCGAGGCCGCGGCCGATGAGATAGTCCAGTGCCGCCTTGCCCGACTCGGTTCGAAGCTGCGCCGAAAACCATTGCGCCGCGGCCTCCGTCGCTTCGATCAGGCCGACGCGCTTTTTCTCGCGCTCGCGTTCCTCGGGCGTTTCCTCGGGCATGGCGAGGCCCGCCAGGTCGGCAAGCTGTTCGACAGCCTCGGGGAAGTTCAGATTTTCCGTGTTCTGGACGAAGGTAAAGATATCGCCATGGGCGCCGCAACCGAAGCAGTGATAGAAGCCCTTGTCCTCATTGACCGTGAAGGACGGCGTCTTTTCGTTATGGAAGGGGCAGAGGCCCGAATGTTCGCGGCCCTTGCGCACCAGCTTCACCCGCCGGCCGATCACGTCCGCCAGACCGACCCGGTCGCGGATGTCGTCCAGAAATCGCGGCGGAAACGCCATTTGTCGTCGCTCCAGAATACAGGGGCCGGCCTGCCCTTGCGCTATTTAACCGGACAGCAGCTTCTTGGCGAGGGCGCCGGCCTTGGCGAAATCCATCTGGCCGGCATATTTCTCGCGTAGCGCGGCCATCACCTTGCCCATTTCCTTGAGGCCGGAGGCGCCGACCGACTCGATCGTCTTGCCGATGGCCGCCTCGATCGCCGCATCGTCCATCTGTGCGGGCAAGAAACGCTCTATGACCGCGATTTCCTCCCCCTCACTTTCAGCAAGTTCGTCGCGGCCGCCTTTCTTGTACATCTCGATGCTTTCGCGGCGCTGCTTGATCATGGTCTGCAGCATGGAAAGGATTTCGTCCTCGCCGATTCCATCGGTCTGACCCTTGGAGCGGGCCGCGATATCGCGATCCTTCAGCGCCGCCAGGATCAGCCGCAGCGTCGCGGTGGCGCGCTGCTCCTTGGCGAGCATCGACTTCTTGAGTTCGTCCTTCAAACGTTCGCGCAACATGGTTTCAGCCTGTTCTGCGGGGGCGGGGGAAGCGGGGCGTGCATCCGCCCGGACAACGCGCCGCAAGCGCTGGTTTTTCAGCGCCACCGCGGTTCCGTTCGCCTCCCATATAACCGGCCAGGTTGCCCCCTTTTAAAATTCCCGTCCGGCGGAAAGCGGCTAGCCTAACCCATAGCGCCCCTCAACGCAATCGGTCTGCGAAATTGTAAGCTACTGAAAATAAAAGACAAAGAGATTCTCATGCACGGCTTGACGCGGGGGCCGCTTTTGCTTAAAAGACGGCGCAATTTAACCGCAGCCGCAATGGCGCAAGCCACTACTGGCCACCCCCGGGAGGGGGACTAGACAGCATGTCCGAAACGAAGCCATCCACCACCGCTGTGCCCCCGGGCGTCACAGCGGCATTGGTTCTGGCTGACGGGACGGTTTTCTGGGGCCAGGGTCTCGGCGCCGCGGGCGAGACGGTCGGCGAGGTCTGCTTCAACACCTCGATCACCGGCTACCAGGAGATCATGACCGACCCCTCCTATGCCGGCCAGATCGTCAATTTCACCTTCCCCCATATCGGCAATGTCGGCGCCAACCCGGAAGACGTGGAGACCGTCACCCCGGCGGCGCGCGGCTGCGTGCTGCGCGCCGCGGTGACCGGCCCGTCGAACTGGCGTGCCGCGCAACCTTTCGATGTCTGGCTGAAATCACAAAACCTGATCGGCATCGCCGGCGTCGACACCCGCCGCGTCACCCGCCGCATCCGCGAGTTGGGGGCGCCGAACGGCGCGCTGGCGCACGCGCCGGACGGCAAGCTGGACATCGCCGCCCTGCAAAAGAAGGCCGCCGGCTGGCCCGGCCTTGAAGGCATGGACCTGGCCAGGGAGGTCAGCTGCACCCAGACCTATCAATGGGACGGTTCTACCTGGGCGCTCGGCCAGGGTTACGGCAAGCTGAAAAACCCGCGCTTCCACGTGGTCGCGATGGATTTCGGCGCCAAGCACAATATCCTGCGCTGCCTGACGGCGCTGGGTTGCAAGGTAACGGTGGTGCCGGCCAACGCCAGCGCGGAAGAGGTGCTGGGACATGAACCCGACGGCGTCTTCCTGGCCAACGGTCCGGGCGACCCTGCGGCGACCGGCGTGTATGCGGTGCCGACGATCAAGGCCCTGCTGGAGACCGGCAAGCCGCTGTTCGGCATCTGCCTGGGCCACCAGATGCTGGCCCTGGCGCTGGGCGCGCGCACCGAAAAAATGCATCACGGCCACCGTGGCGCCAACCACCCGGTCAAGGACCTGGCCACCGGCAAGGTCGAAATCACCAGCCAGAACCACGGCTTCGTCGTGGTCGAGGACTCACTGCCCGACGGCGTCGAAATGACCCATGTCTCGCTGTTCGATGGCTCGCTTGAGGGTCTCCGCCTGAAAGACCGCCCGGTCTTCAGCGTCCAGTACCACCCCGAAGCCTCGCCGGGCCCGAAGGACTCGCATTACCTGTTCGAGCGCTTCGTGGCGATGATGGAGAGGCAGTGAACTCGGCCGGACTGTAAAGAAGATTGAACCACAGAGACACAGAGGCACAGAGATTGCCGGCGCCAGGAAATACAGCCAGAGCCCCCCTCACGGACAAAGTCATAGGGCTTGCCATTGAGGTTCACCGTGAGTTGGGTCCGGGCCTTCTGGAATCGGCCTATGAAGAGTGTCTCTGTTACGAGTTGGAAAAGAACGATCTACAGTTTCGACGCCAGGTTCCGCTTCCTGTTACCTACAAGGAAGTCCAGCTCGAATGCGGTTATCGCATGGACATCGTTGTCGAGGAAAAACTTGTTCTGGAACTTAAGACAGTTGAAAAACTGATGCAAATTCATGGAGCACAGTTGCTCACATATATAAGGTTGAGCGGGATAAAAACCGGATTGCTCATGAATTTCAACACGGCTGTACTCAAAGATGGAATCAGGCGACTGGTAGTATGAAGATAATCTCGGTCTCTCTGTGTCTCTGTGTCTCTGTGGTGAACCTTCTTAAAAAAAGGGGGCCGCAGCCCCATGCCTAAACGTACAGACATCTCCTCCGTCATGATCGTGGGCGCGGGGCCGATTGTTATCGGGCAGGCTTGCGAGTTCGATTATTCGGGGACGCAGGCCTGCAAGGCGCTGCGCGAGGAAGGCTACCGGGTGGTGCTGGTGAATTCCAATCCGGCAACCATCATGACCGACCCGGACACGGCGGACGCGATCTATATAGAGCCGATTACGCCGGATTTCCTGGCCCGCGTCATCGAGGCGGAGCGGCCGGACGTGCTGCTGCCCACCATGGGCGGCCAGACGGCGCTGAACGCAGCCATGGCGCTGCATGAGAACGGCACGCTGGAGCGGCTTGGTGTTGAGGTGATCGGCGCCAAGCCCGATGTTATCGCCAAGGCCGAGGACCGCCAGCTGTTCCGCGATGCGATGGACAAGATCGGTCTGGAATCGCCGCGCAGCCAGGTCGTGCACGATATGGAAGAGGCGCGCGCGGCGCTGGACATCGTCGGCCTGCCGGCAATCATCCGGCCCTCCTTCACGCTGGCCGGCACCGGCGGTGGCATCGCCTATAACAGGGTCGAGTTCGAGGAGATGGTGGCCAACGGCCTGCGTGCCTCACCGGTCGACGAAGTACTGGTCGAGGAATCGGTGCTGGGCTGGAAGGAATACGAGATGGAAGTGGTCCGCGACCATGCGGACAACTGCATCATCATCTGCTCGATCGAGAATGTCGACCCGATGGGCATCCATACCGGCGATTCGGTGACGGTCGCCCCGGCGCTGACCCTGACCGACAAGGAATACCAGATCATGCGCGACGCCTCGATCGCGGTGCTGCGCGAGATCGGCGTGGATACCGGCGGGTCGAACGTGCAGTTCGCGGTGAACCCGGCGGACGGGCGGCTGGTGGTCATCGAGATGAACCCGCGGGTGTCGCGCTCGTCGGCCCTGGCCTCGAAGGCGACCGGCTTTCCGATCGCCAAGATCGCCGCCAAGCTGGCCGTCGGCTATACGCTGGACGAGCTGGACAACGATATCACAAGGGTGACGCCGGCCAGTTTCGAGCCGACCATCGATTACGTGGTCACCAAGATGCCGCGCTTCACCTTCGAGAAGTTCAAGGGCGCCGAGGCCTATCTGACCACGGCAATGAAATCTGTCGGCGAGGCCATGTCGATCGGCCGCACCTTTGCGGAAAGCCTGCAGAAGGCGCTGCGCTCGATGGAGACCGGGCTGGACGGGCTGAACGAGGTCGATATTCCCGGCGGCGCTGAAGAGAAGGACGCGGTGCGCGCCGCCCTGTCGCAGCCCGTGCCGGACCGGCTGCTGATCGTCGCCCAGGCCTATCGCCACGGCCTGACCACCGAGGAAATTTTCGACGCCTGCAAGATCGACCCCTGGTTCCTGGAGCGCATAAGGGAGATCGTCGAGGTCGAGGAGACGGTCCGCGCCGATGGCCTGGCCGACGACCTGGCCGGTTTCCTGGCGCTGAAAAAGCTGGGTTTTTCCGATGCACGGCTGGCGGAATTGGCGGGGCTGGCGGAAGACGAGGTCGCGCAACGTCGCCGCGATGCGGGGGTGCGACCGGTCTACAAGCGCATCGATACCTGCGCTGGCGAGTTCCCGTCGCCGACGCCTTATATGTATTCCTGCTATGAGGGCGACGGAATCGTCCCCGGCGAATGCGAGGCGGATGTTTCGGGGCGCGACAAGGTCGTCATCCTGGGCGGCGGGCCGAACCGCATCGGCCAAGGCATCGAGTTCGACTATTGCTGCGTCCATGCCTGCTACGGGCTGAAGGACGCCGGGATCGAGACCATCATGGTCAACTGCAATCCCGAAACGGTATCGACCGACTACGATACCTCCGACCGGCTGTATTTCGAGCCGCTGACCGCGGAAGACGTGATCGAGCTGATTACAGCAGAGCAGAAGAAGGGCCGGCTGAAAGGCGTGATCGTGCAGCTGGGCGGCCAGACGCCGCTGAAGCTGGCCGAGGCGATCGAGCGGGCGGGCATCCCGATCCTGGGCACCTCGCCGGACGCGATCGATCTGGCGGAAGACCGCGAGCGCTTCCAGAAATTGCTCCAGGAGCTTGGTTTGCGCCAGCCCGCCAACGGCACGGCGACGTCAACCGAACAGGCCGAGAAGATCGCCGACAAGATCGGCTACCCGGTAGTGATCCGCCCCTCCTATGTGCTGGGCGGCCGGGCCATGGAGATCGTGCACGACCTGGAAGGGCTGCGCCGCTATATGACCACGGCGGTCAAGGTTTCCGGCAAAAACCCGGTGCTGATCGACAGCTATCTGCGCGACGCCATCGAGGTCGATGTGGACGCGCTGTGCGACGGGACCCAAGTCTATGTCGCCGGCATCATGGAACATATCGAGGAAGCCGGCATCCATTCCGGCGACAGCGCCTGCTCGCTGCCGCCTTATTCGCTAGCCAACAACGTGATTGCCGAAATCCGACGCCAGACCGAGGCGATGGCCCATGCGCTGGGCGTCGTCGGGCTGATGAATGTGCAATATGCGGTCAAGGGCGACGACATCTACGTGCTGGAGGTCAACCCGCGCGCCAGCCGCACGGTGCCCTTCGTCGCCAAGGCCACCGGCCTGCCCATCGCCAAAATTTCCGCGCGCGTCATGGCCGGCGAGAAGCTGGCCGATTTCGGCATCGACCAGCCCGGCCCGCCAGCGCTGGACCAGATCGCGGTCAAGGAGGCGGTGTTCCCCTTCGCGCGCTTCCCCGGCGTCGATGTCGTGCTGGGCCCGGAAATGAAGTCGACCGGCGAGGTCATGGGGCTGGACCGGGATTTCGGCCGCGCCTTCGCCAAGGCGCAGCTCGGCGCCGGGGTTGATCTGCCGGTCACCGGGACGGTTTTTGTTTCGGTGCGCGACCATGACAAGCAGGCGGTTCTGGCGCCGGCGCGCGACCTGCTGGATATGGGGTTCCGGCTGATCGCCACGCGGGGCACGGCCGCTTTCCTGTCGGAACAGGGGCTGACCGTGGACCGCGTCAACAAGGTACTGGAAGGGTCGCCCCATATCGTCGATGCGATGATCGACGGCGAAGTACAGCTGGTGGTGAATACCACCGAGGGCGCTAAATCCATCGAAGACAGTTTCAGCCTGCGCCGGACCGCGCTGACATCGGGCATTCCCTACTACACGACGATCGCCGGCGCTCGCGCCACGGTCCGGGCGATTCAGGCCATGAAAAACGGGTCACTTGAAGTAGCGTCGCTACAGTCGTATTTTAAGAACGCGGAATAGAGAATTTCCCGTCGAGGAGAACTTCGACCAGCCGCCGGCCAGATCGGGGCCGCCGGCCGAGAGAGTTATTTTGCGGCGCACCGGGCGCCGGTAAGAAGGAATGCACGACCATGGAAAAGGTGCCGATGACCGAGGGTGGATATCTCCGCCTTCAGGAAGAGTTGAAAAATTTAAAGACGGTGGAGCGCCCGGCGATCATCCAGGCGATTGCCGTTGCGCGCGAGCATGGCGACCTGTCGGAGAATGCGGAGTATCACGCCGCGCGCGAACGCCAGAGCTTTACCGAGGGCCGGATCGGCGAGCTGGAAGACAAGATCAGCCGCGCCCAGATCATCGACGTCAGCAAGCTCGACGGCAACATCGTCAAGTTCGGCGCGACCGTGACCGTCGCCGACGAAGAGACGGACGGGGAATCGACCTACCAGAGCGTCGGCGACTTGGTAGCGGTGCGCGCGTCCGGCCTGCGGGCGATCCCGTCGCCCCTGGCGCGCGCGCTCCTCGGCAAGTCGGTCGGCGACTCGGTCGAGGTCGCGACGCCGCGCGGCGTAAAGGACTACGAAGTCGTCAAGGTCGAGTTCAAATAAGCCAGGCAAATACGTGGAAACGGCGCGGGGCCGCTATCCTACCGCATCGACATCAACGGGCACGCCGAACTCGTACTTGGAAGAGCGGATCGCCAGCATGGACTTCACATGGCTGACATTGGGCGCGGCGGTAAGTTCCTCCGTCAGAAACCGCTGATAGCTGTCCCAGTCTTCGGCGACGATCTTGAGCAGAAAATCGGTTTCGCCGGCCAACATGTGGCATTCCCGCACCAGCGGCCAGGCGTCCACCCGCTGTTCGAAAGCCACCAGATCCGTTTCGGCCTGGCTGGTCAATCCGACATGGGCGAACACGGTTACCCCGAACCCCAGCGCGTCCGGCGCCACGTCGGCATGGTAGCCCCTGATATAGCCGGCGTCTTCCAGCGCCCTGAGGCGGCGAAGGCAAGGAGGCGCGGAAATGCCGGCGCGGCGCGCCAGCTCCACATTCGGCATTCTTCCCTTGTCCTGAAGGTCACGAAGGATTTTCCGGTCGATCTTGTCGAGCTTGACACGGCGCATGAATGGGTGCTCCAGATGAAGAGTATGAGCAATAATATTACAATTGCACGGCGGGCTTGCAAGAGTCATGAATCAATTGATTCGCGACACCCCTGCGAAGGAGCGGCAGTTTGACCGCTGACGTAACCTGGGTCCTGACCGACGGCAAGGCCGGCACGCGTAATGGCGCGCTGGGGCTGGCCGAAGCGGTGGGCCTGCCGGTTATCGACAAGCACACCCACTCGCGTCTGCCCTGGCGCTGGCTGCCGCCGCAACTGTGGCTGCCGGGCGTGCTGGGTGTCGGCGCCGGCGGCGATGAACTGACCCCACCCTGGCCGCGCCTTCTGATCAGTGCGGGCGAGCGGTCCGTCGGCCCGGCACTGGCGATCAAGCGGCTGAGCGGCGGCGCGACTTTTTGCGTGCATATCCAGCATCCGCGTGTCGACCCGGCAAAATTCGATCTGGTAACGGCTTCCGCCCACGACCGGCTGGCCGGGCCGAATGTGCGGACAACGCTGGGCGCGCTGCATCATGTGACCCGCGAAAGGCTGGAAAGCGAAGCCCGGAAATTCGAATCGCGATACGCGCATTTGCCGCGGCCCCTGGTGGCGGTGCTGATCGGCGGCGCCAACCGTGTCTATCGCTTCGACCGCGACTCGGCGGAGCGCCTGGCCGACGGCCTGGCGAGAATCTGCGAGGAGACAGGCTGCGGTCTACTGATTACGGCATCGCGGCGGACCGGCGCCGAAAACGAGGCCCTGCTGCGCGAGCGGCTGGAAGGGCTGCCGGTGGAAAGCTGGGACGGCAAGGGCGACAATCCGTATTTCGCCTTCCTTGGGCTGGCGGATGCGATCGTCGTGACCAGCGATTCGGTCAATATGGTGTCCGAGGCCTGCTACACGGGCAAGCCGGTTCATGTGTTCCGCCTGCCGGGCGGCGGCGGCACGAAATTCGACCGTTTCCATGAAAGCCTGGTGGAGGCGGGGGTCACCCGCCCCTTCGAGGGCCGGCTGGAAAACTGGCAATATGATCCCCTCGACGAAAGAACGCCGCTGGCGGCGGAAATTCGTGAGAGGCTCGACGAGCGAGCCGATTCCGCGCTATCAAACGGGAACTGAGAAAATCGATAAGGAGCGCCGGAAATGCAGATCGACCTAGACCGGTTGCGTGAAACGCCGCTGAGCCGCGATCCGTTCGACCATGTAGCCGTTCCCGGTTTCATCCGCGAAGAGGCGCTGGAACCGCTGCACAGGGATTATCCGGACGTCGGGAAACCGGGCAGCTTTCCGGTCGCCTCCGTGTCCTGCGGGCCTGCTTTCGAACAGGTGCTCAAAGAGATCCAGTCGCCGGAGATGACAGCGGCGATCGAAGAGAAATTCGGGATCGACCTGAAGGGTCGCCCGACCATGGTTACGGTGCGCGACCGATGCCGCGACCGCGACGGCCAGATCCATATCGATTCGAAGGGCAAACTGGTCACCGTCCTGATCTATATGAACCCGCCCTGGGAAGAAAGCGGCGGCCGGCTGCGCCTGCTCCGCGGGCCGGACGATATCGAGGATTACGCCGCCGAGGTGCCGCCGAACGAGGGCACCCTGCTGGCCTTCCGCTGCACGCCCGACGCCTGGCACGGCCACAAGCCCTTCGAGGGCCGTCGGCGCGCCATCCAGCTCAACTGGGTCGTCGATGAGAGCTATCTGAAACGCGAACAGCGCCGCCACCGCCTGTCCGCTTTTTTGAAGAAGTTCAAGGCGGCCTGATCCAGGAACCGGCCGAAAATCCGTAAAAGGTCGCTGGCGGGGCCATTCACGGCGGAAAATGTCTTTTCCCGAATGCCGCGGACAGGCAAGGTAAGGCCCCATGGACTGGGACAAGCTGAGAATTTTTCATGCGGTCGCCGAGGCGGGGAGCTTCACCCATGCGGGCGACACCCTGAATCTGAGTCAATCGG
This sequence comes from uncultured Alphaproteobacteria bacterium, assembly GCA_947259795.1. Lineage (GTDB taxonomy): Bacteria > Pseudomonadota > Alphaproteobacteria > UBA8366 > JADFVY01 > JADFVY01. The sequence continues at coordinate 10,641 of CAMYNJ010000093.1, read as the reverse complement.
CGGTCAGCCGGCAGGTCAGCGCGCTTGAGGACAGCCTGCATATCCCGCTGTTCCATCGCCATGCACGCGGGCTGATCCTGACCGAACAGGGCGAGTTGCTGTATCGCACGGTCAAGGATGTCTTCCACAAATTGTCGATGGCCGAGGCGCTGATCTCGGAAAGCCGGGAGCGGCCATCGGGGCCGCTGAAAATCACCACCACCGTCGCCTTCGGCACGACCTGGCTGACACCACGAATCAAGGAGTTCGTCGAACTGTTCCCGGAGGTCGAGGTCAGCCTGATCCTGTCCGACGGTTCGCTGGATTTGAGCATGCGCGAGGCCGACGTCGCGATCCGCATGGCCAAACCCAGGCAGCCCGACCTCGTGCAGCGCCTCTTGCTGACGGTGCAAAGCCATGTTTATGCCACGCCGGAATATCTGGGCGATCACGGCACACCAACCACTGCGGAGAATCTGGACCAGCATGCGATCGTTCTCTACGGCCAGGATGCGGCGCCGCCGGTGGCGTCGATAAACTGGCTGATTGATGCCGGCGCAGATCCCGAGCAGCGACGCAAACCAATCTTACGGATCAATAACCTCTACGGCATATACAGGGCGGTGCGCAGCGGCCTTGGCATCGCCGCCCTTCCCGACTATATGGTGGCCGAGACCTCGAATCTGGTTCGTATTTTGCCGGAGCTGGCAGGCCCCTCGATCGAAGCCTACTTCGTTTACCCGGAAGAGTTGCGTCAATCGAAAAGAGTTAGCGTTTTTCGGGATTTTCTGCTACGAAAAGTCGCAGAAGGGAATTTTTGATCTATTCCAGACGTTAATTACGTAGTTGCATGGGGCGATGGGCTAGCTATGCGTTTTTTGCATATCAGGATTGTCTATTTTGGTATGGAAATTGCTGAACTGTCATCCTATTTGAAGGAAAGCTTGAGCGCTGCTCTACGTAGCGATCGAGCCTAGGCGGTGGGCGCCATGCCTGCTGCCGAAGGGTCTTCGGACCCTACGTCTCCCAGACGTGAAGCCTCCCTGTTCAACTTGCCGGGCCAGGTGGCCCGGCATTTTTTTTGCGCAAATCCGGGAAAAGCGAAGAGCCGCCCGACCGGGCGGTCCTGCTATGCCAGGCTCTTGGTGCACTTACATATAAAGTTTTTCGCCTTCGAGGAGGCGTGTGGGCACACGATCGCCGCTGCCCAGCAGGCGCTCGGTTGCCTGACTCCAGCGCGGGTGCGGCACCTCGGGATTGACGTTGGCCCAGAAACCGTACTCGGAGCCCTGGGCGGCCTCCCAGAAATTGACCGGCCGCTTGTCGGTGAAGGTGAAGCGGACGATCGACTTGATCGACTTGAAGCCAAATTTCCAGGGAACCGCCAGCCTCAGCGGCGCCCCCATCTGCTTCGGCACCGGCTTGCCATAGGCGCCGGTCACCAGGAAGGCGAGCTCGTTGGTCGCTTCCTCGATGGTCAGGCCATCGATATAGGGCCAGGGGTACCAGCTTTGAGCCAAACCCGGCATAGTTTCCGCGTCGGTAGCGGTTTCCATCACCACATAGCGGGCCGACGACAGGGGCCGCGCCAGTTCGACCAGCGCCTTCATCGGAAAGCCACTCCAGGGCACGTCCATGGACCATGCCTCGACGCAACGATGGCGGTAGAGCCGTTCCTCCAGGGGCATGCGGCGCAGCAGATCGTCGATGTCCAGAAGCTGCTCCTGTTCGACCATCCCGTCGATACGGACCTGCCAGGGGCGGATTTTCATGGCCTGCGCACGCTTGGCGATCTGCTTGTGGCTGCCGAACTCATAAAAATTGTTGTATTTCGTCGCCTCGGCCTCGTCGGTGATCGGGCGATCCAGCCGGTAGCGCAGGTTCTGCTTGACCGGATACAGGTCCGCCGACGGGTCCGGCTCGGCCTTGGCCTCTTCCTCGCAGGCAGTCAGGAACGTCGCCGCGCTGGTCAGCAGGACCGGCCCGGCCGCCAGCGACTTCACCAGCCGACGCCGCTGCAGGAAATGGGATTCGCCGGTCGCCTCTCGTTCCGGCCGCTCCCAGCCGCGGGGTATCTTGATCAGCATTCGCGCACACTCCGTTTAATTCTCATGCCTCCTTTTAAGGCCGAGATGTCACGCAATTCTCACGAATGACAAATATGTTACCGGTGGTGCGACGGACAACCCGGCGCGCGGCGACCGGCAACATAATCGTCGATCAGTTCCAGCATCCGGTCACGGCCGAAGCTGGCGAAATGCCCGGCGTGGACGGTGTGCACCGGAATATCGCGCAGCCGTTCCATACTGGCCAGATAATGATCGACATTGGAATGGTAGGCGTTGTCGAGAAGCTCTCCGTCATAGACGACGTCGCCCGAAAACAGGATTCCTGTCGCCGCTTCCCACAGGGCGATAGAGCCGGGCGAATGGCCCGGCAGGTGGATCACCTCGAAATGCCGGTCGCCGAGGTCGACCACATCGCCCTCGCGCAGCAACCGCGTGGCCGGCGCCGGGCGAACCTCGTAATCCGCCACCCTGTAGTCCGCCGACGGCAATATCGCGAACATGTCGTCGCTGACCCACATATCCGCTACGGTACTGCGCAGGGACGGGTAGGCTAGGATTTCCGCCTCCGCCGCGTGAACCGCCCGTTCCGCGAATTCGTGATGGCCGCCGATATGGTCGAAATGGGTGTGGCTGGCAACCGCTACCAGGGGCCGCTCACAGACCAGCCGCACATGGTCGCGCAAGCTGAACACGCCCATGCCGCTGTCGACCAGAAGATCCCGGTCGCGACCCCGGACATGCCAGATATTGCAGCGAAAGAAAGGCTTGACGTGGGATTCCGTTATCAGGGTAATCCCGTCATCAAGCCTTTTCGTTTCAAACCGTTTGTTACCGGTCACGGCGCGCCATGGCGCGAGGTGGTCTCATGCCGCCTTCTGCCGGCTGGCGACGACATCATCGGCGATTCGCCCGGTCAGCTCGGACAGATGGTCGAACTTCCATTCATAGGTTCCGACGCCGAAGGTCAGCGACCGCAGATCGATGATCATGTCGTGCAGCTCCGCCTGGGGCATATGGGCCGCCACGCCGTCCCATCCGGGCCAGCCTTTCTTGGCGTCGAAGCCAAGAATCTGGCCCCGCCTCTTGCTGATCAGGCCTTGCACCTTGGCCGTATAGGCGTTCGGCACATAGACATGGACCTCGCAGATCGGCTCCAACAGGACCGGATCGCAGCTCGGCATGGCTTCCTTCATGCCGGCGATCGCCGCCAGCTTGAACGCCATGTCGGAGCTGTCCACCGCGTGATACTGACCGTCGTAAAGATTCACCGCGAAATCGACGAGCGGGAAGCCGAGCGGCCCCTTTGTCATATAGTCGCGAATTCCCGCCTCGACCGCCGGGATATACTGGCGCGGCACCGCGCCGCCGGTGATGGATTCGGTGAATTCGAAGCCGCTGCCGCGCGGCAGCGGCTTGATCTCGATATGCACGTCGCCGAACTGCCCGTGGCCGCCGCTCTGCTTCTTGTGGCGGGCATGCTGCTTGGCGCCGCGGCGGATAGTCTCCTTGTAGGGCGTCAGGGGCCGTCGGGTATCCACCGCCACATTATAGCGGTTGGCCAGCCTTTCCGCCGCCACCTGGAGATGAATTTCGCCCTGCCCCCACAGCACCATCTCGTTGGTGTCCTGGTTGTGTTCGACGCTGATCGAGGAATCCTCGTCGGTCAGCTTCGTTATCGCGGCCGACAGTTTGACCTCGTCTTCGCGTTTCTTCGGTGTAATGGCGAAGGAATAGATCGGCTGCGCCGGTGAGGGCCAGATCGCGCCTTTCACCGCGCCGGCGGCGCTCAGCAAATCGCCCGTCGAGACCTCATCCATGCGGCCCATCGCCACGATATCGCCGACACCGGCTTTGGGTATCTTGTTCTGGGTGTGGCCCGTCATACGGAACAGGCCGCTGATCTTGTGCGGTCCCAAGTTCATGCCGTCCTTGACGGATCCGTCCCAGATCCTGGCCATCGACGTCTTGCCGGTATGGGGCATGTGATAGGTCTTGAATACCTGGACCAGCGGGTCGCCGGATAAGTCACCCAGGCGTTTGCGCGTTTCCCGAGGTTCCGGGGTTTCGTGGCGCAGGGCCTTCATCAGGCGCTGCACGCCATTCATCTGTTCCGCGGCGCCCAGGAACACCGGCACGATCAGATCGCCGGCGAGATCCTTGGTCAGGTGCGAATAAATCTCCTGCTTCTCGGGCACCGTATCTTCCAGCAACTGCTCCAGCAGGCCGTCGTCGAAATCGGCCAGCGATTCCAGCAGATCCTGCCGGGCCTCGGCCTCGCGATCCTCCAGATCGCCAGGGATGGAAATCAGGTCCGACTGTTCCCCTTCCTTGTATTTGTAGGCGCGCTCGGACACGAGGTCGACGTAGCCGGATATGGTATCGCCTTCGCGGATCGGCACTTCGCGAAGCGCCAGCTTGCGCGAGGAAACGCCCTGCAGGGCCTCCATCAGGTCGCGCATGCGCACTTCGGTATGGTCCAGCTTGTTGATGAAGACCATGTGCGGGATTTCATGTTCGTCGAGAAAATGGAACAGCGGGGCCAGCGTCAGCGCCCGTTCGATTTCCGGGTCGCAGACCACGACGGCAACATCAGCCACCATCAGCGCCGATTGGGTGTCATTCCAGAATTCCACCGAACCGGGGCAATCCAGGAAGTGCCAGGTCTCGCCAAGAAACTCACCGGTCGCCGCCGAAACCTCGACGCTCATACTGTGCCCCCTGGCTTCGGGCGAGGCGTCTCCGACGGTATTTCCGTCCTTCTGGTTGCCCCTGCGATCGATCGCCCCGCAGGTAAAAAGGAGCGATTCCATCAAGGTCGTCTTGCCGCTGAGATAAGGGCCGACCAATGCTGCAACGCGCGGGGCAGCGGGACTGGTGCCGGGCATGTGAGTCTCCTTTCCGGATGTTATACCAAGTCTCGTTGATAATGATCCATTTGATGGCGTGCGACGGCCCGCCGGGCAGGCGCTGTCCGCGGCGCGATGCACCCGCATCGGGCAAGGGCCGCAACGCGCCCGGAGGACCGCCGCGCGCCATCTGAGGCCGGGCTCCCTTGACCGCTCGCTGCGTCGCGGCCCGCTTGTGGTGCGCAAACACCACGGCGCGGACCGCGCCTGACGAGTGGACAAGGGAACCCGGTCAAATGGGTCATTATCAACGAGCCTTGGTATTAGATGTGTCCATCCGGCGCCCCCGCGCGGGAACACGACGACGCCGTTCCCTATAGCGTCCTATGGTTCCAGCGCGTGCGCCGCGATGCAAGGGAAATCAGCAACGGAGCGGCCAAAGCGTCAAAAACACGCAGTCAAGGCAGTCAGTAAAGATTTAGGCCGATTGCACGGAGGTCGCAATTGTGGATAATCGCGCCTCGAAATTAGCCGTCGGAAAATCTCCAGGAGTCCGTTAATGATCCAGGCCTTGAATGCGAACAAGAGAATGCTGTTGGCGATACTAATAACGCTCGCCATCGGATTCAATTTCTGGATCGGTTCGCGCTATCCCAATCTGAACGAGAAGGCCTATATGGGCGGCGAGATGCAGCTCGACGCGCTGGGTTTCGACGTGGTGATTGAAGTCTCGAAGGACGACCCTCTCTATTTCCGGATCGCCGCTACCACGGTCAACTGGATCAAGACCAACCAGACCGGCATGATCTTCGGCATCATGATGGCCGCCTGCCTGATGACCGTGATGTCCCTTTTGAAGCGGCGCAGTTTTGTCAGCAGTTTTGCGAATACCGCGATGGGGGCGCTTGTCGGCACGCCGCTGGGGGTCTGCGTGAACTGCGCCGCGCCGATCGCGCGCGGCATGCATTCCGCCGGCGCGCGGCTGGAAACCACGCTGGCGATGATGCTCAGCTCGCCGACCATGAATGTCATCGTGCTGACGATGCTGTTTGCGCTGTTCCCCTGGTATATGGCGCTCACCAAGATCGGCGTGACACTGCTGTTCATCCTTGTCGGTATTCCCTTGCTGTCACGCTATCTCTTCAAGGACGAAGTCATGGCAACGCGCAATGCGGAGGTCATGAAGCAGACCGAAAATCCGTTTCAGTGGTCGATGCATGAGGAAGACGCGCCGGGCGAGGGGGAAAGCTGGTTCGCCTCGGTTTTGTGGGTGGCGATTACCTATCTCAAGCATCTCTGGTTTATTGTGAGGACGACCGTGCCGCTTATGCTGCTGGCGGGCCTGCTGGGGGCCATCGCCATTTCGGTCATGCCCTGGAACAGCCTCTCGGGCCTGATGCCCGTCGGCAACTTGGCGCTGATGTTCGGCGCCATGTTCGTCATCGCCACGGTCGGCATCTTCCTGCCCTGCCCGATCACCTTCGACGTGATCGCCGCCAGCGTTCTGCTGTCGGCCGGCATGCCGGCGCCCTATGTTATGGTGTTGCTCTTTACCCTGGGCATATACAGCATCTACTCCTTCTCCATCGTATGGACCGCGATCTCGCGCAACGTGGCAATCGTATTGACTGTCGGGCTGATCGTCATGGGGGTTTTGGCCGGTTATATCGCCGGATTCGGCGAGAACTACGAAAAGCAGAAGCTGCAAACCCTGGCGCTGGGTATCCTGCAAGGCGCGCCCGAAGCGCCGAAGATCGGGGCTCCCAAGGCGCCGCGCCCGGGTGGCGAGCTGGTGGCGGCGCTGGCGGCCGGCCGGTTGGAGCCCGAACGCTATGCGATCGATACACCTGCCGGCATCACCGTCGACCGCTTCCCCTGGAAGGAGAACGGCGCCGGCGCCGCCGGGTTCAAACGCCATGATGGTTCCAGATACGGCATCAGGGCCGCAACCGGTTTTATTCCGACCCGAGTCATCATCCCGACCAATATGGGCCGCGGAATCGCGTCGGGCGACGTCCATAACGACGGCTGGACCGACATCCTGCTGGCCGAGGACCGCACCGTCGGCGGCGTCACGCTCTACGCCAATCGGGGCGGCAAGGAATTCGAGGTCCAGCAACTGGATATCCCGGCGCTGGCGGACAAGGTGGTGATCGTCGCGGCCCTGGTCGACGTCAATGACGACGGCTGGCTGGATATGTTCGTATCGACCCATATCGACGGGAACTTCATCGTCTTCAACCAGAAGGGCGAGTTCCTGAAGGAAAACATGATCGAACTGTCGAACCCGGGTAACGCCACAACTTTCGCGGCGACCTTTGGCGATATCGATTCCGACGGCGACATCGATGCCGTTGTCGGCAACTGGGCCATGGGCGGATTCCGCACCATCAATTCCACTTCGAAGAACCTGGTCCTCCTGAACGAGAACAAGAATTTCAAGGGCGTGTTGCTGAAGGAACTGGTCGGCGAAACGCTGTCGGCCCTTATCAGCGACTACAATAATGACGGCATTCCCGATCTGTTCATCGGCAATGATTTCAGTTCGCCGGATTATTTCTATCTGGGCACGGGCAACGGGTCGCTGAAGCAGATCCGCCGCGACGACCAGATCATCCCGCATACCACCACCACCACCATGAGCGTGCATGTCGCCGATGTAGACAACGATCTGGTTCCCGAGATGTATCTCGGTGAAATCTCACGCGGCGCCGGTGTCAAGTTCGTCAAACATATGCGCGATGCCGAAATCGTCTGCGACGAATTTGCCGATCCGGCGGAAAAGAAGGCCTGCCTGACGGCGATCGGCGATTACGTCACGGTGGGACGCAGCATGAAGCGGCGCGACGTCTCGCTTTGCCTTGAGCTCGCGAACAGGGAAGCCCGCGCCGAATGCGTCGGCATCAACGTCCTGTGGTCGATGGTGCAGGCGCAGCGCCAGTCCGGCCAGTTCAATCTGGACCAGTGCCGACAGATCTTGCCGGCCCATATGCGCATGTTCCAGTATATGTGCTCGGAACTGGCCAAGCCGAAAATCCAGTTCCCCCGCGCGCTCTTCGAACTGGCCATCCCGCAAATCGACAAGCACAATGTGCTGCTGGTCAAGAACGAGTTCGGCGGCTTCGAGGACCATGCCATCGAACGCGGACTGGAACTGGGCGGCTGGTCCTGGAACGCCAAGTTCGCCGATGTCGATAACGATGGCTGGAAGGACATCTATATCTCCAACGGCTTCTTCCAGTCCGATACGCGCGAATCGAACATCTTCTATCTGAACAATCAGGACGGCCACTTCACCGACAAGACGATCCCGTGGGGCCTGGAGGATTTCCGGGTCACCACCAGCCATACCTATGTCGATATCGATAATGACGGCGATCTCGACATCGTCACCGTGCCGGTTTTCGGGAATGTCCGTGTTTACGAGAACAACGGCAACGGCAACAATGCGATCGCCTTCGAACTGCATGACGCGCGCACCAACAGCTACGCCATCGGCGCCAAGATCGTCGTGCGGCATGGCGGTGGCGCCCGGCAGCAGCTTTGGGAGGTCCAGTCGGGCGGCGGGTTCCTGTCCTTCGACCCGCTGGTCAGCCATTTCGGCCTCGGCGCGGACAAACAGGCCGATGAGGTGGAGATCATCTGGCCGAACGGCGAGAAGGACGTGATCAAGGGGCCGTTCCTGGCCGGCGCCCGTTATGTCATAACGCGGCGGTCATAAGAGGCCGGCCCGGTGAAAGGTGGCTGCGATCCCTGAATCGCCCGAAACGGCACCGCTTTCCGGCCTGCGCATTGTCGATCTCTCGCGCGTGCTGGCAGGGCCGTTCTGTACGGCCCTGCTGGGCGAAATGGGCGCCGAGGTCATCAAGATCGAGATGCCGGGCCGCGGCGACGATTCGCGCCAGTTCTCACCGTTCCGGGATGGCGAAAGCGGCCTCTTCATGCTGGTCAACAAGGCGAAGAAGAGCGTCACGCTGGACCTGAAGTCGCCGCGCGGCGTCGAAATCCTGCACCGACTGGTCAAGGTTGCCGATATCCTGGTCGCCAATTTCCGCCCCGGTACCGACGCCAAACTGGGGGCGGAGTACGAGACGTTGAAAAAAATCAATCCGGCCCTGGTGCAGGCCAGCATTTCCGGCTTCGGCCAGGAAGGCCCTCTTTCGGCGCGGCCTGCCTACGACATCATCGCCCAGGCCATGTCCGGCCTGATGAGCATTACCGGGGATGCGGCGGGGCCGCCGACGCGGGTTGGCGAATCCATGGGCGACCTTTGCGCCGGGCTGAACGCCTGCTGGTCCATCCTGGCCGCCATCCGCCACCGTGACCGCACCGGCGAAGGGCAGCATCTGGACATCGCCATGACCGATTCGCTGGTCTCGATGATGGTGACGCCCTTGAGCCTGCAGCTTTTTGCGGGGATCGACCCGGGCCGGACCGGCAACCGCCACCCGATCTCCACGCCCTTCGACAGCTATCCTTGCCGCGACGGTTATGCCGTCATCGCGGTGGCAAGCGATGCCCTGTTCGCGCGGCTCGCCGGGGCGATGGGACAACCGGAATTGGCGGCGGATCCGCGTTTCGCCAGCGATTCCGAACGCACCAGACATGAGCCCGAACTGCGTGTTCTGATCACCGCCTGGACCGGCGGACGGACGGTGGACGAGGCCGTCCGCATACTGGACGAGGCAGGAGTCCCGGCGTCGCCGATCCTTTCGGTGGCCGAAGCCGTGGCGAGCGACCATATAGGTGAGAGAGGCCTCGTTACGACGGCCGACCACCCGGTTGCCGGCGAAATTCCCCTGGTCCGCCAGCCGGTGCGTTTTTCGCGATATCCGCAAGGTCCGATCGCGCCGCCGCCAACGCTTGGCCAGCATACCGACGAGGTGCTGGGTGCTTTCCTGGACCCCGGTGAGATCGCTGCTCTGCGCCGCGACGGCATTATCTGAGAGTCTGAAGCGATTTGCGCGGGATGCCCGTACCCTGCGCATCTATCCGGGATCGCCGGAAATCCGGCGCGAATTCGTCGAGAGCCGAGATATTAGTTCGAGCGCCCTTCGGCGTGCAGCTTCAGGACGGCGTAGACCGTATCGCTGACCGGGGTCGGCACGCTGAGTTCGCGGCCCAGGCGCACCACTGCGCCGGTCAGCCATTCCAGCTCCAGCCGGTTTCCGCGTTCCAGGTCGCCCAGCATCGATGCCTTCATTTCGGCCGGCAGGCCTTCGGCGAAGGCGACCTGTTTGCCTTCGATGCCGTCCTCCAGCCGCGCCCCTTTGGCGCGCCCGACAGAAACGGTCTCGGCGATCAGGTCCGCGAACAGCCGGCGGGTCTCCGCCTCGGCCAGGATCGGCCCGATCGGCATGCGGATTGCCGCGGTGGCGCCGGCCAGCGGCGCCAGGAAGGCAAATTTCCGCCAGATGTCGACGGTAATATCGGGCGAGATGGAGGCCTCGAATCCGGCCTTCGCGCAGGCTTCGTCGAAGGCCTCCAGGCGCGGGCTCGCGCGCCCGTCCAACTCGCCATATTTCAGCCAGGCCATGGTGCCCGTATGGCGGATCACGCCGGGCTCTTCGATCAGGGCGGCGATCGCGGCGACGCCGCCGACCGCATGCCGGTCCCCCAGCACCGCGGCGACCCTCTCTTCCGCGTCGACGCCGTTCTGGAAGCAGATCACCGCCGTATCCGGCCCGATCAACGGTTTGCACGTCTCGGCCGCCAAATCCACGTCCCACAGCTTGACGCAGAACATC
>CAMYNJ010000092.1 GCA_947259795.1 uncultured Alphaproteobacteria bacterium | reverse complement strand
AAACCGCTGGCGGCGCGCCAGTCGGGCAGGTTTTCGGGCACATGGCCAGCGCCGGCAAAGGCGTCCCAAAGGGCGGCACCATCGGACAGGCCGTCAAAGGTGGAACAGACGGCGATGTTGAGGCCGGGCATGGCTTCGGCGACGACGGCCATGGTGCCGAAGCCTTCCGGCGGGTTCTCGCCATAGGGGGCCATCGAACCCATCAGCACGCCTGCCGCCTCGCTGGTGGCAAAGCGCAAATTCTGGTTGCCGGCATTGCGGCGGTGCGGGCGGGTGCGGTCGAAAGTGTTGAACCAGCCGACCATATTGGCGAAATGGAACATCACCGCCGCGTCGGCGGGGGCTTCGGCGGTGTTCTGCAAGGTGCACTGGAACATCGCCACCGGCAGGCCGGCGAGGTCGAGCCGGCGGGGCACGACCGGCGACCAGCTGTCAACTTTCAGGCGGACGGTCTCGCCCTGACCCAATTCAAAGCGATGGCGGGCGAGTGGAAACAGCGCCTCATAGGCGCCTTCGGCCTGGTCGCCGAGAAAGCTCCACGAACCATTCTGCCCGGCTCCGACCCAGGTCCAGGCTGACAGCTGGCCGGTCGGGGTGGTGACGGGCGGTGGTTGCAGGGCGCGCGCCGTTGCGTCGCCACCGGCCGGTTTTTGCCAGAGCGCGAATCCGCAGGCCGGTTCGCGAAAATTCTTGACCGCACCGGCCTTCAGCGTCCAGCGCGTAAAGCCGCCACTGGCGGCGAAGGTTATGCCGCCGGTGCCGATGCCGCCAAGCGGCAGACCCTGGTCTTCAGGCGCTGCAATCTGGCCAGCCAGATTCGGCCAGTCAGGCTCGCGCTGGTCGATAAGCGCGCGGCGGAAAGCAAGGGCGTCGAAGGCTGACATGCGCGACGGCTTTCGGAGAATCAGCAAGGAGCGAGTCGGCGCGAAGATGCCCGCCCGGGCCCGGCTTGTCATCATCGATCTTGCAGCTGACGATCTTATGGCGGTGATCTTGCCGCAATGATCTTGTCGCACTGGCGCTTATGGCGTAACGCAGAGCCGGTCGGGTCCGTAGCTCAATTGGTTAGAGCCGACGGCTCATAACCGTCTGGTTGCAGGTTCGAGTCCTGCCGGACCCACCACCCAGTCTCGGTTTCCCTGGTTTGACGGAGGCCATTTGATTTTCAATGGAAAGTGTCCGGATGCCGATGCCTTCAGCTCATACCGGCGGCTGGCCTGTTTTTTGGCGCGCGTTCCAGGCGCACGGCGCAAACCTTGAATTCCGGGATTCCGGCTGTCGGGTCGGAGGCCGGATTGGTGAGAACGTTGGCCGCCGCCTCCCAGAAGTGGAACGGGATGAACAGGACACCCGTGTCCACCCTGCTGCCCACCTTGGCAGGAAGGACGATCGAGCCGCGGCGCGAGGTCACCTTGACGCTATCGCCGTCCTTGACGCGGATTTTCTTTGCATCGGCGCCGTTGACCTCGACGAACGGTCCGGGGACGAGGCCGTTCAGGCCTTTGCTGCGCCGCGTCATCGTTCCCGTGTGGTAGTGCTCCAGCATCCGGCCCGTGGTCAGCACGACCGGGAATGACTCGTCGGCTTCTTCGGCCGCAGGCTGGTATTCGACCGGGTGGAACTGGCCGAGGCCGCGGGTAAATTTTTCGCGGTGCAGGATCGGCGTTCCCGGGTGGTCGTCCGCCGGGCAGGGCCATGGAAGCTGCGCCCCCGCCTCCAGCCGCATATGCGAAATACCCGCATAGGAAGGCGTCAGCCCGCGCATCTCGTCATTGACTTCTGCTGCCGAGGCGTAGCTCATCGGATAATCCAGCGCGGTAGCGATTTCGCAGATGATCTCCCGGTCGCCTCGCGCCTGTCCGGGCGGCGGCACGACCGGCGTGGTGAGTTGTACGCGACGCTCGGTATTGGTGTAGGTCCCGTCGCGCTCGGCATAGGAAGACGCCGGCAGCACGACATTAGCAAGCTTCGCCGTTTCGGTGAGAAATATGTCCTGCACGACGAGGAATTCAAGATTTTCAAGCGCCTCCACGACATGCGTGACGTCGGCATCGGAGAGCACGGGATTCTCGCCCATGACATACAGCGCCTTGATCTTTCCCGCCAGGGCCGCGGGCAGCATCTGAGTTATCGTCATGCCCGGCTTGTCGGAAAGCGCGACGTTCCAGGCTTTCTGAAACTTGCCGCGGGCGTCGGCGTCAGCGACCTGCTGATAGCCGGGATAGTAGTTCGGCAGGGCGCCCATGTCGCAAGCGCCCTGGACGTTGTTCTGGCCGCGTAGCGGATTGACACCGGTGCCGGGCCGGCCGATCTGCCCGGTGAGCATCGCCAGATTGGCGAGCGAGCGGACGTTATCGACGCCGGTCGTATGCTGGGTTATGCCCATCGAATAGACGATGGACGCCCGTTCCGCCGTGGCGTAGAGGCGGGCCGCCTCGACGATGAGATCGGCCGCGACCCCGGTGATCTCCGACACCCGTTCAGGCGTATAGGCGGCCACGACTTTCTCAACTGCCTCGGCCCCCTCGGTGCGCGACTTGATGAACTCGGCGTTCATCAGGCCGTCACGGATGATGACGTGCATGAGGCCGTTGATCCAGGCGACGTCCGTGCCCGGTCTCTGCTGTGCCCAGACCGTGGCAATTTCGCTCAATTGGATCTGACGCGGGTCGAAGAGCAAGAGTTTTGCGCCGCGCGCAACCGCCTCGCGGATCTTGAGGCCGATGATCGGGTGGTTCTCGGTGGTATTCG
>CAMYNJ010000091.1 GCA_947259795.1 uncultured Alphaproteobacteria bacterium | reverse complement strand
TTCGCTCAGGGCGCGATGGTGCTGTTCGCCGCCCTGACCCTGGTCGGTCTAATGGAACGTGGTCTGCCAGTCTGGGCCGGAATACTTGTCACCATCGCCGTAATGGTCGCCCTGGCCTTCGCTGTCGAACATTTCATGTTGCGCCATCTGGTCAACCAGGAGGGCATCATCCTGTTCATGGCAACCATCGGCCTGAACTTTATTCTCGAAGGCAGCGGCCAGATGATGTGGGGATCGGACGTCAAGCGCCTGGACGTCGGAATTCCCGACCACCCCATCGACTTCGGCGAGATTTTACTCAACACTTTCGATCTGACGGCGGCGGGCATCGGCGCGGTGCTGGTCGTCTCGCTGGCACTGTTCTTCCAATACACCTCCATCGGCCGCGCGCTCCGCGCCGTCGCCGACGACCACCAGGCGGCGCTGTCCGTCGGCATCCCGCTGAAAACCATCTGGGTCACCGTGTGGACCGTGGCCGGCGTTGTCGCCCTGGTCGCCGGCATCATGTGGGGGGCCAAGTCGGGGGTGCAGTTCTCGCTGTCGCTGATCGCCTTGAAGGCCCTGCCGGTGCTGATCCTGGGCGGGTTTACATCTGTCCCCGGCGCGATCGTCGGCGGACTGATCATCGGCGTCGGCGAAAAGGTCGCCGAGGTCTTCTGGGGACCGGCCTTCGGCGGGGCCATCGAAAACTGGTTCGCCTACGTGCTGGCGCTGGCCTTCCTGGTGTTCAGACCGCAGGGTTTGTTCGGCGAGAAAATCATCGAAAGAGTTTAATCCATGTTTTACCGTGAAGCCGGACAGTTCAAGACCACCTATCAGGGCGATCAGGCGATCTTTCCGATCTTTCAGGATCGGGTGGTGATCTTCGCGATCCTGGCCTTCGCCTATCTGGTGGTGCCGTTCATCGCCGACGAATATTGGCTGCACGTGGTGCTGATCCAGTTCCTGATTTTCGCCCTGGCGGCCATCGGGCTGAACATCCTGATGGGCTATTGCGGCCAGGTCAGCCTGGGCACCGGGGCGTTCATGGCCGTTGGCGCCTATGCCTGTTACAAGCTGACGACCAACATACCGGACCTGAACATCTTCGTCGCATTCGTCCTGTCGGGGCTTTGCGCCGCCGCCGTCGGCATCGTCTTCGGCCTGCCGAGTTTGCGGATCAAGGGGTTTTACCTGGCGGTCGCCACCCTGGCGGCGCAGTTCTTCATTTTATGGCTTTTCAACAAGGTCGGCTGGTTCTTCAACAACAATCCGTCGGGAACCATCACCGCGCCGCCGCGAACGACCTTCGGTTTCATGATTTCCGGGCCCGAAGCGACGGCTGAAGTCCGCTATATTGTCTGCCTGACGATGCTGGTGGTGTTCGGCTGGCTCGCCAAGAACCTGGTGCGCGGCCGGGTCGGCCGCTCGTGGATGGCGATCCGCGACATGGACATCGCCGCCGAAATTATCGGCATCCGCCCCTTGCGGACCAAGCTTCTGGCCTTCGCCATTTCGTCATTCTATTGCGGCCTGGCGGGGGCGTTGCTGGTGTTTTGCTGGCTTGGCTCGGCCGAGACCGAAGCGTTTGACATTTTCCGTTCGTTCCAGGTGATGTTCATGATCATCATCGGCGGACTGGGCAGCATTCTGGGATCCATACTCGGCGCCGCGTTTATCGTCCTGGTGCCGATTTTTCTGACAAATTTTCCGCCGTTGATCGGTCTGGACATATCGACGGCGCTGCAAAAGCACCTGGAGGAAATCATCTTCGGCGGAATGATTGTTTATTTCCTGATCGTCGAGCCGCACGGGTTTGCCCGGCTGTGGCAGATATTGAAGTATAAACTGAGACGCTGGCCGTTCCCATACTGACGTCTAACGGGATTGGCCATCGTATGGCGTGCGTTTGACCCCGTTGTCCCGCGTGCTAGAGTTCAATAGGAGAGTGGAAAAGCCCCGGTCAATAAGGGGCGTTATTTAACTGGGAGAAGACATCATGAATTTTCGCAAACTGGTATTGACCGCGGTTGGCGCTGCGGTTGGCCTCGGCACTTTCGCTGCGGCTGAAACGGCCAAGGCCGACGAACAATTCCTGCCCATGCTGGTATACCGCACGGGCGCTTATGCACCGTCAGGCATTCCGGTCGCCAACGGCTTCCGTGACTATTACACACTGATCAACAAGCGCGATGGCGGCGTCGGCGGCGTCACGCTGACCTTTGAGGAATGCGAGACCCAGTACAAAACGCCGCTTGGCGTCGAGTGCTATGAAAAGCTGAAAAACAAGGGGCCGACCGGAGCGTCGCTGTTCAACCCCTATTCCACGGGCATCACCTATCAGCTGATCCCGAAATCCCAGGTCGATGGCATTCCGATCCTGTCCATGGGCTATGGCCGGACCTCTGCCGCTGATGGACGGGTGTTCAAATGGGTGTTCAACTTCCCGGCCACCTACTGGTCGCAGGCCTCGGCCTTCATCAAGTACGTCGGCCAACAGGAAGGCGGGATGGACAAGCTGAAAGGCAAGAAGATCGTCCACCTGCACCACAACTCGGCCTACGGCAAGGAAGCCAACCCGACGTTGGAAGCTCTGGCCGAGAAGTATGGCTATGACCTGACCCTGATCGCCGTCGACCACCCAGGTCAGGAACAAGCCTCGCAATGGCGTCAAATCCGCCGCAAGAAGCCCGACTGGGTGTTCATGTCCGGCTGGGGCGTGATGAATCAGGTGGCCATTAAAGAGGCCGCCGGTATCCGCTTCCCCATGGATAAATTTG
>CAMYNJ010000090.1 GCA_947259795.1 uncultured Alphaproteobacteria bacterium | reverse complement strand
ACAAGATAACCCGCGCCGCCGCCATCGACGCGGCCCTGGCCCGAGAAATCGCCGACTGCGCCCGCCTCATCAAAGGCTACGGCGACACCCACCGCCGCGGCGCGCAAAACTTCGACCTGATCGAACAAACCCTCATCGCCCCGGCCCTGGCCGGCCAAACCGACCCGGCAACCGCCGCCGCCCGCATCGCCCGGGCCCGCGAGGCGGCGCTGGCCGACCCGGAGGGTGGCGCGCTGGTGGAGAGTCTGGCGCCGCTGGTGGAGAAGGCGGCGGAGTAGGGGCCGCGCGCGAGAGCGCGCCCCGAGCGCCGGCGTCATCTTGAGCCTGACGAAGGATGGCCCCGGGAGCGTGGACCGCCGAAGGCGAGCCGGGTGGCGGCGCGAAGGGACCGGCGCGAGCCGGTTGGTTTCACTTGTCGAGAGGCGGATCGGCAATAAGGCAGCGCACAAGGCAACGCCAGCGTCACGGATGCCCGACACCGATACGGAATAATACAATAATACAGACCTGACGCGGTTTTTGACCCGGTTTTGTAATTCTACTTGAACGATAGAGAGCAACGAGTCATACTAGCGAAGCGGGTTTAGTTGGGTTCCATCTCAATCGTTGTTAGGCAAGACCTAACACTTAGCAGAAGGGAGCAAATCATGAAAAATTACGCAGTTCTGTTAGTCGTGGTCAGTTTTTTGGGATTGGCTGGCTGTGCGCCGAATCTCGTTGTGCAAGATGCAACAATTGATTTTTCGGCCAAAACCGTGAACGTAAAGGTAGGAAATATAGGCAACGGGCATGCGGGGTCGCATCTTACCTATATTGAAATCAACAGTGTCAGCGCTACCGGCGCCATGAAGCCTCAATCTCAATTTTCCGCGAATATCTCCGGCATACCGGCAGGCGATTCATGGAGTTCTGGCATCGTTCACTTCAGTAGCTTCTCATCTACCCGCGGGCTGGACCTCTTCACACTTACAACCGCAAATCTCGTGGTCAGGGCAGATGCAAAAAACATGGTGAAAGAAAGTAATGAGGGCGACAACATCTACGATGCTAATCATTAGCTCGCAGCCAGTACAATAAAACGGTCCATTAAAGTTTGCCTACTAATTGCTATACGAGGCAAGCTGCGTCATGGACATTGAGATCGCCGAATGCGCGCGCCTCATCAAGGGCTACGGCGACACCCACCGCCGCGGCGCCCAGAATTTCGACCTAATAGCCCAAACCCTGATCGCCCCGGCCCTGGCCGGCCAAACCGACCCGGCAACAGCCGCCGCCCAACTCGCCCAGGCCCGAGAGGCCGCCCTGGCCGACGCGGAAGGCGCCGCGCTGGCGGAGAGCCTGGCCCCGCCATTGGGGAAGGCGGCGGTGTAGGGGGAGGCGTTCCGGGAACGTCCGTTTTGTTCGAATTCAATGATTGGCGCGGCCAAAAACGCATTTACGCATGCCCGGCCCCGTTTCGAGATATGCAGGCAAGGGCGTAGCTTGTTAGTTGCCGGTCTGCTTATGGCTAGATACTGTTGCAAAACTCTGACGGTAACCACCTCGGCGCAATGAAAGAATCGAAGCCGCTTCGCTCACGAATCAATCTTGCCAAATGGGGCCGGTAAACGAATCAATCTTGCGTGCGCGTGGTCCGAAAATAGTTTTGCAACACTATCAGGCGATAAGCAGACATTTCCATATTCAATGTCCGCTCTCTGCCGCATCGCGGACTTAGTTTGGAGGGTATCGGGGACAGTGTACGGGACTGGACCCCTTGGGTGAGACAATAAATCAGGACAACACTGACGCTGTATGCAAGGCCTCTATCTTGCACCTCTTATACCGATTCGACAGAATGTGAATTCTGCAATTGTGGAACATCCGATCGCATGTCTTGGCAAGCCGCCTGGGCGATCAGACGAAAAATGCGCCGGGGTTCACCGGGGGGAGACGATCCTTTCGGTGTCGAGGGGGTCTCCGTTCTAAGCCAGGACGCGTTTGTCCAAAAGGTCAGGAGTGCTCTCGATGAAACCGCGGCTTCCTTCCCGTCTCCACAGCGCGGAACCGCGATCGATCATATCGATACCGGCCCTGTTCGCGGCGAGTGGATTGCAGCCCCGAAAGTGCCGAGAGATGCAAAGCGCACCATCCTCTATTGCCACGGTGGCGGCTATTTTTGGGGAAACCTTTCGGCCCCGCGAAACATGCTGGCGAGGCTTTCAAGCCTGACCAACGCCCGGGTGTTCTCGCTCGATTACCGGTTGGCGCCCGAAGCTCCCTTTCCTGCGGCGTTTGACGATGCCATGGCGGTCTATTCCTGGCTTATCGAAGATCAGCGCATCGACCCGGGCCACCTGGTCGTCGGCGGTGAATCCGCGGGTGGTGGGCTGGCTCTATCGTTGTTGTCCGCGCTAAAAGAGAATGACCAACCGGTGCCTGGAGCCGCCTTTCTGTTTTCGCCGTGGACCGATTTGACAGTTAGCGGCGCCAGTATCGAGACGAATGCAAAGAATGACGCCGTCGTAACCGGTGTAGATTTGCGATGGTCGGCAAAGCTCTTTCTGAACGGAAAGGACGCACGAACCGCGCTGGCCTCGCCGTTGTTTTCGAATCTTTCCGGTCTGCCGCCGACCCTGGTTCAGGTTGGTTCCACGGAAACCCTGTTGGACGATTCAAGACGCTTGGCTGAGGCTGTTCGGTCCGTTGACGGGCACTGCACTCTCGAAATCTGGCCGCGCATGCATCATGTATGGCAGCTCCACAGTTTTTTCCTGCCGGAGGGCCGACGCGCGCTTGCAAATGTTGCCCATTTCATTGATGAGGCGCTCACGCCTGCACGAACATGAACGGTCGATACAAACGTCGGCTTCGCGAAATTCTGGGAACTCCGTTGTAACCATTCCGACCGCTTGATCTTGGAGGAGACGCAGCATGGACCGATTCACCGGCGGTTGCCTGTGCGGCAACGTCCGAATTGTGGCGTCGGGACGCCCATACCGGGTCGGCCTTTGTCACTGTCTCGACTGCCGCAAGCATCATGGGGCCCTTTTTCACGCTTCCGCGGTGTTCCCCCGGGATGCGGTGACGATCGATGGCGAAACACGCGACTATCTCGGGCGGTTTTTCTGTCCCCGCTGCGGCTCTTCCCTGTTCGCACGCAGCGCCGACGAAATCGAAGTGAACCTGGGATCCCTGGATGCCCCCGACCAACTGATGCCAACCTACGAAAGCTGGATCCACCGTCGCGAGTCCTGGTTGCCGCCGTTTCCGCTCACCAGACGATACGACCGCGATCGTGACGCCACGGGTCGCTTTGAGGAGTAGGTTACCGCCAGCCTTTGAAAAGCGGTCATTCGACTAAAAGGAAGGGACGGCAGGTTTGTCCGTATCGCGGAAATTGGTGGTGGTCGCAGCAAATTTCCGGAACGAGCCCATCTGTGTATCGCGGCCAGGCATGCGTTAATGGGTTGTTCCGGTTGGGTGGCCGGCGCCTCGATTGCCGCGCGGCATCGCAGGATGCACACCGCCGGGCATAAGGATGCGGGACATTCGCTGTCCATGACCCCCGCCAAGGGAATAACGCAACAACGCATGCCTGACCCTGACCTCTGAGCAATGACCGGGGCCGGCTGGCGCCGGCGGGTTTTTTTGTCTTTCCCCCTCACCCATCCCTCTCCCGCATGCGCCGAGCAGGTCGGCGCAGCCGGCCGTGTGCGAGCCGCACAGGCGGCTCTTGCGGGAGAGGGCTTTTTCTCGCGCGCGGCACAATAGAACCCTCTCCCCCGGCGGGAGAGGGCAGGGTGAGGGGGATGCCGGATGAGCGGCGTGCGGCCTGAATCATCACCCCGGAACGATGAACGTTTTCGGCCCATACGCCAACATGAGACTCCGCTTCGTGCGCGCCGCGCGCCCGAATTCGAACTGAGGCGCCACCGGGCGAGGACGCCTCTTGCGCGACATCGGGCGGCGGGATATCTTCGCGGCCCTTTCATATTTACCCATTACCAGCCGGGAGGATTTCATGGCCGACGTCGGAGGCATCGCGGGGGCGCAGCTTCGTTCCTATATCGAGCGGGTGGAGCGGCTCGAGGAAGAAAAGGCGGCGCTGACCGCCGATATCCGCGAGGTGTTCGCCGAGGCCAAGGCCACCGGGTTCGAGCCCAAGGTGATGCGCCAGATCATAAGGTTGCGCAAGCTGGACCAGGCCGACCGCCAGGAGCAGGAAGCCCTGCTGGAGCTCTATCTGGCCGCCATCGGCATGGGCGCCGGCCCGGAGGGCATCGAGCCGCCGACCGGCTGACAAACAGGGATTTTCCCGGCAGAAACGGCCGAAAGACCGGATAGTTCGACTGAACCGGCCGCCCCATGCCCTCTTGTATGGATGCGGCGCAAGGGCCAGATAAATATATCTGTCCGGCGCCTTGGTCTTTGCTTTGCGGCGGATAATAACGGTTGGGTAGTAAAAAGGGAATTTTCCGGTATCTTAACAATTACGGATTATAGCCTTTTCATGTGGCAGGCGCGGCCTGCCCGCATGCCCGGGTGTCCGCCCGCGGCGTCCGAACCGGTCTAGCAGGGGGCTTGCAGTCGCATGGCGCAAGGGAGCGGCGCGATCCGGACGATCTTTACGCACCACCTCACCTGGGCCGCGCTGGCCGTGGTCGCGGGGCTGGAGGTGGGGTTCTTCTACTGGTTCCGGCCTTCCCTGATCATGGCGGCGGCGGCGCTGGGGCTCGGGCTGCTTTGCCTGCTGCTCTGGGTGCCCATGTTCCTGCATTCCGCGGCCTTTACCAAAACCGTCTACCGCTGGATCGAGGCGCAGGAGGCCGCGCAGCTGGCCAGGCTGGAACGGCTGGCCGCCGATTTCGACGAACTCGCCTTCGACAAGGGCGCCACCCAGTTGCGCCTGTTGCGGAACAAGCTGGAAAGCCTGACGCAGGTTCTCAAGCGCCGCCTCGATTCCGGCGAGATGACCTATGGGCGCTATCTCGGCATGGCGCAGGAGGTCTATGGCGCGGCGCTGGACAATCTGCACGAGGTCGCCGTGGCGCTGCGCAGCGTCAGTTCGATCGATCTGGATTATGTGCAATCGCATCTCGACGAACTTGGCCGCGTGGGAATCCGGTCAACCGACCAGGAACGCGAATTCAAGGCGTTGGAAGAGCGCAAGAATTTGCTTGAGACCACCGGCAAGCGTGTCGCCCAGTTGATGGCGCAAAACGCCTCGGCGATGACCGTGATCGACCAGACGTCCGCCGCGTTGGCCGCGACCCGGACCGAAAAGGGCCATGCGACACTGGATGCCGAAACCGCGATGGCGGAGCTGGAACAGCTCGCCAGGCGCGCCGGCAAATATGCCGCGACACTTTGAGCGCGGCGGGTTTTCAAACAGGAGGGATCTATGACCGACAGCACAGGCAGCCCCGTACAGACGGCGACGCGATCGTCCCTGGACCTTCACCTCGATGTCGCCGAGGTCAAGGGCGCCCTGGCCTTGCGCGACCCGGAGACGATCGGCAAGGGCGCGGATGTCGATGCGGAGCTCGACGCCAAGGCCAGCGAACTGGTCACCTCGCTGCTGGAATTCGGCGCGGGCGACCTGGATGCCGAGAGCCAGGCCAAGGACGCGGTGGAGACCATGGGCCGCGCGCTGCAGCAGGCGGCCGCCCATAAAAGTGCGATGCTGCGCGCGCCGATCAGGGAGTTGGCGCAGCATGCCGAGGATGGCGGGCCGGTGGCCAACGCGCTGGTCGACCTGAAACTGAAGGTCGAGGAGCTGGACCCCGGCAAGTTCGATTTCAATGCCGGCTGGTTCACGCGGCTGCTCGGCAAGCTGCCGGGCATCGGCACGCCGCTGAAGCGCTATTTCACCAAGTTCGAAAGCTCGCAGACGGTGATCGACGCGATCACCCGCTCGCTGGAGGTCGGCAAGGATCAGCTCAACCGCGACAACGTCACGCTGGGCGAAGACCAGAAGGCGATGCGCACGCTGACCCAACAGCTGGAGCGCCAGATCGAGCTGGCCCGGTTGATGGACAACAAGATCCAGTACAAGCTGGAGCGGGAGATCGGCGCCGACGATCCGCGCCGCGGCTTCGTGCAGGACGAAATCCTGTTCCCGCTGCGCCAGCGCATCATGGATTTGCAGCAGCAGCTTGCCGTGAACCAGCAGGGCGTGCTGTCGACCGCCATCATCATCGGCAACAACAAGGAACTGGTCCGCGGCGTCGACCGCGCGCTGGACGTGACGATCAGCGCCCTGCAGGTGGCGGTCACGGTGGCGCTGGCGCTGGCCCATCAGAAGATCGTGCTGGACAAGGTCGAGGCCATCAACAAGACGACCTCGGACCTGATCGCCGGCACCGCGGCGCAGCTCAAGAACCAGGGCGCGGCGATACATACCCGCGCCGCCGGGGCCAGCCTGGACATGGAATCGCTGAAATCCGCCTTCGCCGACATCAATGCGGCGATGGAGGCGATCTCCAGCTACCGGCGCGAGGCGCTGCCGCAGATGGCGCAAACCATCCTCGAATTCGACAAGCTGGCCGAAGAGGGCGAGGCGGCCATCGCGAAGATGGAGCAGGGACGCGCGGCGCGCCCCACGCTCGACCTCGACGAATCGTTCAGCTGATCAAAGGAGGAAGTCATGGGCAGGAAATGGCGCCGGAGCGAGGGCAGGAGAACAGGCAGAGGCAAGAGCAGGATCACGGGCCTTGTGATTTTCGCCGTTTTTGCCGTCATCGCGGCAATCGTCATTACGTCGAACATCGATTTCGACAGCGTGTTGCCGCGTTCCGTCATGTCTTACGACAAGGCGGTGGACGAGTTGGCGGAACAGGTCGAAGACATCGACTGGACCGAGCGGCATGTCCAGGCGTCGGGTGCCGTGACCGTGAGCAGGAGCAGCCTGGAGGACAGCCTGCCACCGATCGCCAAATATCCTCTGGCGGTGATGGGCGTCGGCGGCATCGATGCCGAGATTTTCGTGTCGACCGAGAAATCCGGCTCCGGCGACGATGGCTGGATGGTCGAGGCGGCCGAAGCCTTCAATAACTCGGGCGCCAGGACCGCCGACGGCCGGCCCGCCCGCGTCAGCATTCGCAAGATCGCGTCGGGCACGGGTTATCAGTTCATCGCGTCGGGCAAATACCGGCCGGACGCCTTTTCGCCGTCCAATCATCTATGGGTCCGCATGGCCGAGGCGCGCGGCGCCCGCATGACGCCGGTCGCGGAAAAGACCGTCGGCAATGTCGCCGGAATCGTCATGAAGAATTCGGTGGCCGGGGAAATCGAACAGACGGCCGGCGAGATCAGCGTGCCCGCCATCATCGACGCCGCGGTGCAGGGCCGCATCGCCGTCGGCTACACCAACCCCTACGCCAGCAGCACCGGCCTGAATTTCCTGGTCACCGTGCTGATGACGTTCGCGGACGGCTCGGAAGCCGCAATGCTGTCCGGCGATGTCGCCAGCGCCTTCGAGGCCTTCCAGGCCAGCGTGCCCTTCGTGGCGATGACGACCCTGCAGATGCGCGATTCGGTGCGCCAGGACGGCTCGCTGGACGCCTTCGTGATGGAATATCAAACCTTTGTCAAGGTCCCCGAACTGCAGTCCGGCTACCGCTTCATCCCGTTCGGCATCCGCCACGACAATCCGCTATACGCGGTTGGCAATCCGGGGCCGCAGAAGATGGATGTGCTGAAGCAGTTTGCCGAATTCATGGACAGCCGCCGTTACCGTGACAAGGCGGCGGAATACGGCTTCAACCCGGCTATCAGCTACGACCCGCCCTTCCAGGCGCCGTCGGGCCAGGCGCTGGTCGCGGCCCAGCAGCTATGGAAGCAGAAGAAGGACGCCGGCCGCCGCATCGCGGCCGTGTTCCTGGCCGATGTCAGCGGCTCCATGGAAGGCGCCAGGATGCGTGAGCTGAAGCGGGCGCTGGCCGAGGGCAGCAGTTTTGTCGCGCTGGAGAATTCGATCGGGCTGGTCGCGTTCAGCGACCGGGTGACGGTGCTGCTGCCGATCAGGCAGTTCCAGATGGTCCAGCAATCCGCCTTCCACACCGCGGTCGGCGGGTTGTCGACCGGCGGCAAGACGGCGATGTATGACGGTATCGCGGTTTCCCTGTCGATGCTGGTGGAAGAGAAACAGAAGGACCCGAACGTCAAGCCGGTCCTGTTCGTGCTGACCGACGGCGAGACCAATATCGGCATGAGCTACGGCGATATGGACAACATCATCGAGGGCCTGCAAATCCCGGTCTACACCATCGGCTTCGAAGCCAATATCGACGAACTGAGAAAACTGTCGAGCCTGGTCGAGGCGGCCAGCCTGAACGCCAAAACCGACGATGTCAGCTACACCATCGGCGCGTTGCTGAATACGCAGATGTAACGTCGATGAAGGCATTTCTAAGCTGGCTGACCATTACCCTGATCGCCTTCGGCGGGCTTGGCGGCGGCTATCATCTGGCGCTGGGCGGGGATCCGCACCGGGTTCTCGTCGTCGTCGACAGTTCGTTCGGCATGAAGCCGGACTGGGGCCGAATTGCCCGTGTCCTCGATAAGATCGACAACCGCCGCTACGCGCAATTTGCGCTGGCCACCGAGAAGGGGCCGGTGCACGGCTATGAAAGGCGGCTCGACGCCGGGCGGCTTACGCCCTACGCCCCGCGCGATTTTTCGCGTCTGGGCAGCCTGGACAGGGTGCCCGAACTGGCCGGCGCCGAAGAATTTATCCTGGTGACGAACGCGCCGGCCGGCGAGACGGGCGGCCTGAGCGGCTGGACGATCGTCCGGCCTTGACCCGACTTAATCGGCGAGGTTCAGGAAGCGGCTGGGGTGGATATCCATTACATTGTCTTCCCAGCCGGTAACCGCGGGGGCGACCAGGTGGCGCGAAGCGTGATTGAATAGCGGGACGACCGGATATTGCGCCATGGCCCGTTCATGCGCCCGATAGAGGCCGATCGCCCGTTCCTGCGGATTGGCCTGCGTGTTCGCCTGCGCCAGCAGCCTGTCGAACCGGTCATCGGCGAAGGCCCCGTAATTGAACCGTTCGTTTTTCGACAGAAACAGTTCCAGCACCGCCATGGGGTCGTCGAAATCGGCGATCCAGCCGGCCCTCGCGACATCGAAATCGCCGATTCCAAGATCGCCGTAATGGACGGAATAATGGCTGCCGAAAAGATCGGTCCGCACGCCGACTTTTTTCCACATGCCGGCGATCGCCTCAGCGACTTTCCGGTGCGTCTCGCTGTTGTTGTAATGCAAGGTCAGGCGCAGCGAATCGCGCGCCCCGTAACCCGCCTTCTCAAGAAGCAGCTTGGCCTGGGCGATCTTGCGCTCGGGCGAAACCGGGCGTTTGAGAGGGCGGGTGCTTTCCAGTGCCGGCTGTCCCGGCGCCCGCAGATTCGCCATGCCGTCGGGCAACATGCCGGTTGCCGGGATTTCGCCGCGGTCGAGCGCCTGATTCACCAGGCTGCGCGAATCGAGCGCCAGCGCCAGGGCCTGGCGGACCCGCACATCTTCGAAGGGCGGCCTGTTCGTGTTGAAGACAAGGTAGTCGACGGTGAGCGTCGGATGCAGCCTGACCGTTTCCGGCGCCTTCTCGAGCAGTTCGGTAATCCGTTCGCGCGGCACGCCGGAAAGTATGTCCAGCTCGCCGGCGAAGAAACGCTCCAGGGCGACCTCGCCATGTTCGACAATGTCATAGAAGATATTGTCCATAATGACCGAGGCGGGATCGTAAAATCCCCAGTTTTTCCGCAGTTTGACATAGCGCCCCGGCAACCATTCGCCCAGGATGTAGGCGCCGTTGGTGACCATGCGGCCGGGGCGGGTCCAGCTGTCGGAATCCCGTTCGATCAGATCCTTGCGCAGCGGGAAGGCGGCGGGATGGCTCAGCAGCGACAAAAAATAGGGGACGGGTTGGTCCAGTTCGAAAATCAGCGTGCTTCTGTTTTTTGCCTTCACCCCCAGCACCGCCGCATCGCCGGCCTTGCCCACATGCCGGGCCTCGGCGCCGGTGATGCCATGGAACATCGGGGCGAAGGGCGCGCCCGATTGCGGCGCCAGCAGGCGTTCGAAGGCATACACGAAATCGCCGGCCGCCAATGGCCGCTCGTCGGACCATTTAAGGCCCTCGCGCAGCTTGAAAACCCAACGGCGGCCCTTGTTCTCCACCGTCCAGCTTTCGGCGGCGCCGGGCTGCAGGCGGCCCGACGCGTCCTCGACCACCAGGCCTAAGAAAAGATCCGTCAGGATTGCGCGCTCCACCGGGCGGACCGCATATTGCGGATCGAGCCCCACCGGGCCTTCCATGACGCCTCGATGCAGTTCACGCTCGATGATCTGTGCTTTGGCCGGCACGGCGGCCATGATCGAGGCGGCGACAAGAATAAACAGCCGCAGCAAGCTGCGGATATTGCGAAATTCAGGCAACGCGTAACACCGTTCTGATTGCAGTCAACTGTCCCCGGACCCTAGCCGCCGGGAGGTTCTGCCGCAAGCGGCATTCTTGAGGCATTGTCGGGATTGCAGCAGGGAATCCTTCACGGGATATTGAACAGCCTTAAGCGGAAAATTTACGCTTGCATGCTAATCACGCAGTGCAACATGGGTTCCTGTCGGAGGTGGCAATGGCCATTAGCATCAATCTGGGCGGTGGCGGCGGGCGTGGGCGGCGCTGGCAAATCGATCTGTCGTCGCCGCCGGTCGAGGCGCACCAGACTGGCAGCAAGGTCGGCGCCCTGTTCATGATCCTGTTCTCACTGTTCTGGGGCGGTTTTCCGACCGTGGGGCTGTTTTCGATGCTGCAATCCGGCAGCCTCGGCCCGGAAGCGATTATCTTCCTGATTTTTCCGATCGTCGGTGTCGGGATATTGCTGTTTGGTATTCACAGTCTGTTGTGGCGTCGCAGCGTCGCTTTCGACGGCCAGGCCTTCACCGTTACCGATCGGGGGCTGCGGGGCGAGAAGAGCTGGACCGAGCCGCTGTCGGCCTATGACGGCGTGATGCGGAGCACACGGCGCGTTAAGACCAAGAACAGTAGCTATACCCTCCATATGATCGATCTGGTTCACCCCGATGGCGACCGCAAAATCAATCTCTATACCGACAGAAGCGAGGCCGGGTTTCGCGACAGGTGGGAGGGTTATGCCAGGCAACTGAACCTGCCGGCCTTCGAGCAGGGCGAGGGTGGCATGGTGCGCCGTGAAGCCGCCGATCTGGACAAGTCGGTGGGTGAACTGATCAAGGAAGGCAAGGTCGAAATCGACTACGATGCGCTTTCGCGCCCGGCCCCGGGACTGGCGGTGGATATCGAGGGCGATACGATCGCGATCACCCGGACCGGACCGCAAAACCCCTGGTGGGGATCGTTGATCGCCATATTGTTTCCGCTTGTTTTCGTCGGAATCGGCTTCTTTGCGCCCGACCTCGACCTGATCGGGCGTATCCTCTTCGGCGGCGTCGGGCTGCTGTTCGAACTGGTGTTCATCATCGGCGTCTACAAGGACCTCACCACGCGTGTGCGGCTGCGCGTCGGGCCGGATGGTTTGCGCTTGAGCCGGGCCGGGTCCAGCGGCGAGAGCGAGGGCAAACATATCCCCGCCACCGAGGTCGAGGCGGTTGTCCTGAACGGGGAGGACAATAAATGGCGTCCCTCGGTGGAACTGTCGAGCGATCGCGAAACGCTTCGTTTCGGCAGCGGCCTGCCGCGGGTCTCGCTGGAATTCGTCATGAACACCGTCCTGGCCAAGATTGCCGAAACAGGGCGGCGGGGTTAACCCCCGCCCGCGGTCAGCATCAGGACGCCGTCCCATTCCGCGTCTCCCTGTGGCGGGTCGATGCGCTTGCGGGTCAGCGCCGGCAACGTACGGGCCAGCAGGTCGCGTGGGCCATTGGCATCCTTGCCGGTCAGCGTCAGGCTGACGATGCCCATCGGCTGGCTGAGATCCTCGCGGGTTACCGTGGCGAGCCACAATACCGGTGAGCCTATATCGGAGTTCAGCCGGAAGCCGGAATCCCACAGCCGCAACACCAGCCGCGTACGGTCGCCGTCCTCGGGCAGCATCAGCATCAGCCGGGGGGCGCGGCCATTATGCAGCTTGGGCAGGACCGGCAGTGATTCCATATCGCTGCCTGTGGCCAGCCAGGCGACGGCGCCGATCGCGTTCCAGGCCGCCGGCGCATGCCAGCCGGCCCGCGCCAGCGTTTCCACCAGGTAGTCCGGCGAGCCTGCCAGCTGCAGGATGAAGGGTTCCTCATATTCGCCGCCGAGATCGACGCGGTGGGACGGCAGCTGCGCCCAGCCGCCCCGGATCCAGTCGGTTGCGGTCATGGTCGGCGTTCGCGGCACAGGCTGATAGCGGGCCAGGTCGCGCGAATGGAAAAACGCGATATTTACGATGCTGGCCACGACCAGCGTGCCCGCGACCGCCGGCAACAACCCGCGCGACAGGCCGCCGGCCGGGCGGTGGCGGACATAGGCGATGCCCAGCAGCCCGACCCAGGCGATGCCGAATCCCAGCCCCCCGGCGACGTCGGTAAACCAGTGCGCGCCGAGATAGAGCCGCGACAGGGCGATCGACCCGACCAGCAGCGCCACGGTCGCCGCGATGGCCGCGCGCAGGATCGGGCCCTTGCCGCGCATGATCATGACCGCCAGGAAGCCGTAGACCACGGCGTTGACGGTGGCGTGGCCGCTGGGGAAGGAAAAGGCGCTCCAGCCATGGTACAGCTCGGGGATCGGCCGCGGGGTATGCAGCGCGATCTTGATGGCCGCGGCCACGCCTTGCGCGATGAGGACCGCGGCCGCCAGATAGGCCGCGTCGATCCAGGCCCGCCGCCAGGCCAGCCAGCCAATGCCCGCGATTACCACCGGCACGGTCACCCGGGCGTCGCCCAGTTCGGTAATCGCCACCATCACCATGTCGCCCCAGGGGGTGCGCAAGGCCTGCAACGCGTTGAAGATCGAGCCGTCGGCCCGGACCAGGGCGTCGCCGGCGATCACGTCCTCCAGAATGGCGAAGAATCCCCAGCCACCCAGGATCAGCAGGATCGCCAGCGGCGCCAGCGCCCTGGCCTCCCTGTGGTTCGGGTCCAGCAGCGCCACGATTTCGCGCCCGACGATATTGTCGTGCGCGCGCGCCCAGACCAGCAGGCGCCGCATTGCCGACGCGCCGGCGGGTATGCCCCAGTACAGCAAGATACGCGCCGCTAGCAGCAGCAGATAACCGAGCACCAGCAGCAGCAGTAGGAAGATGCCCAATCGCGCGGTAACGGCGCCCGCCACCTGCAGGCTGGCGCCGATCAAGGCGCCCGGCAGCACATGCAGCGGCGCCCACAGGACCGCCGCAATTACGGCGGCCGGCAGGAACCTCGACCAGGTGAGGCCCGCCACGCCGCCGATAGCGGGCACGATACCGCGGACGGGCGCCGCGAAGCGGCCCAGCACGATTCCCTTGCCGCCATGTCTGCGAAAGAAGCCCTCGGCACGGGCCACGGTATCGGCGTGGCGCGCCAGCGGTCCCCACGACAACAGGGACCTTCCGTAACGGCGTCCCATCGCAAGCGATGCGCTGTCGCCGGCGATCGAGCCCATTGTCGCCATCGCCATGACCGGCAGAAGGTCCAGGGCGCCGGAAGGAATAAGGATCGACAGGCCCACGATTATGGCCGAGCCGGGAATGAAAAGGCCGACGACCGGGATCGATTCCCAGAACGCGAAGACGAACACCAGCAGGTAGGCGAGCTGGCGGTGGGCGGCGACAAACTCGGCGATGGCATCGAACCAGGACATCGGCGCGACGCTACCACGATTCGGCTGTTTCGCGAGCGGCAAAACATGGCCTGGCGCTCAAGCGATGGCGGGAAATGGCGCGTCATGTTAACCCACTGGGTGTGGCGCTGACGGAGCATGACGGATGGCCGGTGAACGGGACCGGGACGGGGCATCAAGGGCGACGGGAATCCGTGCGATTCCCGGCGGGGTCTGGGCGTTGGGCTTCGTCAGCCTGCTGATGGATATCAGTTCGGAGATGATCCACAGCCTGCTGCCGATCTTCCTGGTGGTTGAACTGGGCGTCGGCGCGCTGGCGGTCGGCCTGATCGAGGGCGTGGCGGAGGCCACCGCTTCCTTCACCAGGGTCTTCTCCGGTGCGCTCAGCGACCGGCTCGGCAAGCGCAAGCTGCTGGCGCTGGTGGGCTACGGGCTGGCCGCGCTTACCAAGCCCGTATTCCCGCTGGCCGCGACCGCCGGCTGGGTGTTCTTTGCGCGCTTCACCGATCGCATCGGCAAGGGCATCCGCGGCGCGCCGCGCGATGCGCTGGTCGGCGACCTGACGCCGCCGGCGCTGCGCGGCGCGGCCTATGGTCTGCGCCAGACCCTGGACACCGTCGGCGCCTTCGCCGGGCCATTGCTCGCCATCCTGCTGATGATCGCCTTCGCGGGCGATATGCGGGCCGTCTTCTGGGTCGCCGCGATCCCGGCGTTCGCGGCGGTGCTGGTGCTGCTGCTGGCCGTGCGCGACCCGCCGCCAAACCCCGATCGGGCGATCCGGCGCAATCCGCTTCGCATGGAGGCCATGCGCAACCTGGGGCGCGATTACTGGATCCTGGTGCTGGTCGCCGGTTTCCTGATGCTGCCGCGCTTCAGCGAGGCTTTCCTGCTGTTGCGCGGCGGCGAGGGCGCCCTGACGCTCGCCTTCGTGCCGCTGGTTCTGGTGGCGATGAACGCCGCCTATTCGCTGACCGCCTATCCGGCCGGGCGGCTGTCCGACAGGGTCGGCCGCC
>CAMYNJ010000089.1 GCA_947259795.1 uncultured Alphaproteobacteria bacterium | reverse complement strand
AGCCCCAGCCGCGCCATGGTATCGCGGCGGTAATTCTCGATCACCACGTCGGCGTCGCGCAGCAGGCGGCGCACCACCGCCTTGCCCTGCTCGTCTTTCAGATTGACCGCGATCCCGCGCTTGTTGCGGTTCATCATCATGAAGGCCGCGGATTCGCCATCGATATCCGGCGGCACCGACCGGCGGGTATCGTCGCCACCCGGCATTTTCTCTACCTTGATGACGTCCGCGCCCATATCGGCAAGCATCAGGCCGCAGACCGGCCCCGCCATGATATGAGCCAGCTCGATAACCTTCACACCCTTGAGCGGACCGTGACGCTCGGCCATGCTCAGCGTCCCTCAAACTCCGGCTTGGTTTTGTTCAGGAATGCCTGGTAGCCGATCCGGAAGTCCTCGGTGGCGTAACAGGCATAGCCTTCGTCCATCTCATTTTCGGTCAGGGGCGCGGGGTCCTCAAGGCGGTCGGCGAACTTCTTGTGCCAGCGCGCGACCAGCGGCGCACCCTCGGCGATGCGCTGCGCCGCGGCGTAGGCTTCCTCCTCGACCTGGACGTCGGGGACGACCCGCGTGACAATGCCTTTCTCGCTTGCTTCCGCAGCACCGAAGACGCGTCCTTCCAGAAGGATTTCCAGGGCGACCGACCGCCCCACCAGCCGTTTCAGGGCGGCGATCTCCGGGTAGGCCATGACGAGGCCGAGCTGTTTGATCGGCACGCCGAAGCGGCTCGATTCGCCACAGATCCGCAGGTCGCACAATCCCGCGATCTCCATCCCGCCACCCACGCAGATACCCTCGATCAAGGCCACGGTTGGATGGCGGCAGTTGCCGAGCGCCCTTAGAGTGCGGTGCAGTATCTTGCCGTACGACTTGGCCTGCGCGGGGTTCGACCGGTCGGTTGCGAATTCCGAGATGTCGTTGCCCGGCGAAAAGGACTTGCCGCCAGCCCCGCGCAGCACGATGCAGCGCAACTCATCGTCGGCCTCGAACTCCTCCATGACCGCGCCGAGGCGCTGCCACATCGGCTTGGTCATGGCATTCAGCTTGTGCGGCCGGTTCAGCGTCACGGTGGCGATATGCCCCTCGCGGCCGACCAGGATCGTTTCTTCCGGCATCGTTCAGTCGCTCCCTAGCGATAGAAGAAATTCACCAGCGCCATCGGAACGGCCGGCACATAGGTTACCAGCAGCAGCATGGCCAGCAGCACGGCGACGAAATAAACATTGTACTTGCTGACCTCCCAGATGTTCGCCTTGGCCACCGAACATGCGGTGATCAGCACGCTGGCGACCGGCGGGGTCTGCTGGCCGATGCCGAGATTCAGGGTCACGATCAGGCCGAAATGGACGGGGTCGATGCCAATGGTGTTGACCAGCGGGATGACGATCGGGACCACCAGGATGATCGCGGCGGCCGAATGCAGGAACAGACCGAGGACCAGGAACAGTACGTTCAGCAACGCCAGCACGACATATCTGTTCTGTGTGTAATCGCCGATGGTGGCGGCCAATTGCTGCGGCACCTGTTGTTCCGTCAGGTACACCCCGACCAGCGCCGAAGACGCGACGAGCAGCATCACCACCGCGGTCTGAACGCCGCCCTCCATCATCGCCTCGCGCAGATGCGACCAGTCGAGTTCGCGATAGATCACCCCGCCGATGAACAGCGCCGCGAACACCGCCAGCGCCGCGCCCTCGGTCGCGGTGACCCAGCCGCCGAAAATTCCCCCGAGAATGATGACCGGAAGCATGAAGGCCCAGGCCGCTTCCTTAAAGGTCTTCCCGAGCCGCCGAAGCTGGAACGCTTCTTCGACGGGCAGGTTGTAGCGCACGGCGAACCAGTAGGCGACGCACATCATCAGGAAACCGCCCAGCACGCCCGGCACGATGCCCGCGACGAAAAGCTGCACCACCGAGGCGTCGGCCATCACCGCGTAAAGGATCATCGGGATCGAGGGCGGTATGATGACCGCCAGGGTCGCCGACGATGACGTCACGGCGGCGGCCAGCGCCCCCGGATAGCCCTTCTTCTTCATCGCCGGTATCAGGATGGAGCCCAGTGCTGCCACGTCGGCCACGGCGGAGCCGGAAATCTCTGCGAAGAACAGCGAGGTTCCGATATTGACCATCGCCAGGCCGCCCCTCACGAAGCCGAACAGCGCCGAGGCGAACGCGATCAGGCGGCGGGAAATGCCGGACGAATTCATGATCGCACCGGCAAGGATGAACAGCGGAATGGCCAGCAGCGGAAACTTGGTCGCGCCGTCGAACATGACCAGTGCGAGGTTGGGCAGGATGTCCGGGCCAGCGGTCGCGAGCATCGCCACCGCGGCGACAACGCCGAGCGCGACCGCGATCGGCACGTTCAGCAGGACGAGCAGGAACAGGCCCAGAAACATCAGGAAAATCGTCATTCTTCCCTCAGCTCCGGTGGGATGTCGTGATGTACGCCCTGGCGCGCCTCGTCGAGCGTGCGCGGCAGGGTGAGCAGCTGGGCGATGATGAAAAGCACGGCCCCGATCGGGATTACCGACTGCACGAACTGCGACGGCACGTCCGGCAGGCTGATCAGATAGTCCCCCTCAAGGACGACCAGCACCTCCCAACCGACCCAGGCCAACAGGGCGAAAAAACCGATGACCACGGTCTCGCCGAACCAGACCGCCGAAATCCGCAGGTTCGCCGGCATTGCCTCGACCAGGCCTGGAAAGCCGATGTGGGCGCGCTTGAGCGCCGCGAGCGCCGCCCCGTAATAGGTGAGCCAGGCCAGCATGATCGAGG
>CAMYNJ010000088.1 GCA_947259795.1 uncultured Alphaproteobacteria bacterium | reverse complement strand
CCTCGATCATGCTGGCCTGGCTCACCTATTACGGGGCGGCGCTCGCGGCGCTCAAGCGCGCCCACATCGGCTTTCCAGGCCTGGTCGAGGCAATGCCGGTAAACCTGCGGATTTCGGTGGTCTGGTTCGGCGAGGCCGTGGTCATCGGCTTTTTCGCTCTGTTGGCCTGGGTCGGCTGGGAGGTGCTGGTCATCCTGGAAGGGGATTATCTGATCAGCCTGCCTGAGGTGCCCTCGCAGTTCGTGCAGTCGGTCATCCCGATCGGGGCCGTGCTTTTTATCATCGCCCAACTGCTCAGCCTGCCGCGCACGCTCGACGAGGCGCGCCGGGGCGTACATCACGACATCCCACCGGAACTGAGGGAAGAATGACGATTTTCCTGATGTTTCTGGGTCTGTTCCTGCTCGTCTTCCTGAACGTGCCGATCGCGGTCGCCCTCGGTGTCGTCGCCGCGGTGGCGATGCTCGCGACCGCCGGCCCGGATATCCTGCCCAATCTGGCACTGGTCATGTTCGACGGTGCGACCAAATTTCCGCTGCTGGCCATTCCGCTGTTCATCCTTGCCGGCGCGATCATGAATTCATCGGGCATTTCCCGCCGCCTGATCGCCTTCGCCTCGGCGCTTTTCGGCTTTGTGAAGGGCGGCCTGGCGATGGTCAATATCGGGACCTCCCTGTTTTTCGCAGAAATTTCGGGCTCCGCCGTCGCCGACGTGGCGGCGCTCGGCTCCATCCTGATCCCGGCGATGAAGAAGAAGGGCTATCCGGGGGCGCTGGCCGCTGCCGTAACTTCGTCGTCGGCGACCCTGGCGGTCATCATACCGCCCTCGATCCCGATGATCCTTTACGCGGTGATGGCCGACGCCTCGGTGGTGCAGCTTTTCGTCGCGGGCGTCGTGCCGGGCGTGCTGGGCGGTTTCCTGATGATGTGCGTCGCCTACTGGTTCGCCGTGCGCTACAACCTGCCCGTCGAAGAGGCGTTCCAGCTTCCGCGGCTCTGGAAGACGTTCAAGGAAGCGGCCTGGGCATTCATGCTTCCGGTGATCATCCTCGGCGGTATTTTCGGCGGTTGGGTCACCGCGACCGAAGGCGCCGCGCTGGCAGTGTTTGCGGCGCTGTTCATCGGCGGCGTGATCTATCGCGAACTGGACTGGCCGCATCTGCGCGAGGCGATGGTAGAAGGCGGCGTTCAGACCGCCGTGGTGATGCTTCTGGTGGCATCCTCGGCGCTGGTCGGCGTGTTTCTGACCGAACAGCAGGTGCCGCAGCAGCTGGCCGCCACCATTGGCGAGTACACCCAAAACAAATATCTCGTGCTGGCGCTGCTGAATGTGCTGTTCCTGGTGCTCGGTCTGTTTCTGCATTCGGCGGCGGCGATCATCCTGGTGGTGCCCATTGTCATCCCGCTGGTCAACACGGTCGGCATCGACCCGGTCCATTTCGGTCTCGTCGTGACGCTGAACCTGGGCATCGGCCAGCAGACTCCGCCGGTCGCCAGCGTGCTGATCACCGCGTGCTCGGTGGCCAAGGCGAACATTTGGGAGGTCAGCAGATACAATGTCTATTTCGTCGCCGTTCTGTTGTTTGTTCTGATGCTGGTGACCTATGTTCCGATCGTCCCGATGGCGCTGGTCCATCTGTTCTACGGTTGAGGAACTCCGAACGATGCCGGAAGAAACGATCCTGGTCGGCCGCGACGGGCATATCGCCACCGTCACGCTGAACCGGCCGCAAAAGCTGAACGCCATGACCAAGCCTATGTGGCAGCGCCTCGGCGCGGTTATG
The DNA here is from genome assembly GCA_947259795.1 of uncultured Alphaproteobacteria bacterium. GTDB lineage: Bacteria > Pseudomonadota > Alphaproteobacteria > UBA8366 > JADFVY01 > JADFVY01. Next base: position 2,527 of record CAMYNJ010000088.1, on the reverse strand, counting down.
GAGGAACTCGGGGCAGACGATGAATTGCGCTGCGTCGTGCTGCGCGGGGCTGGCGGCAAGTCCTTTTCGCCGGGCAACGACATCTCGGAATTCGCAACCGATCGGTCGAACCCCGCGCAGGCCAAGGTGTATGGAAAGATCCTGCACCACACTCTGAGGGCACTCGGCAACTGCCGCCATCCGACCCTGGCCTTGATCGAGGGAATCTGCGTGGGCGGCGGGATGGAGATCGCGGGGTTGTGCGACCTGCGGATCTGTGGCGAATCTAGCCGCTTCGGCGTGCCGATCAAACAGCTCGGCCTTGTCATGGCCTACCCGGAAATCGCTGCCCTGCAGCGGCTGGTGGGCCGGTCGATCGCGTTGGAAATCCTTCTGGAAGGACGCATCTTCGATGCTGCCGAAGCAAAGGAAAAGGGGATCGTCACGCGGGTCGTCCCGGACGGAAGGGTCGAGGAGGAAGCCTACGCCGCGGCGCAGCGTATTGCCGAGGGTGCGCCGCTGGTCGCGCGCTGGCACAAGAAATTCGCCGACCGCCTGGAGGACTCCACACCCCTGACCGAAAACGAGATGGACGAAGGCTATGCCTGTTACGCGACCGAGGATTTCCGCATCGGCTACCAGGCATTTCTGAACAAGACCAAGCCGGAGTTCGAGGGGCGCTGAACATGGCCGAACGCCATGGTCCGCTCAAGGGCGTGAAGGTTATCGAGCTGGCTCATATCATGGCGGGGCCGGTCTGCGGTCTGATGCTTGCCGATATGGGAGCGGACGTCATCAAGGTGGAGAAAATGCCGGGTGGCGACGATACCCGCCGGTCGGTGCCACCGGATATCGATGGTGAATCCGCAGCCTTCATGATGATGAACCGCAACAAGCGCGGGATTGCGGTCAACCTGAAGCACGAGCAGGGCAAGGCGGTAGTGCGCCGCCTGCTACGGGACGCCGACGTGGTGATCGAGAATTACCGCCGCGATACCATACCATGGCGCGGCTGGGGCTCGGATACGAGGTGTTGCAGAAGAGCAACCCCGGCCTGATCTACTGCGAGATTTCCGGTTTCGGGCGCACCGGACCGTACGCCGACCGTGGCGGCTTCGACCTGATCGCCCAGGGCATGTCCGGTCTGATGAGCATCACCGGCGAGGGTCCTGGCCGGCCACCGGTCAAGGTCGGGGCGCCGGTGAGCGACATCACCGCCGGCATTCTCGGGGCGCTCGGCGTGGTCTCCGCCCACGTCCACAAGATGCGGACGGGCGAGGGGCAGCGTGTCGATACCTCGTTGTTCGAAGCTGCCATTACCCATACCTATTGGCAGTCGGCCATTGCTTTCGCGACTGGCGAATCGCCGGGACCGATGGGCTCCGCTCACCCGTTGAACGCACCTTATCAGGCGCTACGCACCAAGGACGGCTGGGTCAATGTCGGGGCCGCGAACCAGGCCAACTGGCTGCGCCTTCTGGATGCTCTGGATGCGCGGAGCCTGGCCGAGGACAAGCGCTTCGCGGAAAACGCCGACCGTATGGCTCATCTTGGGGAACTGGCGGAAGCGCTGGAGGCGCATCTCGCCGCCCGCACGACCGATGAGTGGCTGGCCGCGTTCGAGACTGCGGGCCTTCCGGCCGGGCCCGTTCTCGACATCACCGAGATGCATCGCGATCCGCAGGTTCTGGCCCGTGGGATGGTAATCGAGGCGGCCCATGCACGCCTCGGACCGGTCAAGACGCTGGGCCTTCCGGTCACGTTTTCCGGGACCCCCGGCGGCGTGGTCATGGGCGCGCCAACCTATGGCCAGCATACGGTTGAAGTGCTGGCCGAGTACGGTTACGGCGCCGATGAGATCGAAGCGCTGGCCGCAGCCGGTGCGGTGGCGCTACCGGCGGCTGGAGATTAACCCGATCTTAAGCCACGTTGCCGCATCATCCCCGCACGAGGATCGGCTGCGCCGCCGCGTGGCGTAGCGGGTTTCTGCGCGTATCGAAGGCCGACCAAGCCGGTCGAAGAGGGAGCGTCCCATGGCGTTCGGGCTGGAGCCGAAAGAATGAAACTGACAATTAGACTGAAGCTGATGTTCATGGGGCTCATGGCTGTCTTCGCGCTGGGCTTGCTGGTATGGGTTTCGTGGGGTGCGAGCGACGCGGTCGGGAGCGCGACCAAAGACAACCAGGTCATGCTGCAGGAAGCCCAGACGCTTGGCGACCTTCGCGTGTCCACGCTCGAACTGGTGCTTGCCGCCGCCGACTCGATCGTCGACGCTGACGAAGGCTACGTCTACGACGAGCGCCTGGAGCGGATGGATCGGGGCATATCCGCGCTGCGCGAAAACCAGGTAATCGTGGACACAGTGGCCAGACGCGTGGGAAAACCCGAGTTGGCGGCTGAGGTCATTGAGCTGACCAATGTCGCCGACCGCGTGATTCGGGTCGAACTGGTGCAGGCGATCGAGAGCCGCGCCGGCAAGGATGCCTTCGCCCGGTTCGATGACGACATCGACGAATATGGCGAGGGTCTCGTCGATCTGTTGGCCGAA
>CAMYNJ010000087.1 GCA_947259795.1 uncultured Alphaproteobacteria bacterium | reverse complement strand
CCCTCGGCGTCCGCCTCGTGCGGATGGACGCCGGCCGAGCACCAGATGTTATCGTACTGCGCCGCAATGGCGCGCACGCGGTCGAAACGGCTGAGATGGGTGCAGATCGTCACCATCGTGCCGACGCCGGCGTCGCGCGCACGGCCCACCACATCGTCCAGTTCGCCTTCGAAGTCGCGGAAATCGAGATGGCAATGGCTGTCCACCAGAAACATGACGGCCCTACCCTTCCTCTTCCTCGACATAGCGCGGGAAAACGGGCTGCGGCTTCGGCAACGGGGTTCCTGGCTTCAATTCCTTGCCGCCCACTTTGGCCAGCACGCGCTGGTCCGCCTCGACCGCCAGTTGGTCGAGCATCGCCGAGGCCGCGTCCGGCATGAAGGGCTGCAGCACGATGGCGATACGCCGGATCGTCTCGGCCAGCGCATAGAGCACGGCCTGCATGCGTTCCGGGTCGGTCTTGCGCAGCGTCCAGGGGGCCTGGGCGTCGACGTAGCGGTTGGCCTCGCCGACGACCTCCCAGATTGCCACCAATGCATTGTGGAATGCCTGGACATCAAGCTCGGCCCGCATCCGGTCCAGCGTGGCCGCGGCGTGGTCCAGCAGCACGCCGTCGCCTACCTCCTCGCGGCCGGCCGGATCGGGAATCTTGCTATCGCAATTCTTGGCGATCATCGACAGCACGCGCTGGCACAGATTGCCCAGATCGTTGGCGAGGTCGCCGTTCAGCCGCCCGACCATCGCCCGGTGCGAGAAATCGCCGTCATTGCCGAAGGGCACTTCGCGCAGCAGGAAATAGCGCACCGGATCGAGGCCGTATTGCTCGATCAGCGCATGGGGCTCGATGACATTGCCCAGCGACTTGGAAATCTTCCGGCCCTCGTTGGTCCACCAGCCATGGGCGAAGACCCGCTTCGGCGGCTCCAGCCCGGCGCCCATCAGGAAGGCCGGCCAGTAGACCGCATGGAAGCGCAGGATATCCTTGCCGACCATATGCAGGTCGGCCGGCCAGTAGCGCCGATACATGTCGGAGTCCGTGTCCGGGTGCCCGACGGCGGTGATGTAGTTGGTCAGCGCGTCGAGCCAGACATACATGATGTGGTCGTCGTCGCCGGGCACCGGGATGCCCCATTTGAAAGTGGTGCGCGAGACCGACAGATCCTTCAGGCCAGATTTCACGAAGCTGACCACCTCGTTGCGGCGGGTTTCCGGCAGGATGAAATCCGGATTTTTCTCATAGAATTCGAGCAGCTTGTCCTGCCATTCGGACAGATTGAAGAAGTAGCTCGGCTCCTCGACCCAATCGACCGCGGCCCCGGACGCCTTGGCGACCCGCGTCCCGTCCGGCAGTTTTTCCAATTCCGATTCCGTATAGAAGGCCTCGTCGCGCACCGCATACCAGCCGGCATAGCTGCCCAGATAGATATACCCGTTGTCGGCCAGCGCCTTCCAAATCGCCTGGGCGGAGTGGAGATGTCGCTCCTCGGTGGTGCGTATGAAATCGTCGTTGCTGAAGCCCATGGCGGCCGCCAGTTCGCGGAAATTCATCGACACCCTGTCGGTGAAGCCTTGCGGGTCGACGCCGGCGGCCTGCGCCGCCTTTTCGACCTTCTGGCCATGCTCGTCGGTACCGGTCAGGAAATGCACGTCGTAGCCGTCCAGCCGCTTGAAGCGCGCCAGCACATCACAGGCCAGCGTCGTGTATGCGTGGCCGATATGAGGCACGTCGTTCACGTAATAGATCGGCGTTGTGATGTAATAGGTCTTGTCAGCGGCCATTGCGGCTCTCCGGAACTTCTTTTGAAGTCATCAGCCGCGCGCGGCCGCTTCCAGCATAAGAAAAGCGCTGATCACGACCTGCTTGCGGTCGAGATTGGCGCGATCGGCCTGCGAAAACAGGCGGGTCACCTTTTCCCATACCTCAAGCCAGTTCGCAAGGCCGCCGCGGGCCCAGAGCCGCCTTGCGGTCTCCCCTTCCCCGTCGATGATATCGGGCGCTATGGCGCCACGGGCCTGGCCAAGCAGCATGCCGGCCAGCCAGCGGTCCACAAGGCGGGCCAGCATGCGGAAGGAATCCTCGGCGCCCGGCCGACCCAGCCTGGCCCCCAGGCCGTGAACCGCCTTGATGTCCAGCCGTTCCAGCTGGGCGAACAGCCCGACCATGTCGCGATACAACTCCAGCCCGCCCGCTTCGGCCAGCATCAACGCCTCGCCGATGCTGCCCTGGGCCAGCCTGGCGAGCGCGCCGGCATCCGCTGGCGCGAGGTCGGGCGCGTGCCGGGCCAGCAATTCGATCACCGTTGCATCGGACAGCGGCGACAGGTTCAGCGTCCGGCAACGCGAGCGGATGGTCGGCAGCAGCCGGCCGGGCGCGTGGCTGACCAACAGGAACAGCGTAGTGGCCGGCGGCTCCTCTAACCCCTTGAGCAACGCGTTGGCGGCGTTGCGGTTCATCTCGTCGGCGGCATCGACGATCACCACCCGCCATTCCCCGGCCGAGGTGGTCAGGGACAGGAAGGACGACAGGCGCTTCACGTCATCGACAACGATCTCGCCTCTCAGCTTTTTGGTGTTCGGATTGATCGAGCGTTCGATGGTCATCATGTCCGGGTGGCCGCCGGCATTGACCTGGCGGCAGACCGGATGTGCGGGATCGACGGCCAGGCTGTCGGCCTCGGCGGGCGCATCGCCGAACAATCCCCCGCCCTGCCCCGCCCCCTGGCAAAGAGCGAAACGTGCCGCCCTGTAAGCCAGCGTCGCCTTGCCGACGCCGTGGCGGCCGGCGATCAGCCAGGCATGGGGCATGCGACCCGAGTTCCAGGACTCCAGCAGCGTCTTCTCGGCCGCCTCATGGCCGAAAAGCTCCATTGTCCTGCGCGGGTCGTTTGTTTCCTCTGCCGCCGTCATGTTGCCGATGGTAGCGCGAGGCGCTCGCGAACGGCAGCGATAATTTGCGCATGGACCTCGTCCTCGCTCCGCGCGGCATCAATGACGGCGCAGCGGTCGGGTTCCCGGCGGGCGATCTCGAGGAATCCCTGGCGCAGTCGCTCATGGAAGGCAACGTCCATGCGCTCGTAGCGGTCCTCGCCCCCGCCGCGGCCGACCGCGCGCGCCAGTCCTGCCGCGACCGGCAGGTCCAGTATCAATGTCAAGTCCGGTTTAAGGTCGCCGACGCAAATCCGGTAAAGTTCGGCAATAGCGTCCCTGTCGACTCCGTGCCCATAGCCCTGATAGGCCATGGTGGAGTCGGCGAACCGGTCCGAAATAACCCAGGCGCCGCGCGCCAGCGCCGGCAGGACCATATTGACCAGATGGTCCCGGCGCGCCGCGAAATGCAGGAAGGTCTCGGTAATCGCGTCCCAGCGACGCACCTCGCCATCGACCAGCAGCCCGCGAATCTGTTCCGCGCCGGGGGATCCGCCCGGCTCACGGGTCAGCAGGATCTCACCGGCGGCGCCTTCCAGCGCGGCCGCCAGGCGACGCGCCTGGGTGGATTTGCCGCCCCCTTCCCCGCCTTCCAGCGTTATGAAGCGGCCGGGGCGGTCGGTCATCGGCGACGGCCCGTCAACTGGACAGCCCGCGCAACATATAGGAGATCGCCGCGCCGATATGGCCGAAGAAGCCCGCCTGTTCCACATCCGCGCCCGCATAGACCGGTACTTCGATATCCTCCATGCCCTTCGCCGACACCACCAGCCTGGCGATCTCGTCGCCCCTGGTGATCGGCGCCGGCACGGCTTCCTGATGGACGAGCTTGACCGTCATGCTCTTGCGTCCCTTGCGCGGGACCGATACCAGCAGCTTGTCTCGCACCACCACCGGCACGGTTTCGCCGGCGCCGAGCCAGACCGGAACCTGCGCCACCGTTTCTCCGGATTCGTACAGGGCGTACTGGCCCCATTCCCGGAAGGCCCAGGCAATCAGCCGTTCCGACTGCTCGCTACGCTCACGCATCGAGCCCATGCCGTGGGCGACCATGACGATCCGGCGACCGTCTCGGATGGCGGCCCCGGCCAGTCCGTAACCCGACTCTTCCGTGTGGCCGGTCTTCAGACCGTCTGCCCCGACATTCTTGTAGAGAAGCGGATTGCGGTTGGGCTGCTTGATCTTGCTGTAGGTAAACTCTTTCTCGGCGTAGTAATGGTAGTAATCTGGAAAATCGCGGATCGTCGCCATTGCCAGAATCGCCATGTCCCGCGCGGTCGTGTAATGGTCGGGCGCCGGCCAGCCGCTGGCGTTGCGGAAGCTCGTATTCTCCATCCCCAGCGCCCGGGCCTTGGTCGTCATTTCATCGGCGAAGGCTTCTTCGGTGCCGGCCAGTCCTTCGGCGACCACGATGGTGGCGTCGTTGCCCGACTGCACGACGATGCCGCGGATCAGATCTTCGACCTTGGCCGTCTTGCCGACCTCGACCCACATTTTCGACCCGCCCATCTTCCACGCCTTTTCGCTGACCGGCAGTTCGCTTTCCAGAGACAGCCTGCCATCCTTCAAGCGCTCGAACAGCAGGTAGATCGTCATCATCTTGGTCATCGAAGCCGGCCCGACAGTTTCGTCGGCGTTCTTGGCGAACAGCACATTGCCGGTATCGTAGTCGATGATGATCGCCTGTTTGGCCGTTGTCTCGACCGCCCCGGCCGGCCCGTTCAGGATTGTGACGGCGGCCAATGCCACGAGTCCAAGATGAGCGAGAAAATATTTATATTTCATAGCAGTGTTCGCACTTTCAATTTTAATGTCTTAGGTTCAGTCGACGACAATATGGGCATCCGGATAGCCCAGGGCCACGACCCTCTCCAGCGCCTGGTCGGCATCCTCGACGGTATCCAGTGGCCCCAGCCTGACCCGGAAGAAGGGCTGGTTGGACACGTAGATCTGGGACACATTGACCGGATGTCCCAGCCGGGTCAGACGCGCCCGCAAGCGGTTGGCGTTGGTATATTCGCGAAAGGCGCCGGCCTGTATGAAGATATTCGGACTGGCCGCCACCGGCACCTGCTCCACTTCCTCACGCGACGGCAACGCCGCCACATTGATCGGGGCCGGCTGTTCGGCATAGACGGGAACTGGTTCCGCGGCCAGCGTTGCTGTCGACGGCGGGTTGGCGCTGTTGCGTTTGACGGCAGTCATAGCGCCATAAGGTGGCGGCCTCGCCCCCTGATACGCCGGCGGTTGCTGCGGCCTCGCTTGGACCGTTGGGGTCGTGATGTCGCTGGCCGGCCGGGGCGCCGGCATCGACACCGCCACGCCTTCGACAGGGGCCAGCGCCTCGACGCTGACCGGGATGCTTGGCGAGGCTTTCGGCGGCGCCGGGCCGAAGGCGACCATGTCGCGGCCCTTGGCGCCGGCATCCAGGGCCGCCTGCCGGGATTCATCAGGTAGCAGGCGTACCTGCACCATCGCGGTGCCCCTGTTGGTAAAGCCGAGCAGTTCGGCGGCGCGCCGGGACAAATCGATAATCCGCCCGCGCACGAAAGGGCCGCGGTCGTTGATGCGGATGACGAGGCTGCGGCCGTTCTCCAGATTGGTGACGCGCACGACGCTCGGCAGCGGCAGGGTCTTGTGCGCGGCGCTGATCAGCGTCATGTCGAAAATTTCGCCGTTGGCGGTCTTCTTGCCATGGAAATTAGGCCCGTACCAGGAGGCGACGCCGCGCTCGTCATAGGCAAGGTCGACCTTCGGATAATACCACTGACCGGCGACCTGATAGGGCTTGCCCACCTTGAAAGGGCCCGAATCGACGGACCTGGCGCTCTCCGGCGTGCCCGGCGCGACACCGGTTGGGCCGGTCCCGGTGCAGGCGGCGAGCAGCATTGCGGCTATGGCCATGGCCAGCCATGGGATTGCGCGGTGCGCAGATATTGCCCGTCCGGTCATTGCGAAAACATCACCGTATTCCTGCCGGCAATTCTGTCGGACAGATAGCCGACGGTCAAAGCGAAATAGTCCGAGCGGTTCCATTTCAATATCGCCCGGAAGTTTTCGTAAACGATAAAGGCCGGGCCGCCCGCGCCGTCCGGCATGATGATCGAACCGGTGATGTCGACCCGCGGCAGGTTGCGCCCATCGCTTCGGCGGACACCGACGCGCTGCCATTCTGCCAGCGACTTTCTGGTGTCATGGCCGACCAGGGCCGGGTCGAACGAAGCCGGCAAGCGTACCGGCCGGCCCCAGATCCGGCCCGGAACCCAGCCATTGCTGCGCAGCAGATTGGCGGCGGAGGCGAAGACGTCGGCCTGCGTCGTCCAGATATCCTTGCGCCCGTCGCCGTCGCCGTCGACGGCGGCGCGCAGGAAGCTTGACGGCATGAACTGGGACTGACCCATGGCGCCGGCCCAGGAACCCATCATGTCGCCGGCACGGATATGACCCTGGTCGACAATCGTCAGCGCGTTGAACAGTTCCTTGCGGAAATAAGCGCTGCGGCGGCCGTCATGGGCCAGCGTCGCCAGCGCAGGGATGACCTGGAAACCGCCGGTCAGCCGGCCGAAATCGGTCTCGATGCCCCACAGGGCGACGATGACCTGCGGCGGGACGCCGTATTTGGCGGAGACCGCATTGAGCAACGCGCGGTGTTTCGCCAATCTGTTTCGGCCCCTGGCGATACGGTCGTCGGAACCGACCTGGCTCAGATACTGGCGAAAGGTCAGGGTGAATTCCGGCTGGCGGCGGTCCAATTCGATAACCCGGGGGATCGGCTCGATATCGGCCAGCGCCTCGTCCAGGGTGGCGCGCGAAATGCCTCTCGCGCGCGCTTCCGCCCTGAACTGCTCAAGCCATTCGGGAAAGGGTTCGGCCGGTGCGGAAGGCTCGACCACCGGCGAATGAGCGCGCGCGGGGGCCGCGCCGCTGGCCAGAACAGTGGCGATGGCCAGCGGGGTCAACAGGATCAACAGGTATCGGGACATTCCTCGCCCTTCGGAACTCAGGGAATCGCTACCAGACCTTGTGCCATAGCACCGGAATACTGGCAACATCTTCCGCGCACGGCATTGGCTTATGATTGCGCGAAGACTATGGTGCAAAGATGACGAAGCGAGGCGGAATTCGCGGCCGCAAAGCGGTGGACGCGCGCGCCCCCACACATTAGATATGGGGCCGGAGTGCCAGGATGGGTGGCCGAGCGGTTGAAGGCACCGGTCTTGAAAACCGGCAGGCGTTTGCGCGTCTCGTGGGTTCGAATCCCACCCCATCCGCCACCCTGCCCCTGCGGCTTCGGGTGGCAGGCCACTAAGGGGGCTGACGCGCGGTAAGAAGGCCCGTACATTATGGGCGATTGCGCAAATGACGGAGGCTGGCTGGCGATGACCCGCCACGACGGCAAAGCCGGTTCCCCACCAGCACAGAGCGAGGGCGAATTCAACCGGTCTCCCCGGCGCCAGGAATGGTCCGAGCAAAATATCGACGAGTCCACGCAGGCGGTCCTCGATGAGGATGCCCGCTGGTTTCTGCACCAGTCCGTATCGACGCCCTGCCTCAATGCCGTCGCCCGCGCCGAGGGCATCTGGATCGAGGATGTCCAGGGCCGGCGCTACATGGATTTCCACGGCAACAATGTCCATCATATCGGCTATGGCCACCCCCGGCTGAAGGCGGCCATCGCCGCGCAGATGGACGCCCTGCCCTTCGCGCCGCGCCGCTTCGCCTGCGAACCCGCCACGGCGCTGGCCCGCACGCTGGCGGAAATCGCACCCGACCCGCTTGAAAAGGTCCTGTTCGCGACGGGCGGATCGGATGCGGTCGAGATCGCCCTGAAGATCGCGCGGGCCGCGACTGGGCGATTCAAGACTATATCCTTCTGGGATTCCTTCCATGGCGCAGGCTTCGGGGCCGCCAGCATCGGCGGCGAACAGATGTTTCGCTCAGGGCCAATCGGCCCTCTGCTGCCTGGCGCGGAGCATGTGCCGCCCTTCGACTGCTACCGCAATCCCTTCGGCTATTCCCACACCGGCCGCCAACCGCATTATGACGAGTGCGGCAGAGTTTGCGCGAGCATCGTGCGCTATATCCTTGAACGAGAAGGCGATATCGCGGCCGTCATCGCCGAACCGAACCGCGCCGTACCCTATATTCCGCCGCCTGGGTTCTGGGCCGAGGTCCGTGGCGCCTGCGACGATCACGGGGTCCTGTTGATCTTCGACGAAATCCCCACGGGGCTGGGTAAGACCGGCCGCATGTTCGCCTGCGAACATGACGAGGTGGTGCCCGATATCCTGGTGCTGGGCAAGGCGCTGGGCGGCGGCATCCTGCCGATCGCAGCGACATTGTGCCGGCCCGAACTGGATGTCGCCGGCGACTGGGCCTTCGGCCATTATACCCACGAGAAGAACCCGGTGACCGCCCGTGCGGCGCTGACCACGATCGAGATCATCGAGGACGAAGGGCTGATCGAGAACGCGGCGGCCATGGGCGACCATGCGCTGGAACGTCTGTTTGACCTGATGGATCGCCATCTGGCCGTCGGCGATGTGCGTGGACGTGGGTTGCTGATGGGTGTCGAGCTTGTCTTGGACCGCGATAGCCGCGAGCCGGATGCAATCCTCGCTGAAGACGTCCTCTATCGTGCCCTGGACCGGGGCCTGAGCTTCAAAACGACCATGGGCAATGTGCTGACACTGACGCCGCCACTCGTCATATCGCGCGACGAGATGGATACGGCGATCGATATTCTGGACGCCTGCCTGACCGACGCAGCCGGCTGACCTCTATCCTCCGGCTGCGGAGGTGTTTTGCCGGGCCGTCAGGTGTACGGTAGTCGCTTGCAGCCCCTTCTCGCCCTCGGTCGCGGCGAAGCGGACCTGTCCGCCCTCCTCCAGATCGTCGAATTTACCGTCGACGACGCTGTTGCGGTGGAAGTAGATCTCGCCCCGGTCCGTCGTCGCAATGAAACCGTGATTCTGGAAAAGGCGAATCACGGTTCCCAACGGTGGCGACTCGTGGGTCTTCACCTGGCCCCGTGTTTCCCTGGCGTGCTCTTCGAGCCGTCGCGTCATGGCGTTGAAGGCGTCGCGCAATGCGACATAGACATCTTCATGCGAATGATGATTGCGCTTCTCGGTATTCACGACCAGTTCGGCGCCCGGGATCGTGACATCGACGGTAATCAGGTAGAGCTTGCCCTTCCGCGAATGTCGATGCGGCGCCTCGATCACGACCCGGCAAGAAGTGATACGGTCATGATACTGTTCAAGTTTTTCGGCTTTTTCCCTGATTCGAGCCTCGAGGGCCGGTGAGCTTTCCATACCTCGAAAGGCGATCTGTACCGGTGTCTGCACTATTTCCCCCAATAAGGAGTCGGTGGATTATCGATTATGTCATTGTCTCGCCCATCACGGCAAACCGTCCTTGATCCAGCGCAATAAATTCGCAAACGACAGGAAATCGAAAATTCTGGTGGACGGGGGCGGCGACGGCATGGACTATTGCATGAAGGTTGCCGCAATCAAGGGGAAGACATGGGTAATCCCGCCAACATCCTGATCCTGGGGGTCGGGGCCACCGACCTCCGTGTGGCTGCGCTGGAAGCCGCCGGCTACCGCTGTGCACTGGAATCCGCCGACACCGATATTCTCGCCGCGGTCGAACGGCACAAGCCAGTCGTTGCGCTGGTGAGCATTGCCGGGTCGCCCGGCCTGGATGCCATACGCAAGGTGAAGGCCGACAGCGAGGCACAGCGCGTTCCCGTGGCCGCCATCAATATCGGCGACGGGCCGGATGCACTCGGCGACTGCCGGGACGCGGGCGCGGACGACGTGTTCGAGGACGATACCGACGGACCGGTGCTGGTAGCGCGGATGCGCGCGCTCGTCAGGCTGGGCAGCATGGAGGCCGAACTAGTCCGGCGGTCGGCAACGGCCGCCGAATTCGGCGTCACCGTCGACACGGAAATCGCACGTGCGGAAAATGGCGGCAACGGCCGACTGCTCGTCGTCGGGGCCGAGGAAGGCGAGATCGAAACACTTTGTCCACTCCTGTCCAAATCGAATATCGACTTCTTGAGCGAGCCCGACCCCTACAGGGCGCGCTCGCGCGTGGAAGGCAGCGAAGATGAGACGTTCGACGGCGCGCTGGTTTATGTGCGTGGTGAGGATATGCGCGAGAAGTGCGAATATTTCTGCCGTTCAGTGCGTAACGACCGGCGACTGTACGATCTGCCCCTGTTCATGGTTACCGAACATGGCGCCTTCCCGGACCATGGAGCCGCCTATGACGAGGGCGCGAATGTGGTGGCGATGGCGCCGGTCGACTGCGATTTCGTGGACACCCACTTGCGCCTGCTGCTGCGCGGTCGAGAGCGGCGGCGCGCGCTGGCGCGGCGAATCGCGGCAACCCTGGACCCGAAAACGGCCGACGATCTGGGCGATATCTATTCGACGCAATTTACCCGCGCTCATCTCGACCGGCTAAGCAAGGACAAAGCGGAGCGCGGTACCATGTCCAGCGCGATCCTGTTCTTCGTACCGACCATCGGCGAGGTTGCCGCGCTATACGGCATTGAAGAGGCGGCCTTGCTGCGCCATCAACTGGCGAGCTGGCTGGCGGCGCTGGTCCGGGTGGAGGACACAATCGGCCGGGCCGGGGCGGACGAATTCGTCGCACTGATGCCCGAGACCGGGTTGGTGGATGCGGAACTGGTGCGCAAGCGGGTCGTCGGCGTGCTGCATCAGTCGGAATTCCGGTTGACCGACAATGTGCCCGTCGGGATCGAGGTCTATGTGCAGTCGGGCATTGCCGAGTTGCAGGTCAATGACAGTCTGGCGGACGTGATCTCACGCGCCAGCGATCTTCTGGAATAATGTCGCATCCGCCAAAAACGGGTAACCGGAATTTGATCGGCTGCCGTTCGGCAGATCGAATGCGGTATGGTACAGAACCGGTATGATTATCGACGTTTTCTCCGACCCGATCTGTCCCTGGTGCTTCATCGGCAAGCGCCGAATGGAAAAGGCGCTTGACCAGAACGGGCTGGCGGGCCGGGCCACGGTCCGCTGGCGCACCTTCCAGCTCAATCCCGGCATGCCGGCCGAGGGTATGGATCGTGCCGCCTATCTGGCCATGAAATTCGGTGGCGACGAGCGGGCGGCGCAAATCTACGAGGCGATCCGCAGTGCCGGCAAAGCGGTCGGCATCCCCTTCGAGTTCGAGCGCATCAAACGCACCCCGAACACGATCAAGGCGCATCGATTAATCCGCTTCGCCGGTCGCTCGGGCCGTGACGGTGCGGTGGCGGAGGCGCTGTTCCAGCATTATTTCCTGAAAGGCCACGATATCGGCGAGGACGATGTGCTGTGCGATATCGCCGCCGAATGCGCGCTGGACCGGGATGAGGCGCGCGCCTGGCTGGTTGCCGGCGAGGACGAGGAGAAAGTCCGCGAGGAGCATGATTTCGCGGTCTCGCTGAACATCGACGGGGTTCCCTGCTTCATCGTCGAGGGCCGCTATGCGGTGGTCGGCGCACAGGAGCCGGAAGCCTTCGGCCCCGTCTTCGACCTGGTGCGCGAAGAGGAGCGCCAGGCCGCGGGGCCGTGACTACGCTTCCGCCAGACTCGCCAGTTCATCCATCAGCTGGCGCACGCCGCGCACGCGGTGCCGCGCATCGTCCCAGGGGCGCATGAAGACCAGCTTCTGGTCCGGGCGCAGTTTGACGGTCCCGGCCTGTTTCTGAATATAGGCCACCAGGCCCTCCGGGTTCGCGAAGCGGTTTTCGTAGAGCGTCAGCACCGCGCCCTTGGGGCCGGCGTCGACCTTCTCCACACCCGCGCGGCGGCAGAGTTGCTTGATACCGATGACCTGCAGCAGGTTTTCCACCGCGTCTGGGATGGAGCCGAAGCGGTCGATCAGTTCCGCCGCGAAGGCCTCGATCTCCGAGGCCTCCACCAGATTCGCCAACCGCCGGTATAGCCCCAGTCGCACCGGCAGGTCGGCCACATAGTCGTCTGGTATGAGGATTGGCGTGCCCAGCGAAATCTGCGGCGTCCAGCTCTCAGCCGGCGCCTCCGCCTGTTGCGCGCTGGCGGCGGCGACCGCTTCCTGCAGCAGATGTTGATATAGCTCGACGCCGATGTCGCGAATATGGCCGGACTGTTCCTCGCCCAGCAGGTTGCCGGCGCCGCGAATGTCGAGATCGTGGCTGGCCAGTGTGAAACCGGCGCCCAGTGTATCCAGGGTCTGCATGACCTCCAGCCTTTTCTGGGCGGCCGGCGTCAGCTCCTGGCCCGGCGGCAGGGTCAGATAGGCATAGGCTCGCGTCTTCGACCGGCCGATGCGGCCGCGGATCTGGTAGAGCTGCGACAGACCGAAGCGGTCGGCGCGGTGAACGATCATGGTATTGGCCTCGGGAATGTCGAGGCCGGATTCGATGATATTGGTGCTGAGCAATATGTCAAAGCGTCCCTCCAGGAAGCCGGACATGACGTCTTCCAGGTCGCCGGCCGCCATGCGGCCATGCGCCACCGCGACCTTCGCCTCGGGCACCAGGGTCGACAGGCGATCGCGCACGCGCGACAGGTCGGCGATGCGCGGGCAGACATAGAAGGTCCGCCCGCCCCTGAACTGTTCGCGCAATATGGCCTCGCGGACAATGACGGGATCATAGGGCAGCACGAAGGTGCGCACGGCCAGGCGGTCGACCGGCGGCGTGGCGATGATGCTCATCTCGCGCACGCCGGCCAGCGCCATCTGCAAGGTGCGCGGGATCGGGGTCGCCGTCAGGGTCAATACATGAACTTCCGAGCGGATCTGTTTCAGCCGCTCCTTCTGCGCAACGCCGATATGCTGTTCCTCGTCGAGGATCAGCAGGCCCATTTTGGCAAATTCGATACCCTTGGCCAGCAGCGCATGGGTGCCGATGGCGATATCGATGTCGCCCCTGGCCAGGCCGGCTTTCGTCGTCGCGGTATCCTTCGCGCCGACCATGCGCGACAACTGCCCGATTCGCACCGGCAGGCCGGCAAATCGTTTCCTGAAGTTCGCGTAATGCTGACGTGCCAGAAGCGTGGTGGGCACCACCAGCGCCACCTGATAGCCCTGCATGACGGCGACGAAGGCTGCGCGCAGGGCGACCTCGGTCTTGCCGAAACCGACATCGCCAGGTCGCCCAGCACATCCTCAATGGCGCGCTGCTGGTCGTCGGTTTCGGTCCATTCGAAACGGGCGGAGAACTCGTCATAGTCGCCCTCCGGCGTATTCAACAGCACGCCCTTGCGCAATTGACGGTCAGCCGCGACCTTAAGCAATTCGTTGGCTATATCGCGGATGCGTTCCTTCGCCCTGGCCTTTCGCGCCTGCCAGGCTTGGCCGCCCAGCCTGTCGAGCTGGACCTCGGAATCCTCCGACCCGTAGCGCGACAGCACGTCCAGGTTCTCGACCGGCAGATAGAGCTTGTCGTCGCCGTGGTAAATCAGCCGCAGGCAGTCATGCGGCGCGCCCTCGACGGTCAGGGTCTCCAGCCCGTCATAGCGGCCGATGCCATGGTCCGCATGGACCACGAAGTCGCCTTCCGTCAGGGTGGAATATTCGGCGATGAAGTTCTCGGGACGCCGCCGCCGCCGAACCGGGCGCGACAGGCGCTCGCCCAGTATGTCCTGCTCGCTGTAGACGGCGGTGGAATCGGCGGTAAAGCCGTTCTCCAGTTCCACGACCGCCATCCCGACGGCGCCGCGCGGCAGCGCCGTCGCCTCGCGCCAGTCACCGACATTGACGATCGGCGATAGCCCGTGCTCGCCCAGCAGGGCGCCCAACCTGTCGCGCGAACCTGTGCTGTAGGCCGCGATCAGGACAGTCCGATCCCGCGATTCTTCCGCCAGCCGGTCACGCACCGCGTCGAAGAGCTGGATATCGGGATTCGCCCGCACTTCCGTGAAGTTCCGCGCCCGGCGGCCGCCCGCATCGATAATGCCCGGTTGGTCGTCCGGCAGCGCGAAAGGCGCGAAGGCGACCACGGGCCGCGCCGCCTGAACTCCGCGCCAGTCTTCCCCGGTCAGGAACAGGCTGTCCGGCGGTACGGGCTTGTAGACATCCGTCGTCGCCGCCGCGTCCTGTGCACCGCGCTGGGTTGACGGCAGCATGGCCCGGCGCGCCTCGTAATATTCCGCAATCAGGTCCAGGCGGGCCGCCGCGGCCTCCGCCACCTGATGGTCGAGCGTTACCGCCGCCCCCGGCAGATAGTCGAACAGGGTTTCCAGATGGTCGTGGAAAAGCGGCAGCCAATGTTCCATGCCCACATGACGCTGGCCCGCGCTGATCGCTTCATAGAGGGGGTCCGGGTCGGTCGCCGCGCCGAATTCCGCCCGGTAACGATGCCGGAACCGTTGGATGCTCTCTTCCGACAACGGCGTTTCGCTGACCGGCCGCAGGGTGAAGCCTTGCTCGTTGCCGGTGGTGCGCTGGGTCATGGCGTCGAAACGGCGCACCGTTTCCAGTTCGTCACCGAAGAAGTCCAGCCTCAGCGGCTCCTCCTGGCCCGGCGGAAAGAGATCGACGATGCCGCCGCGGATCGCATATTCGCCGGGCTCGCGCACGGTGCCGGCGCGGTGGTAGCCGTTATGGGTGAGGAAATCCATCAGCCGCTTCTGGCTGACTTCCTCGCCGACTCGGACCGTCAGGGTGGCCGCGGCTAGCGTCGCGCGCGGCGGCAGGCGCTGCAGGACGGCGCTGACGGTGGTCAGCACGACGGGACTGGTCTCCCCGCCTCCGGCGAGACGGGCCAGCGCATCGAGCCGCGCCGCCACGATCTGGGCGTTGGGTGAGACCCGGTCGTAAGGCAGGCAGTCCCAGGCCGGCACCGTGAATACCGGCAAGCCCGGATCGGCGAACTCCAGCATCGCCGCCATGCGCGCCATGCGCAGATCGTCGCGCGCGATATGCAGGATCGGGCGGTCGACCGCGGTCGTCCGGGCGCTTGCGATCAAGACCGCGTCCATCCCGTCGGGAACGCTGCCGCACTCGGTTCGGCCCGGCGCACCGAAATATTTATTCAGTTCAATCAATTTATTACGTGGTGAATTTGAAGTTGATCAGAAGCTTCATAACGTCATGCCCCAGCGCCGCCGGCGGCGGCTCGCGCCCGGCCATCCAGCCATAGAGATCGCTGTCGCTATATTCCAACAGCGCCTCATAGAGTTCCACCTGCCGCCTGGAAAAGGTCGGCAGGTTCCGTTCAGCGAAACGGCCAAGCAGCAGGTCCATCTCGCGCGTACCGCGATGCCAGCTTCGAAACAACAGCCGCTTGCGCGCTATCTCCAGGGATTCGTCCGGGCTCATCATGATAGGCCTGCATATAAAGGGCGCGGGGCCCCACGTAAATCCCGATCAGGGCAAAGCGCCGGTTGTCTGCCCGCGGCCATCGAGTAATATCCGCTCATCGAAACCCGCCGGATGAGAACCTTGCGCCCGCAAATCCTGTTCCCGCTGTTCGCCGCCGTCACCGGGTTGCCGGGGATCGGGCCGCGCAACGCGAAACTCGTCGAAAGTCTGGCGGGCCCCCATCTGGTGGATCTGTTGTGGCATCTGCCGCGCGAGATTGTCGACCGGCGCTATTCGCCGAAGATCACCGAAGCGCCGGAGGGGCGCGTGGTTACCCTCACCGTAAAAGTGGACGCCCATTTCCCATCCCACGACAAGCGCAAGCCTTACAAGGTGCGCTGTTCGGACGACAGCGGTTTTCTGACCCTCGTCTTCTTCCACGCCAGGGGTGATTACCTTGAGCGCTTGCTGCCGGTTGGCGAGACGCGGGTGGTCAGCGGGCGGATCGAGCATTTCGGGGGGGAAATCCAGATGGCCCATCCCGATCACATCGTGCCCCTGGAGGAAGCCGACAGCATCCGCCGGGTCGAGCCGGTCTACCCCATGACCGCCGGGCTGAGCCCCAAGACGCTCGGCAAGGCCGTTGCTGCGGCCCTGGCGAAGGCGCCGGACCTGCCGGAGTGGCTGGACCCGGCCTTCCGCCAAAAACGCCACTGGGCGAGCTGGCTGGAGTCCCTGCGCGCCGCCCATGCGCCAGAGGAAGAAGGCGCGCTTTCGCCGCTGACCAGGATGCGCGAAAGGCTGGCCTATGACGAGCTGCTGGCCAACCAGTTGGCGCTGGCGCTGATCCGCGCCACCCAGCGCAGATTGCCGGGGCGTTCGGTCGCCGGCCACGGCGCGCTGCGGGAAAAGGTGATCGCCGCCCTGCCCTTCTCTTTGACAACATCGCAAGAAACCGCGCTGGGCGAGATTTACGCCGATATGAAGGCGCCCTCGCGCATGCTGCGGCTGCTGCAGGGCGACGTCGGCAGCGGCAAGACGGTGGTGGCGCTGCTGGCCATGCTGAATGCTGTCGAGGCCGGCGGACAGGCCGCGCTGATGGCCCCGACCGAATTGCTGGCACGCCAGCATTATGCCTCCATTGCGCCGCTGGCCCGCGCGGCGGGTATCGAAATCGCGGTCCTGACCGGGCGTGACAAGGCGGCCGACCGTCGCCGCACGCTGGAAGGGCTGGCCGACGGCTCCATCGACGTCGTCCTGGGCACCCACGCGCTGTTTCAGGAATCGGTGGAGTTCAAGGATCTGATGATGGCGGTCATCGACGAGCAGCATCGCTTCGGGGTGCATCAGCGGCTGGATCTCGCCGCCAAGGGGCGCGGCGTGGACATGCTGGTGATGACGGCGACGCCGATTCCGCGGACCTTGATGCTGACCGCCTATGGCGACCTGGAAAATTCGCGCCTGACCGAAAAACCGCCGGGGCGGCAGCCGGTCGATACCCGCATTGTGCCGCTGATCCGCATCGAGGAAACCATCGAGGGCATCGGTCGCGCCATCGCCAAGGGTGCCCGCGCCTACTGGGTCTGCCCGCTGGTGTCGGAGTCGGAGGTCACCGACATGGCCGCGGCCGAAGCCCGCTATGCGGAACTGGCTGCCCGCTTCGGCGACCGCGTCGCGCTGGTGCATGGGCAGATGAAGCCCGCGGAAAAGGACACCGCCATGCTCCGTTTCGCCGAGGGCGCGGCGCAGATCCTGGTGGCGACCACGGTGATCGAGGTCGGCATCGACGTGCCCGAGGCAACGATCATGGTGATCGAGCATGCCGAACGTTTCGGCCTGGCGCAGCTGCACCAGTTGCGCGGACGCATCGGGCGCGGCGCCGCGGCCTCCACCTGCCTGCTGCTCTATGGCCAGCCGCTGACTGAGGCCGCCAGGGCGCGGCTGGAGATCATGCGACAGACAGAGGACGGATTTGTAATCGCCGAGAAGGACCTGGAACTTCGCGGCGCGGGGGAACTGCTGGGGGTACGCCAGAGCGGCATGCCCGAATTCCGCCTGGCCGACATCGGGATGCATGGGGAGTTGCTGGCGGTCGCCCGCGACGATGCGAAGCTGATCCTGGCCCGCGATCCCGAACTGAAAAGCGACCGCGGCCAGGCCCTGAAAACCCTGCTCTATTTGTTCGAACGGGACGCGGCCGTGCTTACTCTTCGTTCCGGCTAGAGCCGATCCAGTGAATCGGCTCTAACTCTATGATGTCGAGCGGATTCACGCGATCAATCGCAAGAACGATCAATCCCGATCCACTCTGGTCGAGCTTTCCTGCCAGCGCTCTTCCCAGGTTTCGCGCGATCCGGTGACCGGCGTGCCTTTGAGCTGGCTGGAGCGGCGGTCGGGCGGCGTCACGATGCCGCCGGAAATAACCATCTTGATGGCTTCTTCCACCGACATATCCAGCAGGATCATGTCCTCCTTCGGCACGAACAGCAGGAAACCCGAGGTCGGGTTTGGCGTCGTCGGCAGGAAGATATTAATCAGATCGTCGGCGATCAGGTTCTGCACCTCGCCCTCGGTGCGCCCCGTGATGAAGGCGATGGCCCAGATGCCGCGCCGCGGATATTCCACCAGCACGGCCTGGCGGAAGGCGTTCGACTGGTGTTTCAGAACGGTCTCAAGGATCTGCTTGCTGGCGCCATAGACGCTGCGGATGACCGGCATGCGGTTCAGCATGTTCTCGCTGAACCGGATCAGGAAGCGGCCCAGGAATCCGGCGGTCATAGCGCCGACCAGGGTGATGAAGACGATCAGCACGATCAGGCCGAGGCCGGGAATGCCGATCTCGTACCCCAGATATTCCTTGAGATAGAAGTCGGGATTGTAGCGCAGCGGAATCAGCGGCACGATGCGGCTGTCGACGAATTCGATCAGCCAGGTGGCCAGCGCGATGGTAATCGCCAGCGGTGCCGTCACCAGAATGCCGGCCAGGAAGTAGGCCCGCAGGCGACCGCCGAAGCTCAGCGCCTTCCTGCGCTTCTCCTCCTGCCTGTCCGCGTCCGATTCGGCGGCACCCGGGTTGTTCGGCCCGGGGGAATCCGGCAGCTTGTCGTCGTCCTTGTCGTCGGCCACGCAATCCCTCATCCGTCGTTGAGGCCCGAAAAGGCCCATGCGGGTTCATATATAGGACCGAAGCCGCAATTACCAAAGGATTCCGGGCGTTCAGGCTTCGAAAAAAGCCAGCATTTCGCGCAGTGTCTTTTCCGGCGCCTCCTCGGGCAGGAAATGGCCGCAATCCAGCGCGCGACCCCGGACATCGGCGGCCTTGGCGCGCCAAGTCTGCAGCACGTCATAGCATTTATGCATCAACCCTTTGGAGCCCCACAACACCAGCAGCGGGCAAGCGACGCGGCTGTCGAAATCCGCCTCGTCTTGTTCCAGGTCGATGGTAATCGCGGCGCGGTAATCCTCGCAACTGGCGTGGATGGTGGCCGGGTCGCCGAAACATCGGCGGTATTCGGCCATGGCCTCCTCCTCGAACCCGCCCATGCCGGCGCTCCAGTGACCCAGCTTGCGCTCGAGGTAATATTGCGGGTCGCCGCCGATCAGCCGCTCGGGAAGATCGTAGGGCTGGGCGAGGAACAGCCAGTGGTAATAGCCGTAGGCGACGTCCATGTTCAAGTTGGCGAAGATCGTATGGGTCGGCACGATATCCATGACGCAGGCGCGCCGGATGCGCGCGGCGTGGTCGAGGCACATGCGGTGGGTCACCCGCCCGCCCCTGTCATGGCCGGCGACCTGGAAGCTGTCGAAGCCCAGTGCGGCCATGACATTGACCTGGTCCTGCGCCATGCGGCGCTTGCTGTAGGTCTCGTGGGCCTCGTCGCCGGCCGGCTTGCCGCTGTCGCCATAGCCGCGCAAGTCGGTGGCGACCACGGTAAAGCGCTCGGCCAGCGCCGGCGCCACCTTGCGCCACATCACATGGCTCTGCGGATAGCCGTGCAGCAACAGCAGCGGCGGCCCCTCGCCGCCGACCAGAGTGTTGATTTCCACCTCGCCCGCATCGATGCGGCGGCGCTCGAAGCCCTCGAACATGCATGCCTCCCGACACTGTGAATAAACGTGTAGCCGGCCACGGGAATAGTGGCCGAAAATATATGTATATCAATGTGACGTTCATATCCGCCAGGCGAATGATCATGACGCCCAGACTCGCGAGCCTAGCCGTGGCGATTCCGCCCTACAAAATAGCCCAGCAGGATGCTGCGGCGGCGGCCGAGACTATTTTCGCCGGCCGTGCCGAGACCTTCGAGCGCATGCGGCCGATCTACGCGAATGCGGGCATCGAGAGCCGTTACTCCTGCGTGCCGCTGTCCTGGTATGCGCAGCCCCATGGCTGGCGCGAACGCCACGATCTGTTCGTCGAGTCCGCGCTCGAACTGCTCCAGCGCGCGGCGGAGGACTGCCTGGCGCGGGCAGGGATCGAGGCAGAGCAGGTCGACGGCATCGTCGTGGTCTCGACGACCGGCATGACCGCCCCCAGCCTCGACGCGCGCCTGATGGAGCGGATGAATTTCCGGCGCGACCTGCAACGCCTGCCGATTTTCGGCCTGGGATGCGCCGGCGGTGTTCTCGGGCTGTCGCGAACCGCGGCGCTGGCCCGGGCCAACGCGGAACAGCACTGGCTGTTCCTGGTGGTCGAACTCTGCGGCCTGACCTTCCGGTCGGGCGACCAGTCCAACAGCAATATCGTGGCGACGGCGCTGTTCGGGGACGGCGCGGCGGCGGCGCTGGTTTCGTGCAAAGCGCAGGGGCCGGCCGCGACAGCCTGGGGGGAGTATACCTGGCCACAATCGCTCGACGTCATGGGATGGGCGGTCGAGGATGACGGCTTCGGCGTTGTCTTCAGCCGCGATCTGCCCGCTCTGGTGCGCCGCCGGTTCCGCGACGCGGCCTGCGGTTTTCTCGCCGCCAACAATCTTTCCATGGCGGACATCTCCCGCTTCGTCATGCATCCCGGCGGCGTCAAGGTCATCGCCGCCATGGAGGATGCGCTCGGCGTTCCGGCCCAGGCCCTGGACGGCAGCCGGGAGGTGCTGCGCGAGTTCGGCAACATGTCGGCGGCGACCGTCTTGTTCGTGCTGGAGCGCGCGCTGGCCCGGCCCGGTGGTGGGCGCATGCTGCTCGGCGCCCTGGGGCCGGGGTTTTCCGCCGCCTTCGCCATTCTGGAAAGGGACCGGTAAGTGGGCCTCGTCCAATGGATTGCCGTCGCTGTCGCAGTCCAACGGCTCGGCGAGCTGGCCCTCTCGCGCCGAAACGAGAGGCGGCTTCTGGCCGCGGGCGGCCACGAGGCCGGGGCCGGGCATTATCCGCTTATCGTGCTGCTCCACGCGGCCTGGCTGTCGGCGCTATTCTTCACGGTCCCGCAAGATGCGCCGGTATCCTGGGGTTTGCTGGGATTCTTCCTGCTGCTGCAGGGCCTGCGCCTGTGGACCATCGCCAGTCTCGGGCCTTACTGGACGGCCCGGATCGTCACGCTGCCCGGCGCGCCGCTGTCGAGGCGCGGCCCCTATCGCTGGCTGCGGCATCCGAACTATCTGATCGTTGCCGCGGAGATCGCCGTACTTCCGCTCGCCTTCGGCGCCTGGGGGATTTCAGCCGTTTTCTCGCTCGCCAATGGCGGCCTGCTCGCCTGGCGGATTCGCATCGAGAACCGGGTCCTGGAGGAGCGGCGCGTTTCCCCAAACAGCCATTGACCCCGCGCGCCGCCATCCTTATGTTCTGGCCTCGCCGGGGCCGAGGCCCCGCCCCGCCTACCCGGGGGGCGCGTAGCTCAGTTGGCAGAGCAGCTGACTTTTAATCAGCGGGTCGCAGGTTCGAATCCTGCCGCGCTCACCATA